>NZ_FXUY01000001.1:1809642-2111250 GCF_900182985.1 Pseudomonas helmanticensis | reverse complement strand
AGATCGCAGCCTTCGGCAGCTCCTACAGGGGATTTGTGGTGGGTTAGAGGAAACGCATCAGGGCTGCGACGATGGCTTCGGGGGCGTCTTCCTGGACGAGGTGGCCGGCGTTGGGAATCGGGTGGAATTGTGATCCCGGGATCATCTGCTGCAACGCCCGGCCACGCTCGATGGGAATCCACTGATCGTCTTCGCCCCAGAGAATCTGTACCGGGCAGCGGATGCTCGGATACAACGGTTGTGCCTCACGGGTATAGCGCTCATCCATCTGCGCAATCTGTCGATAAAACGCCGCTTGCCCGGGATCGCCCAGCCATGGCTCAACGTAGGGCGCGAGTTCGTCGTCGGGAATCTCCCGATGAATCGCCCCGCGAATGTAGGTCGGCACAATGGCGCGCTGGATGTAATCGGGCAGGCCACTGAACGCCGCTTCATGCTGACGCACATGTTGCACGAACGGCGAGCCCCATGGCGTCAGCGCCACCGGATCGATCAGCGTCAGGCTGCGGTAATCCTTGCCATTGAGCAGGTGCGTGCGCAGCGCCGTGGCACCACCAAAGTCGTGGGCGACGACGTCGGGGCAATCCAGATTCCAGTGATCGAGCAGTTGTGCCAGCAGCACGTTCTGCACGCCGAGGGAGACGTCGGCGTCGGGTTGCGCGGAGCGTCCGTAACCGAGCAAATCAAAATAGTGCACGCGGTGTGTGGCAAAAAAGTGCGGGGCGATCCGGTGCCACACGTACGACGAAAACGGCGTGCCATGCACGAACACCAGCGGCGGTCCGTCGCCGCGCACGGCGTAACGTACTCGTTGCCCGTTGAAGTCAAAGACCTGATCCAGCAGCCAGTTCGTCATGGGCCTGTCCTCTTGGCGGGTGGGAGCCAAAAAGCATAGGCGTAAAAAAACAGCCGTGAAGGCTGTTCTTGAACCGTCCCCCTGTAGGAGCAGCCTTCGGCAGCTCCTACAGGGGGATTTGCGGGTTATTCGCCGCGATAGATGCAGCCGCTGGTGCACGTCTCGTGAATACGGATCGCGCTCAGTTCCGGCAGCAGTGGCTTCAATTCATTCCAGATGAATTTCGCCAGCACTTCACTGGTCGGGTTTTCCAGGCCAGGAATATCGTTCAGGTAGTTGTGGTCCAGACGCTCGTACAACGGCTTGAAGATCGCCTTGATTTCAGAGAAATCACGGATCCAGCCAGTGTGCGGATCGAGGTCGCCGCTGAGGTGAATCGCCACTTTGAACGAGTGACCGTGCAGACGCCCGCACTTGTGGCCGTCCGGGACGTGCGGCAAGCGGTGGGCGGATTCGAAAGTAAATTCCTTGAAGATTTCCACGGTATTTTCGGCTCTGTTCAGATGGTGTTCGCCGCAGCGATTCGGGCAGGCGGCGAGTTTACCAGCTTGTGTTTGGCCGTGCTGACTAAAGGGTCAGCAAGCGCTCGGCGAGGCGACCATTGGCAGTCAGTTCAAGGAACTCGTCGCCGAGGCGGCGGCTTTCGTCCATCGCCGCGTGCCAGTATTTCTGCCGGCTCGGCGCATCGCCCATGAAGCGTTTGAAGTCATTTCGGTCGGGCAGTTTGCCGTAGGGCAGGCGCGCCAGGTATTCCTTCGAGGGCGCGAGCAACAGCACGTCCTGCAAACGTTGCACCGAGGCCTTGCGCCACGGCAGGGTCTTGTCGAACCAACCGGGAATCACCCGGTCGGTGAAGTGCGGATAGAGCACGATGCCGTCGCCGCTGTAGGGCAGGTCGAGGTGATAATCGAGCAAGCCACCGTCGCGAAAGGTGCCGGCACCGGCGCCCGGCAGATCACGCACGCCTTCCATGACCATCGGGATCGAACCCGAGGCCAATAGCGCCTGACGCAAGTTAGCGGCATTCAGGGCGACGAAGCGTGACGGGAAGTCATTCAGCGCATTCACCGGTGGCGCCAGGCGCGGATCGTGGATGATCAGTCGCTCGAAGTGCCGCGACAGCCGTGCGCGCCCACGCAGGTTATCGGCGATCACCGAACCCAGTGCCAGCCCGAGGCGACCGCGATGGTCGTCGGCCAGGCGGCCCTGGCTTTTCACCACCATGATGTTCAGGCGGTAATCGGCGTTGCTGAGGATGCTCGCGTCGCGGCCGTCGAGCAGCTCATTGAGCATGCGCTGCGAGCTCTGACTGATCTCGGCCATGGTCACGCCCTTGTTGAAATTCTGCTCGGCGTAAAGCTGGCCGAGACGGCGAATCCCTTCAGCGGCATCCGGCAGACAGGCACTCGCAAAACGCCAGGAGCCGACCGACGCACCGATCAGCGAACGCTCGCGTGGTGCGGCCGGCAGCCACTCACCGAACAACGCCAAGTCCAGCCCCTGAATGCCCAACGCCTTCGGCCCACCGGCCGCGCCGGGCAGGGTGCCGACGTCGGCGGCGTGCAAGCCTTGCGCGCGAATCCGCGCCATGGCGCGCGGGCCGGCCTTGAGGGTGAGGGCGGGGAACTTGATGTGGATGGCAGTCATACCGGTCTCGATCGTTAGCAAGCGAACAATTATAAGCACATGTTACAAAATCCTGCAGGAGCTGCCGCAGGCTGCGATCTTTTGATGTTGTTTTTAAAAGACAAGATCAAAAGATCGCAGCCTGCGGCAGCTCCTACATTGGGCGTGCGGAGTGCTGAGCAATGATGGCAATTCAGTTTCAGTTAAGTTCAAATCGCTAAGGTGCCCGCCGTATGCAACACATAAAAATACGGAGACACCCATGAAAACCCTGACTGCCCTGTCCATTGCCTCGATCGTCGGCCTCACCGCCAGCCTCGCCCATGCGCGTGATCTGGGTCCCGATGAAGCCCTGCGTCTGCGTGACGCTGGTACTATCGTGTCCTTCGAGAAGCTCAACGCGACCGCGCTGGCCAGGCACCCGGGCGCGACCATCACCGACACCGAGCTGGAAGAGCAGTACGGCAAGTACATCTACCAGATCGAAGTGCGTGATCGGCAGGGGCTGGAATGGGATCTGGAATTGGACGCGGTCAGCGGGCAAGTGCTCAAGAATCATCAGGATACGTAATGAAGGTTAATGTTCGCGCCACCAGCCGCACTGCGCTGGCGCTTGTGATTTTCTGCTCGGCGGCGCTGGCCCGCGACCTCGGTCCGGACGAAGCGCTCAATCTGCGCAAGCAGGGCGTGATCCTGCCGCTGGAGCAAGTGCTGCAACAAGCCATGGATCGCTACCCTGGCGCGAAACTGCTGGAGGTCGAGCTGGAAGAAAAGCACGACGTCTACATTTATGAAGTCGAGTTGCTGACGGTTGATGGCGTGGCCCGCGAGCTGCACCTGAGGGCCGATACCGGCGAACTTGTGAAAGACAAGGAAGATTGACCGATGCGTTTGCTTCTGGTGGAAGACCATGTGCCGCTGGCCGACGAATTGCTCGCCGCCCTGCAACGCCAAGGCTACGCAGTCGATTGGCTGGCCGACGGCCGTGACGCGCTGTATCAGGGCAGCAGCGAGCCGTATGACCTGATCATTCTCGACCTTGGCCTGCCCGGCGTACCTGGGCTTGAGGTGCTGGCGCAATGGCGCGCCGGCGGTCTGGCGATCCCGGTGTTGATCCTCACCGCGCGCGATTCCTGGGCCGAGCGCATCGAAGGGCTGAAGGCCGGTGCCGACGATTACCTGACCAAACCGTTCCACCCTGAAGAGTTGCAGTTGCGCATTCAGTCGCTGTTACGCCGCTCCAAGGGCCAGGCCAATCAGCCGACGCTGAAGGCTGCCGGACTGCATCTGGATGAAGGTCGCCAGTGCGTCGTTCGCGATGGCGCCGACATCCAGCTGACCGCTGCCGAATTCCGCCTGCTGCGCTATTTCATGCTGCACCCGGAGCAGATCCTGTCGAAAAGCCACCTCGCCGAACACCTCTACGACGGTGAAACCGAGCGTGACTCCAACGTCCTCGAAGTCCACGTCAATCACCTGCGCCGCAAGCTCGGCAAAAGCGTGATCGAAACCCGTCGCGGCCAGGGTTACCTGTTCGGCGGGCAAGCTTCGTGAGGTCGATCCAGCGCCGCTTGAGCCTGGGGTTGATCAGCGTCATGGTGATCGTCGGTCTGGTGCTGGCGCAAACCAGTTTGTGGCTGTTTGAAATGGGTTTGCAGCGCTACCTCGAAGCCGGGTTGCGCAACGACAGCGAAAGCCTGCTGGTGGCGCTGGTGCGTGGCCCGCAGGGTTTGCAACTGGATGAGCGGCATTTGTCGCCGGCCTATCAGCGGCCGTTTTCCGGGCACTATTTCCGTATCGATTTTGCCGACAGCCATTGGCGTTCGCGCTCCATGTGGGATCAGGATCTGCCGTTGCTGGAACATCCCGGACTGCACAGCAACCTGCAGCTGGGGCCGGACGGCCAGCAGTTGCTGGTGCTGCGTTCGGACTATCGGCGCCTGGGCCAGTCGATCTCGATCAGCGTCGCGCAGGATTACACGCCGGTTAACGAGAGCTTCCAGCGCATGCGTCAGATCGGCCTCGGGCTGGGTCTGGCGGCTTTGTTGTTGATTCTGTTCTTGCAGCGCTTGACCGTGCGGCGCGCCTTGCGCCCACTGGAAAAGGCGCGCGAACAGATCGCGCAATTGCAGCAGGGCCAGCGTTCGCAACTGGACGATCAGGTGCCGGTGGAGCTGGAGCCGTTGGTGGCGCAGATCAACCAT
The DNA here is from genome assembly GCF_900182985.1 of Pseudomonas helmanticensis. Taxonomy (NCBI): domain Bacteria; kingdom Pseudomonadati; phylum Pseudomonadota; class Gammaproteobacteria; order Pseudomonadales; family Pseudomonadaceae; genus Pseudomonas; species Pseudomonas helmanticensis. The sequence continues at coordinate 2,106,564 of NZ_FXUY01000001.1, read as the reverse complement.
TTGCTCGCGCACACCGAAGACAGCCTCAAGCGTTCACGCAATGCCTTGGGCAATCTCGGCCATGCGCTGAAAACGCCGTTGGCGGTGTTGTTGAGTCTGGCCTCCAGCGAGAAACTCGATGCCCACCCCGAGCTGCGCAAACTGCTCAAGGAACAACTGGAGCAGGTGCAGCAGCGGCTCAATCGCGAGCTTAATCGTGCACGCTTGTCCGGTGATGCGCTGCCCGGGGCGTTGTTCGATTGTGATGCCGAGTTGCCGGGGTTGCTGGCGACGCTGAACATGATTCATGGCGAGCATCTGGCGTTGAGTTATGTCGCGCCGGCCGGGCTGCAATTGCCGTGGGATCGTGAAGACTTGCTGGAACTGCTGGGCAACCTGCTGGACAACGCCTGCAAATGGGCGGATGCCGAGGTGCGTTTGAGTGTCGTCGAAAGCGCTGAGGGTTTTGCCTTGAGCGTCGAGGATGACGGCCCGGGAATTCCCGAAGAGCAGCGCACTCAGGTGTTCAGTCGCGGCACGCGGCTGGATGAGCAGACGCACGGACATGGCCTGGGGCTGGGGATTGTGCGCGACATCGTCGACACGTGGGGTGGCACATTGTCGTTGCAGGAAAGCGAGTGGGGCGGCCTGAAAGTGCTGATCAACCTGCCCAAACGCTAACCGCCAAATCACCCCTGTAGGAGCTGCCGCAGGCTGCGATCTTTTGATCTTTAAAGCGAGATCAAAAGATCGCAGCCTCGTTGCACTCGACAGCTCCTACATGTCGTGTGGGTCAGACGCGAAACTGGTCCATCAAACTCTGTTGCTGATTCGCCAGGCTGTTCAGCGACTGGCTGACCCGCGCCGATTCATTCGCCTGACCGGACAATGACTCCGTCACATCACGAATCGTCGCCACGTTGTTATTGATCTCCTCGGCCACCGCGCTCTGCTCTTCGGCGGCGCTGGCAATCTGCAGGTTCATGTCGCTGATCACCGTCACCGCATCGCCGATCTGGCGCAGTGCAGTCACCGCCTGACCTACCTGCTCGACACTGCCCTGGGCCTGACGATGGCTGTTGCCCATCGAGCCGACCACATCCTGCGTGCCGCTCTGCAATTGCTCGATCACCTGACGGGTTTCTTCTACCGACTCTTGCGTACGGCGGGCGAGGTTGCGCACTTCATCCGCGACCACGGCAAAACCACGTCCGGCTTCCCCGGCACGCGCCGCTTCGATCGCCGCGTTGAGCGCCAGCAGGTTGGTCTGCTCGGCAATGGCGCGGATGGTTTCCAGCACCGCGCCGATTTTTTCGCTGTTGGCCGCCAGCCCTTCGACCTGCACCATGGCCGCGCTCATGTCGGCGGCGAGGGTGTCGATACTGGCGGTGGTGCGATCGATCACGGTCAGGCCCTGACGGGTGGCGCGATCGGCATCCTTGGCGGCTTCGGCTGCTTGCGCGGCACTGCGCGCAACGTCTTGCGCGGTCGCACTCATCTCGTGAGAAGCGGTGGCGACCTGATCGACCTGACGGTATTGCTGCTCCATACCGGCGCTGGTCTGCGCGGCGATGGCCGAGGACTGATCGGCAGTGTTGCGCGCATCCTGCACTGAGCGTTTCACCTCGGCGATGATCGGCTGCAACTTGTCGAGGAAACGGTTGAACCAGCCGGCCAACTGGCCGAGTTCGTCCTTTTTGTCATAGGCCAGACGGCGGGTCAGATCGCCTTCGCCACTGGCGATGTCTTCGAGCATGTGCGCCACGCCGAGGATCGGCTTGGTCACGCTGCGCGCCATCAGCCACACCAGCAACAGGCCGATCAATGCGGCCAGCACGCCGAGGCTCAGCTCGATCAACGTGCCGGAATTATTGCTCGCGTCCAGTTGTTGCTTAAGCGCTTCGGCACGGCTGACCAGGACTTTCTCCGGTACATCGAGCAACACGCCCCACGACGGGCCGCCCGGAATCGGCTGGAACGGCGACAGCACTTTCAACTGGCCGTTGCTGTGCAGGCTGCTGACACTGCTGCTGGACGCCAGTTTGCTCAGCAGCTCAGCACCGCTGACCTTGTCGACGGCATCCAGACGCTGGCTCAATTTGCTCGCGTCCGGGCTGTACCCGGCGAGCAGGCCGGCAGGGCTGACGATGCTCACGGCGGTCTGGCCGTCATAGAGCTTTTTGCTTGCGCCCTGGCTGATCGCTTGCAGGCTGTTGAGGTTGATGTCGACCGACAGCGAGGCGATGACTTTGCCGTTGACCATCAGCGGGAAGACGATGCTGGTCATCAGCACGTTCTGGCCGTCGATCACATAGAAGTACGGTTCGATCACGCACGGCTTGAGCGTCGTGCGCGGGCAGGTGAACCAGGCATTGGCGGCCTGACCGCTAGGGCCGGTGCTGGTGTCGGCCATGTCGCTTTCCGGCAGCGCCATCGAAGTGACTTTGCCCGGGGTCGGTTGCGACCAGTACAGGGCGAAACGGCCCTTGTCGTTGCTGCCCAGTTCGGCCTGGCCGGCAAACAATTCGTCCTTGCCGTCCAGCGCGTTGGCTTCGAACACCAGCGACAGGCCGAGCAAGTCCGGGTTGGCTTGCAGTGCGGACTTGACCTGACGGGTCATGTCTTCGCGCAGGTCGAAGGCATCGAGGAAGCGCTTCTCGGCCTGCTCGCGCAGGAACAGCACCTGCCGCGAGAAACCGTGACCGTATTGATAGGCGTCCATGAATTGCTGACGAATGCCGGCGGCTTGCACTTCGCCTTGCGACTCGATGCGCGCCTGCGCCGACTCGGTGAGCATCTCCATGCTGGAGGCTTTCACCAGTGCGGAACTGTGCTCCATGCGGTACAGCGAAAGACCCACCAACAGGGTCACGATACCGGCCAGGCAGAGGCCGGCGAGCAGGGTGATTTTCCATTGGATGGAAAGTTGTCTGAGCGACATGGAGACGTCCTTATTCGATAAATATCTGAGACTTTGCACTGTAACGGCCGCGTTTCGGCTTTCTTTATCCCTGAAACACAATATGACCAATTGCCGCACTGCTCGATGCGAATACTCTGTTGCACTACTATTCCTGTGGCGAGGGGGCTTGCCCCCGTTGGGTGACGAAGCCGCCCCCGCGTTCATTCAGCGAAACCTCGTTGTCTGGTTTTACGACTGCTTCGCAGCCGGACGGGGGCAGCCCCCTCGCCACAGGGGGTGGGTACAGCTTTGGATGTTTTGACAGCGCCGCCACTCTGCGGCACAGTGCGCGCCCTTCTAATAAGACCCTCTTTGCAAATCCGCCGGTAATCCGTTGGCGGACTCATCCTGTCTGGCGGTCGGTTTTCCACCGCAGTGTTTTTTGAGGTAGTGAAATGAATGCAGTCATAGCGGCGGTCGGCGTCATGCTGGTGCTCAGCCTGTCCCGCGTGCACGTGGTGATCGCCCTGATCGTGGGCGCGCTGGTCGGTGGTTTGACCGGTGGCCTGGGCATCGACGCCACGCTCAAGGCGTTCAACAGCGGTCTGGGTGGCGGGGCGACCGTGGCGTTGTCCTACGCGTTGTTGGGCGCTTTCGCCGTGGCGATTGCCAAGTCCGGCCTGGCCCATGCGCTGGCGGACAAGGCCCTGGCGATGGTTGATCGCCAGCATTCGAGCGGCGGCGACAGCGTCAAATGGCTGCTGATCGGCCTGCTGTGGGTGGTGGCGATCGCTTCGCAGAATATTCTGCCGATCCATATCGCCTTCATTCCGCTGCTGGTGCCGCCGCTTTTATATGTACTGACCAAGCTGCAACTCGATCGCCGTTTGATCGCCTGTGTGATGACGTTCGGTCTGATCACTCCGTACATGTTCCTCCCGGTAGGCTTCGGTAACATCTTTCTCAATGAGATTTTGTTGGCCAATGTTGCGCGCAGCGGCGTCGACATCAGTGGCATCAATGTCACCCACGCCATGGGCATTCCGGCGTTGGGCATGGTCTTCGGGTTGGCGATGGCGTTCGTCAGCTATCGCAAACGGCGCGTCTACGACCTGGCGAAGATCGAGCAGGTCGAGCAAGTGGCGGTGCAGTACAACCCGATGAGCCTGATGATTGCCGGTGTGGCGATTGCCGCCGCGTTCATTGTGCAACTGTTGCTGGACTCGATGATTATCGGGGCGCTGGTCGGGTTCCTGATCTTCTCGGTGTCGGGCATTGTGAAGTGGCGCGAGACGGATGACCTGTTCACCGAAGGCATGAAGATGATGGCGATGATCGGCTTCATCATGATCGCCGCGTCCGGTTTTGCCGAAGTGATGAAGGCGACCGGAGAGGTGCAGACGCTGGTCGAGTCGTCGGCGTCGTGGATCAATCACAGCAAGGGCATCGGCGCGCTGTTGATGTTGCTGGTCGGGTTGCTGGTGACCATGGGCATCGGTTCGTCGTTTTCCACCGTGCCGATTCTGGCGGCGATTTTTGTGCCGCTGTGCGTGCAACTGGGCTTCAGCCCGATCGCTATCGTGTGCATCGTCGGTACCGCCGGTGCGTTGGGAGACGCCGGTTCACCGGCCTCGGATTCGACCCTCGGCCCGACCTCTGGCTTGAACATCGACGGTCAGCATCACCACATCTGGGACACCGTGGTGCCGACGTTCCTGCATTACAATCTGCCGCTGCTGGCGTTCGGCTGGGTGGCCGCGATGGTGTTGTGATTTAGCCTCTGAAGATCAAAAGATCGCAGCCTTCGGCAGCTCCTACAGAGATCAATGTAGGAGCTGCCGAAGGCTGCGATCTTTTTTTGCGGGTTCAACTTTTGCTTTTGCGTGCCGTTAAAGCCTTTAACCACGCCAATAAAACCAAAAGAGTGAGCCCCACAATGCGCCTGAGCCTCAAGGCTAAAGTCCTCTCCCTCGCCGTTCTTCCGGTATTGCTCTTTGCGTTGGTCATCAGTCTGACCACACTGTTCATCCTCCAGGAACAGGCGCACACAGAGGTCGAGCAGACCCGCGAACGCTTGCTCGGCGATGCCAAAGCGACCCTGCAAAGTTACGTCGCCGTGGCCATGACCACGATCAAACCGCTGTACGACGCTGCTGCTCCCGGTGATGCCGAGGCGCGCGCGCAGGCGATCAAATTGCTCTCGGGCATTCGTTACGGCAAGGACGGTTACTTCTTCGGCTACGACTCCGAGACCGTGCGCCTGTTCAAGGCCAACGACCCCGAAGGCGTGGGCAAAAGCTTCAAGGACAATCGCGACCCGAACGGCGTCTACGTCAACCGTGGTCTGGTGAGTGTGGCGAAGGACGGCACGCACTATCTGCAATACAGCTCGCCGCTGCCGGGCAATGCGCAGGTGTTGGTGCCGAAACTCGGCTACACCGAATACCTGGCCAAGTGGGACATGGCGGTCGGTACGTCGGTCAACCTCGATGGCATCGAAGCGCAAGTGGCGCTGGTTGAAGCGCAGGTGCAGGAACGCATGCAAGGCGTGGTGCTGAGCATCGTTGGCGTCGCGGTGGTGGTGCTGCTGGTGATTGCGGCAGCGGGGATGTTGCTGGCCAACACCATTTTACGTCCGCTGAATTTGATGAAGGCCAACCTTGACGACATCGCGGCGGGTGAGGGCGACCTCACGCGTCGGCTGAACATCACCAGCCAGGATGAACTCGGTGAACTGGCCGGCTCGTTCAACCGTTTCGTCGACAAGATCCATGGCCTGGTGCGGCAGATCACCGAGATGACCACGCAACTGACTGGTCTGGTCACGCAGGTGTCCGATCAGGCCCAGCGTTCGGATCAGGCAATGGAACGTCAGCGTCACGAGACCGATCAGGTCGCCACGGCGATCAACGAAATGTCCGCGGCCGCGCAGGAAGTGGCGAAGAGCGCGCAGAACGCCGCCGTCGCCGCCCAGCAGACCGATGAGGAAGGCCAGAGCGCCAAGCGCGTGGTGGCTGGCAGCATCAAGCAGATTCATGCGCTGGTCGATGACATCCGCAGCAGCGGCGTGTCGCTCGACAGTCTGCAGCAGGACGTGACCTCGATTGTCGGCGTGCTTGGGGTGATTCGCTCGATTGCCGAACAGACCAACCTGCTGGCATTGAACGCGGCGATCGAGGCAGCGCGCGCCGGTGAGGCCGGTCGCGGGTTTGCCGTGGTGGCGGATGAAGTGCGCGCATTGGCCAGTCGCACACAGATCAGCACGCAGGAAATTCAGGGGATGATCGATCGCTTGCAGGCGGGCACCCAGCAGGCAGTCGAGGCGATGCGTCGTTCCAGCGAGGCCGGTGACGGCACTTCGCAACAGGCCAATCAGGCCGGTGCATCGCTGGATGCGATGGCCGAGCTGATTGCGACGATCAACTCGATGAACGCGCAGATCGCCAGTGCGGCCGAGGAACAAACGGCGGTGGCCGAAGAGATCAACCGCAGCGTGCATCAGATCGCGGTGGCGGTGGATAACGTTGCCGATGAAACCCAGTTGGGTGCACAGACATCGCGCAGCCTCGCAGACCTCGGCCAGCGCCTGGGCAAACTGGTCGGCCAGTTCCGCATTTAAGACCCTATGTAGGAGCTGCCGCAGGCTGCGATCTTTTGATCTTGATTGTTAAAAACCAGATCAAAAGATCGCAGCCTGCGGCAGCTCCTACATTGGAAATCAAGGCCTGTCCCAGTAGGGCACTTCCCCGAAGCATTCGATGAAGAAGTCGATCACCGTGCGCACCTTCACCGACAACCGTCGACTCCCCGGCCAGAGCACCGCGATCTGCTGCGGTTCCAGGCTGTTCGACACCTGATACTCCCGCAGCACCGGCACCAGCGTGCCTTCGCGCACCGCTTCACCAATCAGCCATGACGGAAACATCACCAGCCCCAACCCTTGTTCGGCGGCTTGCGTCAGCGTGTCGGCATGGTTGCCGGTGATCGGACCTTTAACCGAGTAGGGCGTCCAATCCTCCCCGTCACGACGGAAAAACCAGCGTTGCTGCCCCGTCGCACCCTTATAGGCCAGGCATTGATGCTGCGCGAGATCCTCGGGATGTTGCGGTGCGCCGTGGCGCTTGAGATACGCTGGGCTGGCCGCGACCTGAAAGCGATGCGGCGCCAGAATCCGCGCCTGCATGCTCGAATCGTGCAGCGGGCCGATGCGAAACAGCAGATCTGCACCTTCCTGCAAGGGATCGACGTAATGGTCGGTCTGCTGGATATCCAGTTGCAGCTTTGGATAGCGCGCGCACAACTGGCCCAGCCACGGCGTCAAATGACGCTGGCCGAACACCACCGGGGCGTTGATTCGCACCAGGCCGGTGGGTTCGCTTTGCTGTTCCTGCAAGGCTTGCCCGGCTTCCTCCAGTTGCACCAGCAGCAGTCGCGCGTGATGACCGAGCAGGCGCCCGGCTTCGGTCGGGCTCACGGCGCGGGTGTGGCGGTAGAGCAATTGCTGGTTCAGCGCTTGCTCCATCAATTGAATCTGCCGGGAAATCGAAGAGGGCGCCACGCCCTCGCGGCGAGCGACTTCGGAAAAACTGCCATGGTCGAGCACCGCCACAAACAGCCTTAGCGCTTTGAATCCGAGTTCGTTGAGCCCGTGCATGATCTGTCCTGCTGTGCGTATTGCGCAAAAGTGTTGTCCGGATGCTCCCATTTATCGCACAGCGACGCCAGCCGATAATCCGCGCCATCGATTACTTGCGTGGAAGTTGAGTTATGCAGACGTTGGATGAAGGCGCTGTCGCGGCGCCGGTGGCGCGGTCGTGGTTGCGCTTGTTGCTCCTGCCGCTGGTGATCCTGGCGGGCATGGGCTTGTCGGTGGAGGCGGGGTTGCTCGGGCCGTTGGGTGTGCAGGTCGGGCATCTGTGGGCGACGTTGAGCATCTTTGGCGTGGGCTCGGCGATCCTGTTTTTGCTGCTGCTGTTCGCCGGTCCGCAAAAAGGCCCGGCGCTGAACACGTTGCCGCGCTGGCAGTTGATCGGCGGATTTCTCGGGCCGATGTATGTCGTGGTGTTGACGTTGGCGACGCCGCATATCGGCATTGCGATGACGATGATTGCGATCCTCTCCGGGCAGGTCGGCAAGAGTGTGCTGATCGACCACTTTGGCTGGTTCGGCGCGGCGCGCAAGAAGGTCAATGCTGAGCGTTGGCTGGCGTTGGGGTTGATTGTGGTGGCGTTGGTTCTGATTGCGCGGGGGTGAGTGATGGGTCTGGTTATTTTGTTGGCGGTGGTGGTGTTGGCCGGTGCGGTGTTGAGTGTGCAGGCGGCGATCAATGGGCGTCTGGGCGAGACCGTCGGGGTGTTGCGCAGTAGTTTGCTGACGTTTGCGGTGGGTGCGGTGGTGACCGGGTTGTTGATTTTGTTTTTTGAACCGGCGCAGGCGGTGAGTCTGTTGGATGTGCCGAAGTGGCAGCTGACAGGGGCGTTGTTCGGGGTGGTTTACATGATGGTGATGGTGGGTGCGGTGCCAGTGGTGGGGACGGCTGTGGCTACTGTGGCGGTGATTGTCGGGCAGTTGGGGATGGGCATGTTGATTGATAACTTTGGCTGGTTGGGGAATCCGGCGATTGAGCTTTCTTCGAGTCGGGTTTTGGCGATGGGGTGTCTGGGGTTGGCTTTGGTGTTTATGTATCGGAGTTCGCGTTCGGCTGGGTGATTTTATTTTCGGGGGGGCATCGCCTACGGTTTGCTGCGCTGCACCTCCTCTCGATGGGTTTGGCTGCGCCAAACGGTCGCCGCGCTCCCACCCCCGGATCAATCCCTCCACTCAGCCTTCCGACGTCGCCCGTGGATCAAGATCAGGAGCAGGCGAGCTGACACTCGGCCTATTGAGTGGTGAAGAGCGTGGGTGTTCGGCTTTTGATTTGCGTTGTTGCTGCCCCTCACCCCAGCCCTCTCCCGAGGGAGAGGGAGCCGATTTTTGGGCTTTTCAAAGCCTGAGTTCAACACGGAATCGCACGTCGGCGTATCTCTTCCAGTCCACGCCGTCAGTCCCCTCTCCCTACGGGCGGTCCGACGTTTCGGGAGGGCTAGGGTGAGGGGCTCTTGATCTGGCTCTGGCTCTGGCTCTTGATCTTGCTTTGGCTTTTGATCTTTTGCCCCTTCGGCAGGCCGAGCGTAGGTGTTCATCCGGGGGTAGGCGCGCAGCGCCGTGCGGCGCAGCCGCATACATCGAGAGGAGGTGCAGCGAAGCAAACCGTAGGCGATGCCCCCGGATGGACACCGTAGCGAGGGAACACTGAGCCTCAGCGAAGTGCCGTACGCCGGGGCAAAGCCTTTTGCTTACTTTTCGGCGTTTGGAAAAGTGAGTCGCTGTAAGAGCGAAACCGTCAGCGGCAGCACCCGCAGCAACGGATATGCCCCCAAACCCAATCCAATCCCCAATCTCAATCCAATCCCAATCCCAATCCAAATCCCAAACAAAATCAAAAGATCGCAGCCTGCGGCAGCTCCTACACTGGTTATCAAGGCTTGCCTATAAAGCCTCAGACAACCACCCAAAAAGGAGTCTGTTCCATGCCTGATAGAAAATGCGATTGCCCCGGGTGCAAGTGCACCATCAAGGAAGGCGAACATGCCTACGCCGTGCACGGTAAACACTATTGTTGCGAAGCCTGCGCGCACCACCACAAGAGTGGCGAAGAGTGCTCAAGCAAGGGCTGCCATTGCGCGCATCCCAAATAACCGCGGCCACAAAAAAAGTGGAGCCTAATCAGGCTCCACTTCCAGTTTCAAACTCGCATCATCCATGCGCTCGGTATGCCGCACCGTCCCTTGCAGCCGTCGGCCTTCAACCCTGACCACCACGGTCTGCGCCTGATCGAGATCCTCGGGTAACGGCGCGGGGACTCTCAGCGCGAAACGAAACGGATCATCTTCGACCGCTTCCAGACCCACGCGACAATCCACGCTTTTGGTAATCCGCCCAAAGAGCGTGTCGAGGCCGTAGTCCAGATGCGCCGCGCTGCAGATGTTGCTCATTGTGCATTCCCCCGAATGTTGCCGATCGCTGCGCAAAGCTTAGCTGGTCGGTCGCCACACGACATTTTCGACGCCGAATTTTTCCGCCATCGGTTTGCTGGTTTTCTGCACCTTTTCCCGGCCAAATCGCGGGATTCGCCCGACGCCGGCGTCGCAGCTCGCCCAGTGCCAAGCCTCGGCGTTGTCCATTTTGTCCGAGCGGATAATGAACGACTTGGCGGCGCCGTGAAGGGTGTATTCGATGACGTAGAGTTTTGCGTTGTTCATAAAGCCCGTATTCCTCCCTGTGGTAATAGAAGGATCGCGGCGCCACGGGAAAATTCATTCGGATTGTCCGACGGTATCTATCATTGGCGACGCATCGATGCACTGGTTACCATGCTGTCTCCGCCAACCCCAATGAATGCTCGCCATGGCCCTCGCCGCGCCCCCCGATCTGAGTGACACCGATGTGCCCGTGCAACGTGTGGCGCGGACCTATCCGCGTGGCTTGTTCATCGAACCGCATGAGCATGTCTGGGGGCAGTTGCTGTATGCGATGAGCGGGGTGATGTGGGTCGAGACGCCGCATGAAGCGCTGGTGGTGCCGCCGCAGCGTGCGGTGTGGTTGCCGCCCGGTGTGCCACACGGGATTCGTGTGGTCTCGGATCTGCAGATGCGCAATATCTACTTGCGCCCGGCGCTGGCGGCGACGCTGGATCAGACCGTGCAGGTGATTGAAGTCGGTGGTTTGCTGCGCGAGTTGATCGTCGGGCTGGTGGAGCAGGGCGACAGTGGCGAGCCGGCCTATTACGAGGCGTTGGTCGGCCTCGCGTTGCTGGAGCTGAAACGCGCACGGCGTTCGCAGTTGAAGATCCCGCTGCCGGATGACTCCGATCGGCGTCTGATGAATCTGTGTCAGGCGGTGATGGCGGCGCCGTCGCTGGAGATTCCATTTGAGCAGCACGCGGAAAATGCCGGGGCCAGCGTGCGCACGTTGGCGCGGTTGTTCAAGGATGGCCTCGGCATGGGCTTTGCCGAATGGCGGCGCCAGGTGCAACTGGCGACGGCGGTGGCGGAATTGATTCAGGGCGTGGCGGTCAGTGTCATCGCCCGCGAACTCGGCTACTCCCCCAGCAGCTTCAGCGACATGTTCCGCCGCGAACTGGGCGTCGCCCCCTCACAATTCAACACCACCCAAACCGTAAGCGTGTAGGAGCTGCCGCAGGCTGCGATCTGTTGATGTTGTTTTTTAACATCAACATCAAAAGATCGCAGCCTGCGGCAGCTCCTACAGGTGAGAATTTGGCCGAAATTCAGAAGTCGTTGGCCGATGCCTTCGCGCCCGATTCCCTAGACTCTGCTCATTCCTTCAAGCGGCGGAGTTGCTCCCCATGAACTATCTGATTTCGCTGGCCATCGGTCTGGGCGTCGGCCTGTTGTATGGCGCGCTCGACTTCCGTTCGCCCGCGCCGCCGGCCATCGCGCTGGTCGGTTTGCTCGGCATGCTCGCCGGTGAGCAGTTGTGGCCGATGGGCCGGCAACTGGTGTCGGGTTGGTTGTCCTGAATTTTCTTTTCTCCTTTGGTGGATGTCCCCATGAAAGCACTGCAATTCGATAAAACCGGCGACCTGTCCTCCCTGCGCTACGTCGAGGTGCCGACGCCGGTGGCCGGCCCTGACGAAATTCTGGTGCAGATCAAGGCTGCCGGCCTCAACCCCAGCGACGTGAAGAATGTCCTCGGCCGTTTTCCTTACACCACGTTGCCACGCATCCCCGGTCGGGATTTCGCCGGGGTGGTGGTCGAAGGCCCGCAGGCGCTGATCGGTCAGGAAGTCTGGGGCACCGGTCGTGAGCTGGGTTTCTTTGCCGACGGTTCCCACGCGCAATTCGTCAAACTGCCGGCCAATGGCGTGGCGCACAAACCCTCGCACTTGAGTTTCAGCCAGGCCGCCAGCCTCGGCGTGCCGTACACCACCGCATGGGATGCACTGGAACGCAGTCTGGTCAGCGCCGAAACCCGTTTGCTGGTGATCGGCGGCGGCGCGGTGGCGACGGCAGCATTGGCCTTGGCGAAAGTGCGCGGAGCGCAATTGCTGGCAGCAGCGCGACGCCCCGAGCAGGTCAAGGATTTGCAGGCGCAGGGTTATCAGACGATTCAACTGGATAAACCCGAAGACCTCGGTGCGCAGGTCCACGCGGTATATCGCGACGGTGCCGATGTGATCTTCGACACCACCGGTTTCTGGCTGCCAGCGTCGGTGGCGGCGTTGGCCACGTTCGGACGCATTGCAATCATCGCCGCACCGGTCGACGGACAGGTACAACTGCCGGCACTGGCGCTGTACCGCAAGGGTGGTTCGGTGGTCGGGATCAATTCGCTGTTGTACGGCGTTGCCGCCTGCGCGGCGATGCTGGAGCAATTCGGGCGGTTCTTCGATGAAGGCTTGCTGCCGCTGCCGGAGGGGTTGGTCGAGTCGCCTTTGGCCGACGGCCTGGCACGTTACGCCGAGGTGAATCAGGGTGGCGGTGACAAAGTCATCCTCATTCCCTGACCCACCAAGATCTCCTTAAAACCCTAAAACCTGTGGGAGCTGGCTTGCCAGCGATAGCGTCAGTCCAGGCAGTAATTCCTCGCCTGTTCCGCCGCCATCGCTGGCAAGCCAGCTCCCACAGGGATTTGTGTTGGTCTTAAGGGGCGGGAACGCCGTTTTCCCAGGCCGACCAGTGCTTGAGGATGTCCTGCACCAGCGGATTCCCTGCGCGATAAAGGTTTTCCAGCGCCGGCACAAATCCACCTTGGTCAGCATATTTGAGCAAGTTATCTACCTCACTGCCGCCCGGTTCAGGGCGGTCGAAATCGGAGCCGGCGCGCACCACCGCCAGGCGCTGTACATCCACCAGCCCTTCACGACTGGCGCGCAATAGCGCCTCATAGGTCGAGTTGTCTTCCTGCTGCGTCGTGCAATATTCGCCCTTGTTGTCGGTCAGCAGTCTGGTCCAGACCTCGGCCCGTTCGCTCAGGCGCGTGCCGGAAAACCAGGTGTTGCCGGCCAGTGTGTCGCAACGGGTAACGACGGGTGGCTGATTGGCCGGCGCCGACGGATATTTCAGGCGCCACGCCGCCGATTCCTTGCTCTCGCTCAGTTCGACCTTGTGGCTGAGGGCGAAGGCTTTGTCTTGCAGTTTCGCGTTCAGTTCGAACACTTCAGTCTTGTAGTCCAGCGGCGGTTTTTCGTTCGGGCTTTTGCTGTTGATGCCCAGATAACCGGTCGGCCAGGTCGACGGTGCATCGCGTGAATCGATCTCCCACTGCGTGCCGAATTCCACCAGATAATGCGCCCATGCGGCGGTGCCGATGGTCCCGTGTTTCGGGCTGATCCCGGCGATACCAGCGATCAGGAAATAGCTTTTACGCAAGTCGAATTTCGGCGACAACGCCAGTGCGAGCGTCGAGGCGGCGGCGTTGGTCTGGCCCATGCCAGTGGTCAACAGGCACACCTGCTGCGCATTGCAGCGGATGTTCGGGTACTCGGCGGACAGACCCGGTACGCGGATTTCCTGCTTCAGCTGCAGACGATCAATCCAGTTTTGCGCCTCGGGGGCGAACATGGTGATCAGCACTACCTTCGGTTGAATCGGTGCCTCGGCCGCCCCGGCGGTAGAAGAGAGCAGGGCCAGACCGGCCAGGGTCAGACGTGTGATTGCTTGCATGAAACCTCCTGAAAATCAGAACTGATAACCGACACCGGCGTAGTAACCCCAGCCATTGGAACGTGCGCGGAAATCACCGTCGCCGAAGTTCAGCTCGCTGCCGTCCTCCCAGTTGCCGCCGTTGTGGAAATAACGCCCGACCAGGGTGAAGCGCAAATGGGTGAACGAGTAGAGCAAGACGTTGGTCGCCACCGTCGCATTGGCGGTGCGTGCCGGGTTGTCCTTGTGGATGTCGGAGCCGAAATCGAAGTTGGTGAAGCCGATGTAGGTCAGCGAAGCGCCGTTGCTGAATTTGTCGATGGGCACGATGTACTTGAGCTGGGCGCGGTAGCCGTCCCACGAATACTCGTTGCTCGCGCCGTAGTTTTCCCACTGGTAACGGCCGTAGAGGTTGGCCGACAGATTGACCCGCGAGTGGGTGTCGATGTCGGTACCGAAACCGCTGTACAGCGTGTTGGCGCGGTTCTCTTTGCGGCTGCCGTGGTCGTAGATCCAGTCGAACGCGACGTACCATTCCTTGAACGGGCCGATGGCCAGGCTGCGGCCGGCGAGGTAGTCGATGGAGATACGCGGTTCGTGTTCCATGAACAGCGGCGAGCCGTGATCCCAGACACCTTTGTCGTGGCTGTTGCCGATGTTGAAGATTTTCGGCACGTCGATGTAGCCGTACAGTTCGAACGGACCCTTGCGACCGAAGTACTCGTATTCCAGGTAGATGTCGTCGGACGGCTGCGGGCCGAAACTGATGTCTTTGCTGCCGATCAGCATCAGATCCTGGTTGTACCAGTCCGACAGGTATTCGCCTTTTTTCGGCGGGCTGGCTTCCGGGCTGAGGGCTTCGCCCTGGGCGGATTCTTCCGGCAGCGCGGGCTGAGCGAAAGCGCTGGCGCTGAGAAGTCCGGTAACGCCAGCAAGAAGCAAGGAAACAGCAAACGTGCGCGCAAACGGTGCGCGAAAGGGGGATGCGGTGTGCATTCAAAGTCCTTTTTTGCGGATCGAGGCCCGTGTTCCGTGGGCTTGTACGGTTTTGTTACGAAAACCTTGAGATTGACGTTACGCAAACGTTTGCACAAGGCGTACCAGTTTTTTCAATGCCATGAAATATCGATGAATTCGCAAATTTAACTGACGGACTGATCAGCAATACCTGATTACCGCAAAACCCCTGTAGGAGTGAGCCTGCTCGCGATGGCGGTGTGTCAGAAAAGTATCCGTTAACTGACACTCCGCTATCGCGAGCAGGCTCACTCCTACAGGTGGCTGCGGCGGGTTGGAGCCCCATGGATACGGGCTGAAACGCTTATTCCAGACGCCTCTAGTATTAAAGTATTAACACCATTTAATCCGTGCCCCATTGCCGGGCGTCTACTAGCTTTGTCCCCAATCAACGGTTTTGTGATGACCGTCGCAGTCTTGATTCGCGTGTGGAATAAGCACGGCTTTGCACGCCTTCAAGGAAGAAATTGGCCACGACAAGGAGTAGCCCGTGGAAGCAAGGTTTGGTGTCGCCCTCGTTTCGCGTTTTTCCCCTCTTTCCCTTGCTGTGCATCTGAGCGTCGCCGGGCTGCTGTTCGGCGGGATCAGTGCCCCTGCGCTGGCCACATGCTCCACGGCCGGTTCAATCGTGACGTGTACGGGGGTGCCGCCACTGCCACTGGTTCCCAACGACTTCGCCAGTGCCACGAACAACCTGACGGTCAACGTCAACAGCGGCGCGCAGATGAACGCGACCCTTGGCGGGCATGTCATGGATCTGACGGGGGTCGGCATCACCCTGAACAACTCCGGCATCATGGATCCGGCAGTCCTTGGGCTGATATCGGTGTTGAGCGGCGGTGCATTTATCGGGAACGGCGCGACCAGCACGGTCAATGTGCTCAACAATACGGGCGCGATCATGCGCGGTACCGGCATGTTGCTTGGGCTTAACCTGACCAGCGTCAATGGCCTGGCCATCGCGGTGAACAACGCCGCTGCCGGCACCACCACCCTCACCAACAACGGCACCATCACTTCGACCGGACTCTCGATCGGTGGCATCACCCTGGCCGATACTCCGGTGATCGGCGTCTACGGTGGCTCGCAGGTCCACATGACCAACAGCAACACCGGTGTGATCAACGGCCGTATTGCCTTCGAAACCTCAGCGGCGGGCAACACCTTCACCAACGCCGGTGCGATTACCGGCGGTGTGTCGATGGGCGCGGGGAGCACCAACACCTTCACCGCGGTGACCGGTTCTTCGGTGCAGGTCGGTGACGGCGTGCAAGTCAGTGTCGGGCTTGGCGGCCTGATCAACATCAACCTGACGTTCGCTCCGACCGGCACGGTCGATGGTGGTTTGGGCGGCACCAACAGTCTGATCCTGCAAAACCCGGCCGGCGTCGGCGGCGGTATCACCGGGACTGGCACGGCGTCGAGCGCCACCTACGTCAACTTCAACAACCTGACCCTCAACAGCGGCACCTGGACCTTGCAGGGGCCACTGGTCAGCGGTGCGACCACGCTCAACGGCGGTATCGCCAATTTCAACAACAACGCCACCTTCGGCAGCGGCGTGCTCACGTCCAACGGCGGGATTCTGCAGGCCAGTAATGCCGGGTTGAACATCAGCAACCTGATCTCCCTCGGCGCTGGCGGCGTGACGGTGCAAGGCACTAACGCGACCACGCTGAGCGGGGTGATTTCCGGCAGCGGTGGCCTGACCAAACTCGACGCCAGCCAGTTGAACCTCAGCGCTGCCAACACCTATCTGGGCAACACCACGCTCAATGGCGGCACCGTGCAGGTCAGCAACAATCAGGCGTTCAGCACCGGCACCCTCAACGTCACCGGCGCGACAACCTTGAGCGCGCCGGGCACGATCAGCCTCGCCAACGCCATCAGCCTCGGCGGCACATTGACCGCCGGCGGCACTGGCGCACTGACGCTCGGCGGCTTGATCAGCGGCAGCAGCGGCCTGACCAAAACCGGCAGCGGCAGCCTGACCCTCAGCGGCGCCAACTCCGGTTTCACCGGCACCACCACACTCAGTGCCGGCAGCCTGCTGGTGACCAATAACAACTCGCTGGGCAGCGGTGCGCTGAACACCGCCGCCGGCACCAGCCTCGACAGCACCGCCAACGTGACGCTGGCCAATAACATCGGCATGACCGGCGCGCTCAACGTGCTCGGCAGCAATGCGCTGACCCTCGGCGGCGTGTTGAGCGGCACCGGCGGCATCACCAAAAGCGGCACCGCCAGCCTGACCCTGACCGGCAACAACAGCAACTCAGGCAACACCGCCCTCAATGCCGGCACGTTGTTCGTTGGCAGCAACACCGCGCTGGGTACCGGCGCACTGAGTGCGGCGGCCGGCACTGTGCTGGATGCGACTGCTGCGGTGACACTGGCGAATGCCGTCGCACTGGCCGGCGGCGTGACCATTGGCGGCACCCAGGCATTGGGCTTGAGCGGCGTCGTCAGCGGCGCCGGCAACCTGATCAAGAGCGGCACGGCGAACCTGAGCCTCAGCGGCAACAACACCTTCTCCGGCGGCACCGCACTGAATGCCGGCACGCTGATTGTCGGCTCCAACACCGCGCTCGGCACTGGCGCGCTGACCACGGCGGCGGGCACCACGCTCGACGCCAGCACCGCAGTCGCACTGACCAACGCGGTCTCGCTCGGCGGCAATCTGAACGTCGGCGGCAGCGCCAACCTGACCCTCGGCGGCATCGTCAGCGGTAGCGGCGGGCTGACCAAAAACGGCGCGGCCAACCTGATTCTCAACGGCGCCAACACCTTTCTCGGTGCCATTGCGCTGAACGCCGGTACGATCACCGCAGGCGCCAACGCGGCGCTGGGTAGCGGCAACATCACCGTGGGCGGTGTAGCTACCCTGGACAGTAATGCGGCGGTGACCCTGAACAACGCCGTCATCCTCAACAACAGCCTGGGGATCGGCGGTAGTAACGCGCTGACCCTCGGCGGGGTGATCAGCGGCGCCAGCCAACTGGTGAAAAACGGCGCCGCCAATCTCACTCTGACCGGCACCAATACATACAGCGGTGGCACCACGCTGAATGCCGGCAGCCTGACCGTCGGCAACGGCGCCGCATTGGGCACCGGCGCGTTGTCGGTGGAAGGTGCGGGCACGCTCAACAGCAGCTCCGCCGTGACCCTGAGCAACAACGTGATTCTCAACGCCAACCTCACCGCCGGCGGCGCCAACGCGCTGACCCTCGGCGGGGTGATCAGTGGCAGCAATGGCCTGATCAAGACCGGTGCATCGAGTCTCACGCTTACCGGGAATAACACCTACACCGGCACCACCGCGCTGAACGCCGGTTCGCTGGTGGTCGGCTCCAACACTGCAATCGGTACCGGCGCACTCAACGCCTCGAACGGCACCTCACTGGATGCCAGTACCGCCGCAACGTTGGCCAACAATGTCAATCTCGGCGGCACCCTGACCCTGGGTGGCACCAACGCGTTGACCCTCGGTGGCGTGGTCGCCGGAATCGGTGGGCTGACCAAGAACGGCGCTGCCGACCTGATCCTCAACGGCGCCAATACTTATTTTGGCAACACCGCGTTGAACACCGGCAAACTGATTGTCGGCAGCAACAATGCGTTGGGCTCCGGTACGTTGAACGCGGCGGCCAACACCACGCTGGACGCCAACACGGCCGTCAGCCTGAACAATGCCGTGGCACTCGCCGGTGCCTTGAACATCGCCGGCACGGCGAACATGACCCTGACCGGCCTGGTCAGCGGCGCCGGCAGTCTGGTGAAAAACGGCGCGGCCAATCTGATTCTCAATGCCGCCAACAACTACCTCGGTGGCACCACGCTGAATGCCGGCACCCTGACTGTCGGCAACAGTTCGGCCCTCGGTTCCGGTGCATTGACCGTTGCCGGCGCGGCGACACTCGACAGCAACTCGCCGCTGGTCAGCCTCAACAATGCCGTCGCCCTGAACGCCGCACTGACTGTGGGCGGCACGCAGAACCTTACCCTCGGCGGTGTCACCAGCGGCACTGGCCAGTTGATCAAGAGCGGCGCGGCCAACCTGACCCTCAACGGCAACAACAGCTTCAGCGGCGGCACCACGCTCAACGCCGGCACGCTGACCCTGGGCAATGCCAACGGTTTGGGCAGCGGCGCATTGATCGTCGGCGGCGCGGCGACGCTGGATAACAGCGCTTCGTTCGGCATTGGCAACGCGATCACGCTGAACGCTGGATTGACCGTCGCCGGCAACAATGATTTGAGTTTGAACGGCATCATCGACGGTGCCGGCAGCCTGACCAAAAACGGTCTGTCGGACCTGGCCCTGGCTGGCAACAACACCTTCACCGGCGCGCTGAACATCGTCTCCGGCAGCGTCACCGCGCTCAACAACAACGCCTTGGGCAACACCTCCGGGGTCAACATCAGCGCCGGCGCCGGACTCAATCTGGGCAGCAACGCCAGCCTCGGTGCGCTGACGGGCAGCGGCAGTGTGCAACTGACCGGCAGCAACCTGCTGACCGTCGGCAGCGGCAACGTCACCAGCACCTTCGATGGCGATCTCAGCGGCAGCGGTGGCCTGGTTAAAATCGGCACCGGCACCTTGAACCTCACCGGCATCAATGGCATTACCGGCAACACCGCGATCAATGGCGGTACCGTCGATATCAGCGGTTCGCTGGCCAGTGCGCAGGTCAATGTGAATACCGGCGGCACGCTGACCGGTACCGGCTCGGCGATTGGATCGGTGAACGTTAACAGCGGCGGGCATCTGGCCTTGTCGTCGGGCAACCAACTGTCTGCCAGTGCGTTGACTCTCGCGGCCGGCAGCAATGTCGATGTGGCGTTGGCAACACCGTCGACCACCTCGCTGATGAATGTCGGCGGCAACCTCACGCTCAACGGCAATCTCAACGTCACCGATGCTGGCGGTTTCGGTGTCGGCGTGTATCGCCTGTTCAACTACGCCGGCGCCCTGACCGATCTGGGGCTGGATGTCGCCAGCGTGCCGGTCGGTTACGGCCTCGGCGATCTGGTGGTACAGACCGGCGTGGCCAATCAGATCAACATTCAAGTGTCGGCACCGAACGTCAACATCCGTTACTGGGACGGCAGCCAGACCATTGCCAACGGCGTGGTCGATGGTGGCAGCGGTACGTGGAATGCGGTCGGCACCAACTGGACCGATGCCAACGGTCTGGTCAACCAACCATGGGCCGGCGATTTCGCAGTATTCCAGGGCACCGCCGGCACGGTGACGGTGAACGGCACACAAGCGTTTACCGGCATGCAATTCCTCACCGACGGCTACAACGTGGTTAACGGCGCGGCGGGGCAACTCACGGCGGTCAACGGCACTGGCGGCACCACGTCGTTGCGCGTCGATCCGGGCGTGACGGCGACCATCAACGCCAACATCAATGGCAGCGGCATCCTCAATAAACTCGACAGCGGCACCTTGGTGCTGGGCGGTGCCAACGCCTATACCGGCGGCACGCAACTGGACGGCGGCAAAATCATCGTCGGCAGCAACACTGCACTGGGTACCGGCACGTTGACGGCGAACGCCGGTACGCAACTGGACAGCAACGCCGCAGTGACCCTGGCCAACGCCGCGACGCTCAACGGCAACCTGACCATCGTCGGCAGCAATGCGCTGACATTGAATGGTGTGATTGGCGGCACCGGTGGCCTGATCAAAACCGGCGCGGCCAACCTGACCCTCGGCGGCAACAACGCCTTCCTAGGCCCGGTGGCGCTGAATGCCGGTGGACTGATTCTGGCGTCGAACTCGGCGCTGGGTTCCGGCACGTTGAACGCGGCGGGCGGCACCACGCTGGATGCCAGCACTGCCGTGTCGGTGAACAACGCGGTCAATCTGGCCGGCAACCTCGGCATCGTTGGCACATCGGATCTGACCCTGGCCGGGACGGTCAACGGCGCCGGCAGCCTGAGCAAAAACGGCGCGTCGAACCTGACCCTCAGCGGCAACAACAACTTCCTCGGCGGCACCACCCTGAACGCTGGCACTTTGACCGCCGGCAGCAACTCGGCGCTGGGTCTGGGCAACCTGACCGTGGCCGGTGCCTCGGCGCTGGACAGCAACAGTGCGTTGAGCCTGGGCAATAACGTCGTGCTCAACGCCAATCTGAGCAACACCGGCAGCAATAACCTGACCGTGGGCGGTGTTGTCAGCGGTGCGGGGGGACTGATCAAGAACGGCGCGTCGAACCTGACGCTCAACGGCATCAATACTTACACGGGCGGCACCACGCTGAACGCCGGTACGCTGACGCTCGGCACGGGCGCGGCTCTGGGCAGCGGCGCGCTGACCGTGGCCGGCGCTTCGACACTCGACAACACCGCGCCACTGGTGCTGGCCAATAACCTCAACGTCAACGCGAATCTGGCGCTGGCCGGTAACAACAACCTGACCCTCGGCGGCATCGTTGCGGGCGCTGGCACGTTGACCAAAAACGGTCTGGCCGACGTGACCCTGAGCGGCAATAACACCTTCAGCGGCACTTTCGATGTGCTCGCCGGCAGCCTGACCACACTGAGTGGTGCGGCGCTCGGCAACAATGCCACGGTCAATCTCGCCGGCGGCGCGGCGCTCAATCTCGGCGCCTCGGGCAGCCTCGCCAGCCTCACCGGCAGCGGCACTGCGCTGATCGGCACGGGCAATACGCTGAGCCTGGGCGGCAACAATATCAGCAGCACCTTCGCCGGCATTCTCAGCGGCGACGGCAGTCTGACCAAGCTCGGCAGCGGCACCCTGACTCTCAGCGGCATCAGCGACCTGACCGGTGACACCAACGTCAACGCCGGCACTCTGCAGGTCAACGGCTCGCTGGCCAGCGGCAATGTGCTGGTCAACAACGGCGGCACCCTCGGTGGCAGCGGCACCTTGAGCGGTGCCGTGACGGTGGCCGATGGCGCTCACCTGGCGGGCGTTACCGGCAGCACGTTGAATGTCGGTTCGCTGGTGTTCAACGGCAACTCCAACTTCGACGTCGGCCTTGGCACACCGGTCGCAGGTGGCGGCAACGCGCTGGTCAGCGTCGGCGGCAACCTGACCCTCGACGGCACCCTCAACGTCAGCGACATCGGCGGTTTCGGCAGCGGCGTCTATCGCTTGATCGACTACACCGGCGGCCTGACCGACAACGGCATGCTGATCGGCAGCGTGCCGGGCAGCGTGACGCCGGGTGATCTGACTTTGCAAACCGCGCTGGCCAATCAGATCAATCTGCTGGTAACTGCACCGGGCGTCACCGTGCAGTTCTGGGACGGCAATCAGCTGGTCGCCAACAATTCGGTCGAGGGTGGCAGCGGCACCTGGGGTACTGGCACCACCAACTGGACTGACGTCAACGGCACCACCAACCAAGGCTGGGGCAATAACTTCGCGGTGTTCCAGGGCGCGGCCGGCACGGTCACCGTCAACGGCGCGCAAACCATCACCGGCCTGCAGTTCGTCACCAATGGCTACAGCCTGGTGAACGGCACGGCGGGTTCGCTGAACCTGGTCAACGGTTCGATGGGCAATGCCACGGTGCGGGTTGACCCGAATGCCACGGCAACCATCGGTGTCGCGCTCAATGGCAGCGGCACGCTGGGCAAATACGACACCGGTACGCTGGTGCTCAACGCAGCCAACGGCTACACCGGCGGCACGGCGCTCAATGGCGGCAAGATTGTCGTTGGCAACAACGCGGCGCTCGGCACTGGTGTATTGACCGCCGCCGATGGCACCGCGCTGGACAGCAACACCGCCGCGACCTTGGCCAATGATGTGGTGGTCAGCGGTGGCTTGACCGTCGCTGGTTCCAATGTGTTGACCCTGGATGGCGATGTCAGCGGCAGCGGCAGCCTGATCAAGACCGGTGCTTCGAGCCTGACCCTCAACGGCAATAACAGCTACAGCGGCGGCACGCAGCTCAACGCCGGCACGCTGATCCTCGGCAACAACAGCGCGATCAGCAGCGGTGCTTTGAACGTGACCGGCAACGGCAGCCTCGACAGCACCTCGGCGCTGCAGTTGGCCAACGCGATCAATCTGGGCGGGCAATTGACCCTCGCTGGCAACCAGGACACTACGCTGATCGGCGCTGTTACTGGCGCTGGCAGTCTGGTGAAAAATGGCGCGGGCGATCTGACCCTCAGCGGCGCCAACACCTACAGCGGCGGCACCACGCTGAACGGCGGCAGCACATTCGGCGACACCAGCAGCCTGCAAGGTGCAATCGTCAACAATGCCACGCTGACCTTCGAGCAGAATGCCGATGGCAGCTACACCGGTAACCTCACTGGCGCCGGCACGCTGAACAAAACCGGCAGCGGTGACTTGCTCCTGACCGGCAACAACGGTTTCACCGGTAACACCTCGGTGCAAGCCGGCAGCCTGCTGGTCAACGGCACGCTCAACAGTGCCAACGTCAACGTTGCCAGCGGCGCAAGCGTCGGCGGCAGCGGCCAGTTCGGCGGCGCGGTGCAACTGGCCAACGGTGCGACGCTGGTCGGTGGCGGCACAGCAACGCCGCTGTCGGTGGGTGCGCTTGCGTTGTCGTCGGGGACCAATCTGGACTTCAGCCTCGGCTCGGCAACCAGCTCGACCACCGTGGTCAACGTGGCCGGCAACCTGACCCTCGACGGCACGCTCAACGTCAGCAATGCCGGCGGCTTCGGCATTGGTGTCTATCAACTGTTCAACTACGGCGGCAGCCTGACCGACAACGGTCTGGTCTACGGCAGCCTGCCGGTGTCGGCGTCCAATCTCACCTTGCAGACGGCGATTGCCAATCAGATCAACCTGCTGGTGCAAGGCACGCCGGGTGAAGTGCAGTTCTGGAACGGTGACAAGACCAATCCGGATGGCAGCATCGGCGGCGGCAGCGGCGTATGGGGGCCAGGTACTAACTGGACTGATCCGAACGGCACTCAGGCACTCGCGTCGAACGGTCAGTTCGCGGTATTTGGCGGGCAGGGTGGCACGGTTACCGTGCAGGGCAATCAGAACTTCACCGGCCTGCAATTTCTGGCCAATGGCTACAGCCTGACCCCAGGTGCCGGCGGCACGCTGACACCGGTGAATGGACCGGACGGCAGCCTCGCACCGATTCGGGTCAACAGTGGCGGCAGTGCGGAAATCTCTGTGCCGCTGGTGGGCACTGGCGGCATCGAGAAACTCGATTCCGGCACATTGGTATTGAGCGGCGCCAACACCTACAGCGGTGGCACCACGGTCAGTGGCGGTACGCTGATCGGTAACACCACCAGCCTGCAGGGCAACATCCTCAACAACGCTTCACTGTTTTTCGTGCAGAACTTCAACGGTCAGTTCAATGGATCGTTGCGCGGGCTTGGCGCGATGGCCAAACGCGGCACCGGCACCTTGCTGTTGACCGGCGATAACCCGTTCAGCGGCACCGTGGCGGTCGATCAAGGCGTGCTGCAAGTCGGCAGCCGCAGCGCGCGGGCCTCGCTCGGTGGCCAAGTCACCGTGGCAAACGGCGCTGCGCTGAGCGGTAATGGCAGCGTTGGCTCGGTGGTCAACCACGGTGTGGTGCAATCCGGCGCCGAAGCGGGCACGTTGAGTGTCGCCGGCAACCTGACCAACGCCTCCGATGGCGTGCTGGCCCTGACCATCAGCTCGCCAACCGCCACGCCGTTGGCGGTCGGTGGCACAGCGACGCTGGGCGGCGGCTTGCAAGTCAACTCGCTGGCACCGTTCACCGGCAATACCGTGTACTCGCTGATCACCGCCGGTGGCGGTGTGGTCGGGACCTTCAGCGCCACAGACCTGCCGCAATACGCGTTCCTCGATTCGGCACTGGTGTATGACGCCAACGCGGTGAACCTGGTGGTCAGCCGCAATGGCAACTCGTTTGCCGATGTCGCCGCCACCAAGAACCAGCGCAACACCGCACTGGCGCTGATGCGCAATGGTGCGGCAGGGGCGACGTTGCAGAACGAAATCGTCAACCTCAGCGTCGCTGGTGCGCGCAGTGCCTTCGACAGCCTGTCCGGAGAAATCCACGCCAGCACCGCCAGCGCCATCCTCGAGGATTCGCGTTACGTGCGCGAAGCGGTCAACGACCGTATGCGCCAGCCGTCGTGCAGCGCAGCCGATGATCCACGCCGTGCATTGGCACCGAGCGACAACCAGCTGAGCAGCAACGGTTGCCACGGCGAAATGGTCGGCTGGGCCCGCGCACTTGGCGCTTGGGGCGAGTCGGATGGCGACAGCAATAGCGCCAGCCTCGACCGCAACCTCAGCGGCTTCATGCTCGGCACCGACAAGCAACTCGATGACCAGTGGCGCGTGGGCATGGCCGCCGGTTACACCCGCAGCGACCTCGATGCGCATGATCGTCGCTCGGATGCCACCGTCGAAAGCTACCACTTGGCGGCATACCTCAACTCGCAGTTCGATGCATTGGCGGTGCGCCTTGGCGCGGCGTACAGCTGGCACGACATCGAAACCAAACGCGACGTCAGCGTCGGGACTTACAACGACCGGTTGAAAGCTAACTACGACGCCCGCAGCGCGCAGGTATTCGGTGAAGTCGGCTACACGATTGAAGCCGCCGGGATTGCCCTGGAACCCTTCGCCGGCCTGGCGTACGTCAACTACGACAGCGACAAGGCCAAGGAAAAAGGCGGGGAGGGGCGTCTGAGGGCTGAGGCCGACCAGGACATCACCTTCTCGACCCTCGGCCTGCGCGCCGGCAAAGTCATCACCCTGGCCAACGGCGGGCAATTCACCCCGCGCGCGGCCATCGGCTGGCGGCATGCCTTTGGCGACACCAAGCCTGACGCCGACCTGAGCTTCATCGACGGCGGCGCCTCGTTCAGCACGCAGGGCGTGCCGATTGCCAAGGACAGCGCGATTGTCGAAGCGGGTGTCGACTTTCAGATCAGCCCGACCGGCAAGCTGGGCATTGGTTATTCGGGGCAACTGTCGAATGACAACAATGACCATGCGATGACGGTGAGCTTCAGCCTTGGCTTCTGATTAAGGGTCGAAGCACTTTTAGCCGCCCGTGAGGGCGGTTTTTTTTCAGGATCAAAAGATCGCAGCCTGCGGCAGCTCCTACAGGGGATCTATGTAGGAGCTGCCGCAGGCTGCGATCCTTTGATCTGTGGCTTTCGGTCCGGCTGTCCGGGCTCTGCTAGAATCGGCCCCATTAACTGCCAGAGAACTCCCCATGAGCGAGCCGATTCGTCTGACCCAATACAGCCACGGCGCCGGTTGCGGCTGCAAGATTTCCCCGCAGGTGCTCGAAGTGATCCTGGCCGGCAGCGGTGCGCAGAACCTCGATCCGAAACTGTGGGTCGGCAATGCCTCGCGCGATGATGCAGCGGTGTACGAGATCGATGCCGAGCGCGGTGTGGTTTCGACCACCGACTTCTTTATGCCGATTGTCGATGATCCGTTCGATTTTGGCCGCATTGCCGCCACCAACGCGATCAGCGATATCTACGCGATGGGCGGCGATCCGCTGATGGCGATTGCGATCCTCGGCTGGCCGGTCAATGTGCTGGCGCCGGAAGTCGCGCGTGAAGTGATTCGTGGCGGCCGCGCGGTGTGCGACGCGGCGGGCATTCCGTTGGCGGGCGGGCATTCGATCGATGCGCCGGAACCGATTTTCGGCCTCGCCGTCACCGGTCTGGTGGAAAAACGCCACATGAAACGCAACGACACCGCCACCGCCGGCTGCCTGTTGTACCTGACCAAACCGCTGGGCATCGGCATCCTCACCACGGCCGAGAAGAAAGGCAAATTGCGCGCCGCCGACGTTGGCGTCGCTCGCGACTGGATGTGCACGTTGAACAAACCCGGCAGCCGCTTCGGCAAACTGGCCGGTGTCACGGCGATGACCGACGTTACTGGTTTCGGTCTGCTTGGGCATCTGGTGGAAATGGCGGACGGCAGCCAGTTGACCGCGCGCATCGCCTATGACCGCGTGCCACGGCTGGACAGCGTCGAGTATTACCTCGATCAGGGCTGCGTACCCGGCGGTACGCTGCGCAATTTCGATAGCTACGCGAGCAAGGTCGGGCGTGTGCAGGAGCTGCACAAACGCGTGCTCTGCGATCCGCAAACCAGTGGCGGCCTGCTGATTGCCGTCACCCCCGAGGGCGATGCCGAGTTCCTTCGTGTCGCCGCCGAACTGGGTCTGAACCTGGCGCCAATCGGCGAACTGGTTGAGCGACAGACGAACGCAGTCGAGGTGATCTGATGCTCCGCGACTGCACTGACTACCGAGACATTTTCCTCAACGACCGGCCGCTGATGGATGCGCGTGCGCCGGTCGAGTTCGCCCATGGTGCGTTCCCCGGTGTGGTCAATCTTCCGCTGATGAATGACATCGAGCGGCAGAAGGTCGGCACCTGTTACAAACAGCACGGCCAGCAGGCGGCCATCGCCCTGGGTGAGCGTCTAGTTTCCGATGAGATTCGTGAGCAACGCATTCGCGGCTGGGTCGAGTTTGCCCGGGCCCACCCGGATGGCTATCTCTACTGTTTTCGCGGTGGCTTGCGTTCGCAGATCGTCCAGCAGTGGATCAAGGAGGAGGGCGGCATCGATTACCCGCGTGTTGGCGGCGGCTACAAGGCGATGCGTACTTTTTTGCTGGAGACCATCGATCAGGCCGTGGCGCAATGCGATTTCATTGTGCTGGGGGGCATGACCGGCACCGGCAAAACCGAGGTGCTGGCCCAGTTGCGTAATGGCCTGGATCTGGAAGGGCATGCCAATCATCGCGGATCGAGCTTCGGCAAACGCGCCACGGGGCAGCCGGGCAACATCGATTTCGAGAACCGCCTGGCGGTCGATGTGCTGAAAAAACGCGCTGCCGGGATCGCTCAGTTCGTGCTCGAAGACGAGAGCCGGATGGTCGGCAGTTGTGCCTTGCCGTTACCGCTGTACAAGAGCATGCAAGGTTTTCCGATGGTCTGGCTGGAAGACAGCATTGCCGATCGGGTCGAGCGGATCCTGCAGGATTATGTAATCGATCTGCATGCCGAGTTTGTCGCTACCTACGGCGAGGACGGCTTTGCGCTGTACGCCGAGCGGCTGATATCAAGCCTCAACAATATTCAGCGACGTCTGGGCGGCGAACGCCACCAGCGCATGTTTCTGCAAATGGAAGACGCGCTGGCCGAGCAAGCGCGCAGCGGCGCGGTCGAGCAGTTCCGTGGCTGGATCGAAGTGTTGCTGCGTGAGTATTACGATCCGATGTACGTGTATCAGCGCGAGAAAAAGAGCGCGCGGATCGAGTTTTCAGGGGAGAGTGGGGCGGTGATCGAGTATTTGCGCGAGCGGGTGAGTCAGAAAGATTCATAGTGTTTTTACCGACCCCATCGCTGGCAAGCCAGCTCCCACAGGGTTTTAGGGTGTACACAAATATTATGTATATCCACGATACCTGTGGGAGCTGGCTTGCCAGCGATGGGGTCGGTAAAGGTAACAAATGACTCAGGTCGGGCAGGTTTCCTTACCATGATCCAGCCCCTGCTTGTAGCTGTGGCTCTGCAAACTCGCCTTGCCGTTGTGCCAGGTCAGCGTCAGCACATACAGCGAATCAAAGTCATCACCCGACCAGTCGTCGGTGATGCTCTGCTTGCCGCCAACGGCTTTACCGGCAACCTTGTTGATCAATTCCGGCAGATAGCCGTGCGACCACGCCGTATAAATCGTCGAGTTGTGATACTTGTCGGCGGTCAGTTCGCGGGCCAGATCGCTGGTGTCATTGGCGGAAAACTCGATGTTCACCGGCAGGCCAAGCTTGATCGCCGCCGGGCTGATGGTCATCAGCGGGCGAATGTAGCTGTAGGAGTTGTCCAGCTCGCCTTCCTCGACATTGCGCGTCGGGTTGGCGGCGAACACGTAATCGGCCTTGCCGAATTTTTCCGGCAGCAGTGTCGACAGGTCGATCGCGCGGTTCAAACCCTGGCAGTTGAGCTGGCCGAGACCGCCGGCAGGTTTCTCGGCATGGCGCAGGAACACCAGGGTCTGCGTTCCGTCTACCGGTTGCGCGCGACTTTCGCTGGATTCCAGCGACAGCATTAACGCACTGACCGCCAGCAACGAGGGCAGTGCCACATAGGCGCGATGTTTGAAGCGTTTGGCGAATCTCATCAGGTTCGTCATGGAATAAGGGGTTCTTCAGCAAATTCGATTAAGGCTGACAAACCTTTACACCGCAGGCTCCCAGCACTGAGTGTTTTCCCTGTCGTGACCAGCTTCCTCTGCTCCAAAGACCTAGCTCAGAGTCCACTGAGGCCGATTTGGTTCGATCCCGCACTTTAGCGGCAACCTTCAACGGTCTGGTCGCAGCTTAACCACAGGATGTTACGGTTCATGTAGGCGCTGCCGCAGGCTGCGATCTTTTGATCCTGATTAAAGGCTCAAGATCAAAAGATCGCAGCCTGCGGCAGCGCCTACATTATGATCGGGGTTCAATTTGTGACTGGATGCTTCCCATGACCGATCTGTCCGCGTTCCCGATCACCCAGAAATGGCCGGCGCAGTACCCTGACTGGATTCAGCTCTATTCCTTGCCGACCCCCAACGGCGTCAAAGTGTCGATCATGCTCGAAGAAATCGGCCTGCCGTACGAGCCGCACAAGGTCGCTTTCGACCAGAATGATCAGTTGTCGCCGGAGTTCCTCTCGCTGAACCCGAACAACAAGATCCCGGCGATCCTCGACCCGCATGGCCCAGAGGATCAGCCGCTGCCGTTGTTCGAGTCCGGTGCGATCCTGATTTATCTCGCCGACAAAAGCGGTCAGTTGCTGGCGCAGGAAGGCGGGGTGCGCTATGAAACCCTGCAGTGGCTGATGTTTCAGATGGGCGGTATCGGCCCGATGTTCGGTCAGTTGGGGTTCTTCAATAAATTTGCCGGTAAGGATTACGAAGACAAGCGCCCGCGTGATCGTTATGTCGAAGAGAGCAAGCGTCTGCTCAACGTTCTCAACGGCCGGCTCGAAGGCCGCGACTGGATCATGGGCGAGCGCTACACCATCGCCGACATCGCCACGTTCCCTTGGGTGCGCAACTTGATCGGGTTCTATGAAGCCGGAGACCTGGTGGGCATTCAGAACTTCCCGAATGTCACGCGAGTGCTGGAGAAATTCCTCGCCCGCCCGGCCGTAATCCGCGGCCTGACCATCCCCTCCTGACACTACCTACCCCCTTGTAGGAGTGAGCCTGCTCGCGATAGCGGTGTATCAGTCGACATTACTATTGACTGATACACCGCTATCGCGAGCAGGCTCACTCCTACAGGGGATTTGCGGTGTTCTCGAGGATTATTGCGTACCCGGTAATGCACTCTTGATTGATCCAGGTTTGTACCGCAACCCCCGCAAGGCATAAGCTTCGCCCCCTACGACTTTCGTCTCATCTGCCGTTTTTTCAGGAAAGGCCCCATGTCCAGTCAGTTCCCCGAAGCACGTCCCCGCCGTCTGCGCCGCAATGCGAGCCTGCGCAGCTTGTTCCAGGAAACCGAATTCAGCCTGAACGATCTGGTCCTGCCGATTTTCGTCGAGGAAGAAATCGACGACTTCGTGCCAATCAAAAGCATGCCCGGCGTGATGCGTATTCCCGAGCGCAAACTGGCCAGCGAGATCGAGCGCTATGCCCGTGCCGGGATCAAATCAGTGATGACTTTTGGCGTGTCGCATCATCTGGACGGCAACGGCAGTGACACCTGGCGCGAAGACGGTCTGGTCTCGCGCATGTCGCGCATTGCCAAGGACGCCGTGCCGGAAATGATCGTGATGTCCGACACCTGCTTCTGCGAGTACACCGATCACGGCCACTGCGGCGTGATGCACCACCATGAAGTCGACAATGACCAGACCCTGATCAACCTCGGCAAACAAGCCGTGGCAGCGGCCCACGCCGGTGCTGACGTGATCGCGCCGTCGGCGGCGATGGACGGCCAGGTGCGGGCGATTCGTCAGGCACTGGACGCGGCCGGATTCACCCAGATTCCGATCATGGCCTATTCGACCAAATTCGCCTCGGCGCTGTATGGCCCGTTCCGCGAGGCCGGTGGCAGCGCGCTGAAAGGCGACCGCAAAAGCTATCAGATGAACCCGATGAACCGCCGCGAAGCGTTGCGTGAATCGCTGCTCGATGAGCAGGAAGGTGCCGACGCGCTGATGGTCAAACCGGCCGGCGCCTACCTCGACATCATCCGCGACATTCGTGAAGCCTCGAACCTGCCGCTGTCGGCGTATCAGGTCAGTGGCGAGTACGCGATGATCAAGTTCGGCGCGCAGGCCGGGGCGATTGATGAAGATCGTGTGGTGCGTGAAAGTCTGGGCGCGATCAAACGCGCGGGTGCGGATCTGATTTTCACCTACTTTGCGATGGATCTGGCCCTGGCCGGGATCTAGGCAACACTGCAAATCAAAACTGTAGGAGTGAGCCTGCTCGCGAAGGCGTTGTATCAGTCAACATTGATGTCGGCTGATACAACGCCTTCGCGAGCAGGCTCACTCCTACAGGGGATTTGTGGTGGGTCAGGGGCAGTTGAAGTAGGGCCGGATACCGTGATCGCGGAAGTAGCGCTCAATCACCTTCGGATCCGCACTGTTCTCCGCAATCGCCACATAGGTATCCGGTCGCAGCAGGTAAAAACCATTGCGCCCCAAACCCGCCGCCTCAAACGCCGGGCGCCAGTCGAACACATGCAGCGGCAAATGATGCTCGTGGCACCAGGCGATCATCTCGTCGCTGGTGTCGCCATACACATGCACTTGCCAGCACGGCTGGCGTAGCGGTTCGTAATTATCCCCCTCACCATCATGCGCCCACGGCAAGCGGTCGCCGCCGTGCACGTGGCCCGCAGTGCCCTGGCTCAGCGGCATGCCGCGATAGTTGAGGGTGACTTGCGACACGGTGCGAAAGAGGAACTCGCGGCTGGCTTCGAACGAGGCCATTTTCGGGATCAGAAACGGTGCCACGCGCATGCGCAGCAGATCGGCCAGACGACCCTCGGCGGTGACAAAACTGAAGACCTTGTCGGTGGTCGACACCAGCCGGCGCGCGAAGGCGATGCGCTCGGTTTCATAGCTGTCGAGCAGGCTCGTTTCGGCGCCGCCACTGAGCACCGCCGCCAGCTTCCACGCCAGATTGATCGCGTCGCCGATGCCCGTATTCATGCCCTGACCGCCTGCCGGGCTGTGCACATGCGCGGCATCGCCGAGCAGAAACGCGCGGCCCTGGCGAAAGTGTTCGGCGACGCGGTGATGCACGCGATAAGTCGAAAACCAGTGGACGTCCTCAATGTGCACTTTCAGGTGTTCGATGGCACGGCTGCTGACATCGGAAAACTCCAGGGTTTCGGCACGATCCGCGCGCTCGTCACGCACGGTGCCGATCAACCGTGCACGGCTTTCGCCGGCCAGTGGAAACACCGCGAGAAAGTCCGCTTCATCCAGATCCAGATGCAACTCGCCATTCAGCGCCGGCCCACTCGCCAGCACATCCGCGACATAGAAAATCTGCTGATAGGTGCCACCGGGAAATCCTGCATCGAGGCTTTTGCGCACCACCGAGCGGGCACCGTCGCAGCCTGCCAGATAACACGCCTGGCAGATTTCCTGTTCGCCATCGGGCAGACGCAGATGCGCGGTGATGCCGTCGCCACTTTCTTCGAAGCTTTCCAGCGTGTTGTTGCGTTCAACCGTCACGCCATAATCTTCGAGACGTTCGATCAGTAGTTTTTCGTGCTCATCCTGCGGAAAGATTTCGACGAACGCGTAAGGCGTCAGTCCCTCGCCGATGCGGTTCAGCGGCAACTGCGCAACCGGTTTGCCGTTGACCCAGAAATTCGTCGCCGCCACGCGATGGCCGTTGCGCACCACGGTGTCGGCCAGATCGAGCTGGCGATACAACTCCAGCGTCCGCGCCTGCACCGCCAGCGCCCGCGAGGTGGTGCCGGGCGCCGAGGTTTTATCGATGATGCGCACGCGCACGCCGAGTTTGCTCAGCCACAGAGCCAGCACCAGACCGGTGGGGCCTGCGCCGATGATCAGGACGTCGCTGCGGTTCATGGGATTGTCCTTCGTTTGCTGTGCAGCAAGTATGGATCAGAAGGAGCGGGTGGCCAGTTGATCGGCCAGACGGAAAAAGGCCCCGCAGCGGTGAGGCTGCGGGGCCTTTTTCGGGTGTTCGGCAGGAGGTTTTGGTGGCAGTGAAATTTGCCCCCTCACCCCAGCCCTCCCGAAACGTCGGACCGCCCCCAAAGGGGGCGAGGGGGAAAGGGAGCCGATTTGGGTGCCTTTCAAAACCTGAGTTCGACTTGGTGGCACACGTCGGCGTAACTCGAAAGAACATCACGGTCAGTCCCCTCTCCCTCCGGGAGAGGGCTAGGGTGAGGGCTTCTCAGCCTTAGAAATCGATAGTGCCGGACAACTTCGCCACACGCGGCTCACCCTGCGTCAGGTAACCGCCCTGTGCCGATTCCCAATACTTCTTGTTCGCCAGGTTTTCCACGCCCAGACGCACGGTCACATCCTTCTCCGAGACCTTGAACGCATAACGCGCGCCAGCGTCGAAGCGGTTCCAGGTCGGCAGGCTCAGATTGTTCGCCGCATCGGCGTATTGGCCACCGGTACGCAGCATCCGCGCATTCAGCGCTACACCTTGCAGGCCAGGCACATCCCAATCCGCGCCGGCGTTGAACTGGAAGGTCGGCACGCCGATCGCACGGTTGCCATCGTTGGCGCCGTTCTGGGTGTTTTTCAGTTCGGTGTCCATCAAGGTCAGTCCGCTGATCAGGCGCAGGCCGCTGATCGGTTCGCCGAAGACGTTCATTTCTACGCCTTTATTGACCTGCTCGCCTTCACGCACATAACGCGAGGTGTTGGCGTCGATGATTTCCGAGTAACCGTCGCTCGGCTGTTCGATGCGATAAACACCCAGGCTCGCACCGTAAGTGCCCATGTCGACTTTTACCCCGGCTTCGGTCTGCTTGGAGCGTGCCGGTGCATAGGCTTCGTTGCCGTTGATCACGACGCGTGAGCCGGAGGTGGTCGGCGAGGTTGGGCCTTGCGCGAGGCCTTCGATGTGGTTGGCGTAGAACGACACGTGTTCCCACGGTTTGAAGACGATGCCGTAGACCGGCGTGGTGATCGATTCGTCGTAGGCCGACTTGCGGCTGCCACTGCCGTAACTGGCGTAGTTGTAGCCTTGCACGACCAGTTGCTGACGACGCAGGCCGGCGGTGACCAACAGGCGATCATCGAAGAAACCGAGGGTGTCGGAGATTGCGGCGCTGCGGTTGAAGGTCTTGCCGACGATGCCCGGATCGTTGACATCGCCGCCAGAGAAGTTGCCGACTGGCGACGGCGTTTCCACCGGGTGATAGATGTTGTTGGCGTACTTGGTCAGGTCGAAATCGTAGGCGCTGCGCTGTTCGGCCCAGATGCCGGTCAGGCCGAAGTTGAGCTTGTGGCTGACCGCGCCGGTGGTGAATTTGCCGTTGAGGCCGGCCATGACGCTGGTGTTGTCTTCGTCATGCGGGATGAACGAGCCGGTGGTATTCGAGGCACCGTTGTTGCCGACCAGCGTGGTCGAGTTGTAGCGCCCGACTTCACGGGTGTGCTTGGCACCACCGGCGACGTAGGCAGTCCAGTTGTCGTTCAGATCGTACTCGGCGCGGAGCATGCCGAAGGTGTCTTCGATGTCGGTGTAGCCCCACTTCGGCGCGTAGTTGGTGTCAGCCGATGGCGCGTCCGGAATGTGCGTGGCGGTGCCGAGGTTGACCGAGTTGCGGCCACCGTTGACGCGTTCTTTCTGGTAGGCGAAGTCGCCGGAAACACGCAGCGCATCACCGCGATAATCGAGGCCGATGGCGAACAGTTTCGAGCGCTGGTTCTCGTGATCGATGGCGGTGTCGCCTTCGCGCTGGGACAGGTTGATCCGCGCGCCGAAGCGGTTGTCTTCACCGAAACGCTGGCCGATGTCGAAGTGCTGACCGACGCGGCCTTCGCTGTTGATGTCGGTGGTGTAGCGGCGCAGTGGCACGTCACCGGCACGCTTGGGCTGCAGGTTGACGCCGCCGCCGATGCCGGAACCGGTCGGGGTCACACCGTTGATGAAGGCGTTCGGGCCTTTGAACACTTCAACGCGCTCCAGCGCGTCGGTGGAAATGATCTGCCGTGGCAGCACGCCGTAGAGGCCGTTATAGGAAATGTCATCGCCGGTCAGCGGCAGGCCACGGATCATGAAGATCTGCGCCTGGTTGGAGAAACCGGACGCCTGGCGCACGGAGGAATCGTTGAGCAGGACGTCGGCGACGTCCTCGGCCTGCTGATCCTGAATCAGTTGTTCAGTGTAGGACGCGGCGCTGAACGGCACGTCCATCATGTCCTGATTGCCCAACACGCCCAACTGACCGCCGCGAGCAACCTGACCACCGGCGTAAACCGGGGGCAGGGCGTCTGGCGTCGGGGCTTGTGCGTTGATGTTGACGTTGTCCAGCACCAACTCTTTGTTATCGCCTTCGGCGGCGTGAGCGGTAACGGTCAGGGAGCACAGCAGGGCAAGAAGCGTCGGGCGAAAAGGAACGCCGATTCGGGCTGGAGCGGGCATGTTTCGTACCTGGAGGCGCACGGCCGGTGAGAAAAAGTAAGGGCGGCGCGGGAACTCCTTGCGCAAATGCGACTCCAGGTGCAAATGATAGATTTTCTCAGTAACGTTTTGCAATCAGTTTGTCATCACCCCTTCAAAACCCACATTCCTGTGTCTTCAAAACCCACATTCCTATGTAGGAGCTGCCGCAGGCTGCGATCTTTTGATCTGTTTTTTTAAAATCAAAATCAAAAGATCGTCCGAACGCGGCCCGAGCCTGCGGCAGCTCCTACACGGATTGTGTATGGTGGTTCTGGCTTAGTGGACTGGATGGAGCAACATGCGATTACTCATGACCCTCGCCGCAGTGCTGACGCTCGCCGGTTGCGCGGGGCCGCGCAGCAGCGAACCGGTGCCGCGTGCCCCCGCCGAAGTGAAGGCCGAAATCGTCCGGCTGATGCCGGCGAAAACCCCTGACCGGCAAGGTTGGGCCACTGACATCTACGCCGCGTTTGCCGCGCAGAACATCAGCCCGACCACGCAGAATCTGTGCTCGGTGCTGGCGGTGGCTGAACAGGAATCGACCTTTCAGGCCGACCCCACGGTGCCCGGCCTGGGCAAGATCGCCCGCGACGAAATCGACCGCCGCGCCGGCAAAGTGCACATTCCCGGCCTGTTGGTCAGTGGCGCGCTGCAAGTGCGCTCAACCAATGGCAAGACCTACAGCGAACGCCTGAACGCGGCGCGCAGTGAAAAAGAACTCAGCGCGATTTTCGACGACTTCATCGGCAGGGTGCCCATGGGCCGTACGCTATTCGGTGGCTTCAACCCGGTGCACACCGGCGGGCCGATGCAGGTCAGCATCGAGTTTGCCGAACAGCATGCCAAGGACTATCCGTACCCGGTGGACGGCACGATCCGTCACGAAGTGTTCAGCCGGCGCGGCGGCATGTATTTCGGCATCGCCCACTTGCTTGGCTATCCGGTGAGTTATCGCGAGCCGCTGTACCGGTTTGCCGACTTCAACGCCGGCTGGTACGCCAGTCGCAACGCGGCGTTTCAAAACGCGGTGAGCCGCGCCTCCGGTATTCCGCTGGCACTCGATGGCGACCTGATTCGCTACGACTCGATCATGCCCGGCAGCACCGAACTGGCGGTGCGCACCCTAGGCAAGTCATTGGGCATGCGCAACCCGACCATTCGCGATCAGTTGGAGAAGGGCAAAACCCTGGAGTTCGAAGAGACCAGACTCTATCAACGGGTGTTCGAAT
This sequence comes from Pseudomonas helmanticensis, assembly GCF_900182985.1. Classification (NCBI taxonomy): domain Bacteria; kingdom Pseudomonadati; phylum Pseudomonadota; class Gammaproteobacteria; order Pseudomonadales; family Pseudomonadaceae; genus Pseudomonas; species Pseudomonas helmanticensis. The sequence goes on along the minus strand of NZ_FXUY01000001.1, from coordinate 2,070,096 downwards.
TGGCGGAGCAAGCGGAGGGGAAAAAACTGCCACGCGCGGTGTTGCCGGGGATTGTGCTGCAAAGCCCGAAAATCACCCGAAAACTGACCACGGCGTGGTTCGCCAAGCGGGTGGACGAGCGCTACAAACGCTGCATGGACAAGGCGGGGTAAAGCCGCCAGACATAAAAAACCCGGCCAAGGGAGCCGGGTTTCTCTGGGGTGTTGCGCTTGCCGCCATGCATTCAGGCAACGCGACGTTCAAGCAGCCGATCCGAACCGCCCTCAGCAACGCGACGTTCTTGCAGACGATCCGAACCGCCCTCAGCAACGCGACGTTCTTGCAGCCGATCCGAACCGCCCTCAGCAACGCGACGTTCTTGCAGACGATCCGAGCCACCTTCAGCAACGCGGCGTTCCAGCAAACGATCCGAACCACCTTCAGCGACGCGGCGTTCCAGCAAACGATCCGAACCACCTTCAGCCACACGGCTTTCAATCAGTTTGTCCGAACCGCCTTCAGCGATCATGGTATGCGCCGGGGTGGCGGCGAAAGCGTTGATGGCGAAGAGCGAAAAGGCGATACCGAGAAGAGTCTGGCGTTTCATGAGGGTGTGCTCCGGGGTGTTGTTGGTTGGTATGGAGCTGATGTTACGCCGGAGATTTTTTATGAGAACTTCATTGCCGTGATGGTAAACATCGACACCGATGATGGTTCATGTAGGGGGGATTACAGCACTTTGACGGCGCGGCCGATGGCCTGGATCGGCCCGGTCGGTTTGCCGATCGGCGAACCGTTGGTGCCTTCCAGCGTCAGCTCGAACAACTGGTTCGGTTGCAGCGGCGGCAGTTTGTCCAGTGGCACCGACAGCGCCTGCCCAGGCTTGACCAACCCCAGCGACACCGGCCCTTGCCAGCCATCGGCCTTGGTCCAGAACTCCAGCGCCTTGTCCGCCGGCACCTCAACCAGCCCCAGCGGAATCAACTGAATCTCGTGCGAATTGCTCGCCTGGATCACCCACCCTGGCGCCTTGTCCTGCGGCGCGACAAGCACCACCAGATAGCTCGGTGTCGGCGTGGTCTGGGTCAGCAGAATCGTGCCCAGTATCAACGTTGCGGCCAAACCGACGGCGCTCAAACCGCGCCACAGTGGCAGCAGGTTCCACCATGAAGTTGTCGAAGGTTGCTGCGAGAGCCGATCAATGCTGCGTTCGATCCGTGGCCACAACAGCGCCGACGGTTGCTGCGACGGGACCAGATCCGTCAGCTCCAGCAAACGCCGTTCCCAGGCATCCACCGCCGTGCGCAATTCGGGTTCGTTTGGCAAGCGTCGTTGCACCTCGGTCCGCTGTTCCGGCGACAGTGTGCCGAGCACATATTCGCCAGCCAGTTGATCACGCTCCTGCGCTGATTCAGTGGTCATGCCATGCACTCCCGCAATGCGTTGAGGCTGCGTTTGATCCACGCTTTGACGGTGCCCAGCGGCGTGTCGAGACGTGCGGCAATCTGTGCGTGGCTATAGCCGTCGACATAGGCGTGAAGGATGCAATTGCGACGTTGTGGCTCAAGCTGTTCAAGGCAGCGATGGATGCGTGCCGAATGGGCCTGGGCGTCAAAACCATCGTCATCGCCAAGCGACTCATGCTCATCGCCAAGCGACGTCTCGCGGCCCTGATCGCGCAGCAGGTTCAGCGCCAGATGCCGGGTCACGCTGAACATCCAGCCACGCGCCGAACCCCGCGCCGGATCGAACCCCGCCGCGCCGTTCCAGATCTTGATGAACGCCTCATGAACGATGTCCTCCGCCAGCGCCGAATCGCGCACCAGCCGCTTGGCCACGCCGAGCAGACGCGGGCCTTCCTGCACATACAAATCGCGCAGGGCCGCACGCTCGCCGCGCGCGCAGGCGGCGAGACGGGCTTCGTAATCAAACGTAGATCGGGCTAAAGACATGTCGTGCAATCTAGCTCACATTCCCCAAACATCCAGACAACCCATTCCCTGTAGGAGTGAGCCTGCTCGCGATAGCGGTGTGTCAGTCAAGAAATATGCCGGCTGACACTCCGCTATCGCGAGCAGGCTCACTCCTACAGGGGGTTAGGATAAGTCTGAGGGGTCAGTTCATGGCCCAGAAAATATAATCAGCCTGGTACTTCACCACTGCCTGCTGGCCCTTGTTCGCCGGCGTGCATTCACTGCCCGGCGCCACGCCGCCCTTAAGCGCAACACGCTGGATGTAACTCACGCCAGCCATCGCACCTTTACCCTCGGCAGGATTGGCCTTGACCAACTGATAGGGCAGGTTGCCCGGACTCGACGGCGCCACAGCCAGTTGCGTGCCGGTGACTTTCGAACCGTCCTTGGCCTGCCAGGTGGCTGGCGGGCCGAAGTAGGTGCCGACCTGCTTGCCGCTGCGATCATTGAGCACCGCTTTCGGACCGACGAAAGTCCACTCGGTCTGCCCGGGCGCATTAGCTTTGTCACGGCATTCGTAGGTGATTTCGCCGACGCCAGTGGTTTCCATCGCGATCTTGTGGCCATCCGGCACTTTGATCGCGTCGGGATAACTGCTTTGCGCGAAGGTCGTGACGCTGGCGGCGAGCAAACCGCTGAGGCAGATCAGTTGGGTGATGTTCATCAGTATGTTTCTCCAGAATGGGTAAACCGCTGACAGCCGAAGCGGGCTGTTACAAGGACTACCCATGACGGAGGCGTTTGGATGCACCGGCCAAAAAAAATAAACCCATCCCCCTGTAGGAGCTGCCGCAGGCTGCGATCTTTTGATCCCGTTTTTAACACCAACATCAAAAGATCGCAGCCTGCGGCAGCTCCTACAGGGATTCGGCGGTTTCCGTGATTTTGCGGGGGATCGCGAGGCTGGAGGCTTTCAGCAGTTCCTGGGTGTAGGGGTGCTGTGGTGCGGCGAAAATCTCGCGTGAAGAACCTTGCTCAACCACTTTGCCATCCTTGATCACCATCAAGTCATGCGCCAACGCATGCACCACCGCCAGGTCATGGCTGATAAACAAATAGGTCAGCCCATGTTTGATTTGTAGTTGCCGCAACAACTCCACCACCTGCTTCTGCACCGTACGGTCCAGCGCCGAGGTCGGTTCATCGAGCAGAATCAGCGCCGGTTCCAGCACCAGCGCGCGGGCGATGGAAATACGCTGGCGCTGGCCACCGGAAAATTCGTGGGGATAACGATGTCGGCTCTGTGGATCGAGGCCGACTTCCTCCAGCACCCGAATCACCGCCGCCTCCCGCTCGGCCTCGGTGCCAATGCCATGGGTCAGCAAGCCCTCGGCAATGATCTGCTGCACCGACATCCGTGGGCTGAGGCTGCCGAACGGATCCTGAAACACCACTTGGATCTGCCGGCGCAATGGCCGCATCAAACGCTGATTGAGCAGGCTCAATTGCTTGTTGCCGAAACGGATATTGCCCTCGGATTCGACCAGCCGCAGGATCGCTTGGCCCAGCGTCGATTTGCCCGAACCGGACTCGCCAACAATCCCTAATGTCTTGCCGCGTTGCAGGGTGAAACTGACGCCGTCGACCGCTTTGATGTACTCCTGCTGGCGGCTGAACAGCGCTTTGGGCAGGGGAAACCAGACCTTCAAATCATCGACTTCAAGCAGGTTGTGCTCGAACTTGCTCGGCACCGGAGCACCGCTCGGTTCCGCCTCAATCAACAACCGACTGTAAGGATGCTGCGGCGCGCGAAACAGCGTTTCGCAATCCGCCTGCTCGACGATCTCGCCGTGGCGCATCACGCACACCCGTTGCGCAATGCGCCGCACCAGATTGAGATCGTGGCTGATCAACAACAGCGACATGCCCAACCGCTGCTGCAACTCGATGAGCAACTCGAGGATCTTCTGCTGCACCGTGACATCCAGCGCCGTGGTTGGCTCATCAGCGATCAACAGCTCCGGCTCGTTGGCCAGCGCCATCGCAATCATCACCCGTTGCCGCTGACCGCCGGAAAGTTGATGCGGATAGGCTTTCAAGCGCTGCAAAGGCTGGCGAATACCGACCAGCTCCAACAACTGCAACGTCCGCTCACGGGCGGCGCGGCCCTTCAGTCCTTTGTGAATCTCCAGCACTTCGCTGACCTGCCTTTCCACCGTGTGCAACGGGTTCAGCGAAGTCATCGGTTCCTGAAAAATCATCGCAATGCGGTTGCCGCGCAAACCGCGCATTTGCTGCTCGCTGGCGTGCAATAAATCCACGCCGTTGTAGCGGATCGCGCCGCTGCTACGGACGTTCTTGCCCGGCAACAGACGCAGGATCGAATGCGCCGTCACCGACTTGCCCGAGCCGGATTCACCGACCAGCGCCAGGCATTCGCCCCGGCGAATATCGAGGTTCAAACCGTGCACCACTTGCTGCCCGGCGAAGGCGACGCGCAAGTCACGGATCTCGATCAAATTGTCTTGCATGTCAGCTCCTCGGATCAAAGGCATCTCGGCAGGCTTCACCGATGAAAACCAACAAAGACAAAATCAGCGCCAAGGCAAAAAACGCCGTCAGCCCCAGCCACGGTGCTTGCAGATTGCGCTTGGCCTGACCGATCAACTCACCCAGCGACGCAGTGCCGGCCGGCATACCGAAGCCAAGAAAATCCAGTGCAGTCAGCGTGGCAATCGCGCCGGTCAGAATGAACGGTAGGTAGGTGAGGGTGGATGTCATCGCGTTAGGCAGGATGTGCCGGTACATCAGTTCGTTATCAGTCAGGCCCAGCGCCCGCGCGGCTTTGACGTATTCGAGATTGCGCCCACGCAGAAACTCGGCGCGCACCACATCGACCAGCGCCAGCCAGGAAAACAGCGCCATGATCCCCAGCAACCACCAGAAACTCGGCGAGACGAACCCGGACAAAATGATCAGCAGGTACAGCACCGGCAGCCCCGACCAGATCTCCAGCACGCGTTGCCCGAGCAAATCGACCCAACCGCCGTAATAACCCTGCAACGCACCGGCAACGATGCCGATCAACGCACTGATGCCAGTGAGGATCAGCGCAAACAGGATCGAAATCCGCGTACCGAAAATCACCCGCGCCAACACGTCGCGCGCCTGATCATCGGTGCCCAGCCAGTTGCTCGATGACGGCGGACTCGGTGCCGGTTCGCTGAGGTCGTAATTGACCGTGTCGTAGCTGAACGGGATCGGCGGAAAGAGCATCCAGCCGCCCTGATCCTCAATCAGTTTGTGCACGTAACTGCTGGCGTAGTCCGGCTGAAATGGCAGCTCGCCGCCGAAATCGGTTTCCAGGTAATCAGTGAGGATCGGAAAGTAAAAGGCCTCGTGATAACGGATCACCAACGGCTTGTCGTTGGCGATCAATTCACCGCCCAGACAAATCAGGCACAGACCGATAAACAGCCACAGCGACCAGCGTCCGCGCCGGTTGGCCTTGAATTGCGCGACGCGGCGCTGGCCGAGAGGGGAGAGAGTGAACATCAGGCAGTCCTCGCCGAGAAGTCGATGCGCGGGTCGAGCAGGGTGTAGCAGAGGTCGCCGATCAGCTTGATCAACAGGCCGAACAGGGTGAACAGAAACAGCGCGCCGAACACCACCGGATAGTCGCGTGACACCGCTGCCTCGTAGCTCATGCGCCCGAGGCCGTCGAGGTTGAAGATGGTTTCGATCAGCAGGGAGCCAGCGAAGAACACCTCGATCAGCGCCGACGGCACACCGGCCACCACCAGCAGCATCGCATTGCGAAACACGTGGCCGTAGAGCACGCGCCTTTCGGTCAGACCCTTGGCCCGCGCGGTGATCACGTACTGGCGGCTGATCTCGTTGAGGAAGCTGTTCTTGGTCAAAATCGTCAGCGTGGCGAAGCCGCCAATCACCAACGCCGTCACCGGCAACACCAAGTGCCAGAGGTAGTCGCCGACCTTGCCCAGCGTGCCAAGGCTGTCGAAGTTATCCGAGACCAGCCCTTGCACCGGAAACCAGTTGACGTAGCTGCCACCGGCGAACACCACGATCAGCAGAATCGCGAAAAGAAACGCCGGCATCGCATAGCCGATGATGATCGCCGTGCTGCTCCAGACATCAAACGCGCTGCCGTTTTTGATCGCTTTGCGAATGCCCAACGGGATCGAAATCAGGTAGGTGATCAGCGTCGCCCACAAGCCCAGCGACAGCGACACCGGCAGCTTCTGCACGATCAGGTCGGTGACCTTGGCGCCGCGAAAGAAACTGCTGCCCAGATCCAGCTGCGCGTAGTTTTTCAGCATCAGCCACAGGCGTTCGTGCATGGGTTTGTCGAAGCCGTAATGGTGTTTGATTTCCTCGATCAGCGCCGGGTCGAGGCCACGGCTGCTGCGACCCGCGCCGCCAATCGCGGCGACCTCGCCACCGCCACCCATGCTGTGCCCGCCGAAGCCTTGCAAACGCGCAATGGCCTGCTCCACCGGGCCACCCGGCGCGGCCTGCACGATAAGAAAATTCACCACCAGAATGCACAGCAGCGTGGGGATGATCAGCAGCAAACGTCGACTCAAATAACGCAACATGTCACTGGCCCCCCGCAAGCTGAGTGTGCATCTGTTGCGAGGTCAGCGCCTTGGCCGACACCTCCCACCAGGTATTGAGGCCTTCGTCGTAGGCCGGTTGCACGGCGGGCATGCCGAAGCGGTTCTGATACACCGTCGGCGTGCCTTTGGAGTAGTAGTTGGGAATCATGTAGTAACCCCATTGCAGCACCCGGTCGAGGGCGCGGGCGTAATGCACCATGGCTTCGCGGGTATTGGACTGGACCAGCCCGTCGATCAGTTGATCGACCGCCGGATTGGCCAGCACCATCGAGTTGGAGCTGCCGACTTGCGTGGCACTTTGCGAGGCGTAGAGGCTGTACAACTCGCGGCCGGGAGAGACGATCGGATCGCCGCTGCGCGGGAAACTGGTGACGATCATGTCGTAGTCGTAGTCGCGGGCGTTGAGGCGGTTGACGTATTGCGCCGAATCGATGCGCCGCAGATTGAGGGTGATGCCGATCTGCGCGAGGGTGCGTTTGAACGGCAGCAGCATGCGGTCGAAGCCGCCCTGACCGTCGAGAAAGGTGAACTCCAGCGGCTCACCCGCAGCATTGACCAAACGATTGTGTTGCGGCGTCCAGCCAGCCTCGGCGAGCAGTTTCAGCGCTTGCAGTTGCTTGTCGCGGATGTAGCCGCTGCCATCGGTTTTCGGCGCCTCATACACGGTCGTGAAGACCTCGTCGGGGATCTGCCCGCGCAGCGGTTCGAGGATTTTCAATTCCTCGGCATCAGGGAGAGCGGTGGCGGCCATTTCACTCTTCGGCCAGTAGCTGTTCTGGCGCACGTAGAAGCCGCGCATCATCTGCTTGTTGGTCCACTCGAAATCCCACAGCAGGCTGATCGCCTGACGCACGCGGCGATCCTCGAAGATCGGGTTTTGCAGGTTGAACACAAAGCCTTGGGCGGCGGTCGGTTTTTCCGGTGCCAGAATCGACTGCTGCAAGCGGCCGTCGCGCAACGCCGGACTGTCGTAACCGACCACGTAACCGGAGGAGGAAAACTCGCGGTTGTAGTCGAACGCGCCGGCCTGCAACAGCTGCCGAGCGACGTCGGTGTCGCCGTAGAAATTCACCGTGAGGCTGTCGAAGTTGTACATCCCGCGACTGACCGGCAGGTCCTTGCCCCACCAGTCCGGGTCGCGTTGGAAACTGATGCTGCGCCCGGCGTCGACCTTGCTCACCCGGTACGGGCCGCTGCCCAGTGGTGGCTCGAAACCGCCGCCATTGGCGAAGTCGCGGGTTTTCCACCAGTGTTCGGGGACCACGCGCATCGTCGCCAGATCCAGCGCGAGGGTGCGGTTGAGGTTGTTCTTGAAGGTGAAGCGCACCTGTCGCGGGCCTTCGATCTGCACGTCCTGAACGTCGGCGTATTGCTGGCGATAACTCAGGCTTCCCTTGGTCATCAGCAAGTTGTACGTGTAGCGCACGTCTTCGGCGGTGATCGGCGTACCGTCGGCGAAACGTGCTTTTGGATTGAGGGTGAAGCGCACCCAGAGTCCATCGGGGTCGCGCTCGATCTGCTGCGCGACCAATGCGTAAACGGTGTACGGCTCGTCGAGTGAACGGAACGCCAGCGGCGAGTACACCCAGTCGTTGACTTGCACCACCGAGATGCCCTGATCGGCGTATGGGCTGATGTAGTTGTACTGGCCGATTTCCATCGACGCACGACTGAGCGAACCACCCTTGGGCGCGTGCGGATCGACGAAATCGAAATGCTGGAAATTCGCCGGATACTTCGGCGCTTCGCCGTACACCGTCAGCGCATAACTGCCAGCGGCCAGCGCCGAGGTGCCGGTGCACAGCAGCGCACTGCCGAGCAGCAAGCCAGTCATGTTGCGCAAAAAACTCATGCAATCACTCCTTAATTCCTGAATGCACACAGATCAAAACTGTAGGAGTGAGCCTGCTCGCGATGAGGCAAAGTCAGACCCTGCAAGGTTGACTGAAAAAATGCTATCGCGAGCAGGCTCACTCCTACAGGGGTTTGGTGCTCTCAGTTAGAAGTGGTACGTCATGCGCGCAAACAAGGTGCGGCCCAGTGGGTCGGTGTAGCGCGGGTCATAACCGCTCTGGAAGTTGTAGGCCTGGTTGGAGAACGGCGGGTTGCGGTCGAACATGTTCTTCATCCCGGCATCGACATCCAGCACCTTGTCGAAGGTGTAGCCGGCCGACAGGTCCCACACCGAATACGACGCCACGGTCGCGTGAGTATCGCGGTCGTAGTCGTTGTAGCCGGTGGTGAAGCGGTTGGTCAGCGACGCCCGTGCCGCACCGAAGGTCCAGCTGCCGGTGAGGTTGTGTTTCCAGCGCGCAATTACGCCGTCACCGCGGAAGTCGCCAACCTTGTCGGTGAACGGGCCTTTGATGGTGCTCTGGAAGTCGTACTCGTCGACATAGGTGCCTTGCAGCCCCAGCCCGAACTGACCGTACGGCGTGTTCGGGAAGCGATAGTCGAGCGACACATCGACACCGTTGGTTTCGACGATGCCGAGGTTGGCGTTGCCGGTAACGATGTAATTGAGCGTGCCGTCGGCGTTGCGCACGAAGCGGTCCGGGTAGGAGCCGGCCTGATCAAACACGGTGGATTCCGGGAACGGCTGGATCTGGTTGGAGATGTGAATCCACCAGAAATCGAGACCGACCGAGAGGTTGTTGACCGGCTGATAAACGAAGCCCAGGGTCACGTTACGCGCCTTCTCCGGGGCCAGATCTTCGTTGCCGCCAATCTGATTGAGGAACTGCTGACCGCAATCACGTCCGCCGTTGCCGCCCGGTTGCACGACGCCGCCGGTACACAGCACCGGGTCGTTGTAGAAGCCCTGAGTGAAGGTGATGCTGCGCGGCGAATACAGCTCGTACAGCGACGGCGCACGGAAACCTTCGCTGTAGGCGCCGCGCACCACCAGCTCTTTCAGCGGCTGATAACGGAACGAGTATTTCGGGTTGGTGGTGCTGCCGAAGTCGCTGTATTTGTCGTGGCGCACGGCGGCGGACAGTTCGAGGCTATCGAGCACCGGCACGTTGATTTCCGCATACGCGGCTTTGACGCTGCGGTCGCCCTCGACACTGCCGTTGGGATCGATGCCGAGGCTTTGGATGTCGCCGGCAAACGGCGAGAAATCCTGATGGAATTTCTCTTTGCGGTACTCGCCACCCAGCGCCAGACCGGACGGGCCGGCACCGAACCAGTCGCCGATCTCGCGACTGATGCGCCCGTCGAAACCGGCGACCCGGCCGACGGCGGTGGAGTAGGCGCCGTGGTACGCGGCATCGTCGATGTACTGCTGACCGGCCGCCGACTGCGCGCCGAACGGGTTGAGCAAGCCGCTGGCCAGACCGGCAATCATCGCCTGATCGCTGACATAACCATTGGTGACGCTGGAGACAATCTTGTTCTGGTTGTACGAGGCGCCGACGTTGTAATCCCAGCCGCCGACCAGGCCGTCGAAGCTCAGCAGAAAGCGCTGGCTGGTGTTCTGGTCTTTCGATTCACGAGGGCCAGCAGCGGTTTCGCGCCAGTTGACGTCGACCGGTTGCGTCGGGTCGAGGGCAAAACCGGTCGGGCCCGGTGTGATGCCGTTGCCGGGGTAGTAGGGCGACGAGCCATCGAGGCTCAAACCGGTCAACGGCGCCGGGCCGACAGCGGTGGCGTTGTTGTTGCGTGACCAGAAGTATTCGAGATTGACGTTGTGATCGTCGGCCAGTTTGCCGGTGGTCTTGCCGAAGAACGAGGTCTTCTCGGTTTGCGGAAGCAGGTCGATGAATTCGCGGGTACTGAAACGGCACAAACCGTCGCGCGCTACCAGGTTCGGGCCGTTGCAATTGCTGTTGGCCAGCGGGTTGGTGGCGTTGCCGTTCTGGCTGTAGTTGCCGGGGAACGCGGTGCCGGAGGTTTGATCCAGGCCACGACCGGGATCGTAGTCGCGGGCGAAGGAGCGGTCGTTGGCGTCGAGGTTCTGCTGCTTGTTGTAGTTGAACACGCCGAGGACGTTGAAGCGGTCCTCCTCCAGATCACCGTAGCCCCAACTGGCGCTCATGTCCTTGGTCGCGCCGCCGCCGCTGTGGGTCGAGGTTTCGCCGCCGAGGGTCAACTGGCCGTCGGTCATGGATTTCTTGGTGATGAAGTTGATCACACCGCCAATGGCGTCGGTGCCGTACAGCGCGGAGGCGCCGTCGCGCAGCACTTCGACGCGCTCGATGGCGGCAAACGGGATCATGTTCAGATCCACCGCGCCGCCGGCCGAGTTGGTACCCGACAAGGCGTTGTTGGCCAGGCGTCGGCCGTTGAGCAACACCAGCGTCTTGTTCGCGCCGATGCCGCGCATGTCGGCGAACGAGGCGCCGCCCGTGGCTGCGCCGACCGAGCCGGCGCTGTTGTTCAGCGACTGGCTGCCGGTGATGCGCTGCACCAGTTCGGCGGTGGTGGTCACGCCCTGTTTGCGCAGCTCGTCAGCCTTGAGAATGGTGATCGGCACGGCGGTTTCCGCATCGACCCGGCGAATCGCCGAACCCGTCACTTCGACCCGTTGCAGTTGCGTGGTCGGCGCAACCACTGCCGCCGCAGCGGGCACGGCGGCGTTGTCGTCCTCGGCTGCTTGCACAGTCCCGGCGCCCATGCCCATGGCCACCAAATAAAACGGAACAAAACGGTGGCGAGAAATCGTTGCCACCAAAGGTTTGAGCGTGAAGCGTGGAGTGTTCATCAGCATGGTTATTTCCGACTTTTCAGACGTTATCGAATTGGCCTTGTGAGCCCCTCATTGCTCCGCTTTCGGTGATACCGCGTGCGGAAAACCACTTTCTTCAAGCAAGCCGATCCCCTCCGAAGACGCCTGGCGTTTTTTCGGTCGGCTGGTTGCGACGGGATTCAGCGAACGGTGGCGGGCGCGTCTTTCACTGCGCGCCCGGCACCGCACTCAGTGGGTGGTCATCACCGAAATCTTGGTGATGCCCGAGCGTTCGATGGACGCCATGGCTTTAGCGACCTGGCCGTAATTGACGGCGGAATCGGCCTGCAGCTGCACGCGCACCTCGCTGTCCTTGGCCTTGACCTCCTTGAGGCTGGCTTCCAGCGATTCCGGGGCCAGTTCGGTCTTGGCCAGATAAAACTTGCCGTCCTGATCGACGCTGACCACCACCGGATCCTTTTTCTCGGCGGGGGCGACGGCGTCGGTTTTCGGCAGGTTGACCTTAATCGCGTTGGTCATCAGCGGCGCGGTGACGATGAACACCACCAGCAGCACGAGCATCACATCGACCAGCGGCGTGACGTTCATTTCGCTGAGCACTTCATCGCTGTCTTGAGTAGAGAACGACATCAGCTGGCCTCCCGCACGGCGGCTGTGGTTTTGCTGGCGATGGCCTGACGACTGATAGAAAACGCGCTGCGCGAGGCAAGGGCGTCGAAGTCATGGGCGAAGTCGTCCATGTCCGCCGAGGCGAGTTTCAGGCGACGCAGGAAGAAGTTGTAAATCAGCACCGCCGGCACCGCGACGGCGATACCCACACCCGTGGCGATCAGCGCGTGACCGATCGGGCCGGCGACCGCTTCAAGGCTGGCCGAACCGGTTTCGCCGATGCTTTTCAGCGCTTCCATGATTCCCCACACGGTGCCGAACAAACCAATGAACGGCGCGGTGCTGCCGATACTGGCGAGGATCGCCTGGCCGTTTTCCAGCGAGCGGCGTTCTTTCTGGATCTGCTGACGGAGGTTGCGTTCCAGGCGATCCGAACGGTTGATGGTGTGCGCCAGTTGTTGCGTGGTGCGCGGCGAGTCTTCTACCAATAGCGCCTCGAAACCGCTGCTGGCGATGCGCGCCAGTGCGCCCGGATACTGGCTGGCGTGTTCGGCGGCGGTGAGCAGATCCGGCGCACCCCAGAAGGCTTTAGTGAATTGTTTGTTCTGGGTTTTCTGCCGCAAGTACTGCGCCGACTTGACCAGCAGAATCGCCCAGCTGACCACGGAAAACAGCACCAGACCCCAGAGCACGCCGGGGACAATCATCGAAGACAAATCGTTCATGGTGATACCTCGCTTGCGTTATTCGGTTGTGCGTTGATTGAGCGTTCGGTTATTGCGGCAATTTGAAATCGATGGTCTGCGTGGCGAAGCCGTCAATCGGCGTGTCACCGCGTTTGGCCGGGATGAATTTCCAGTTCTTCACGGCGGCGACAGCGGCGTCATCCAGTTGCGGTTTGCCGCTGGATTTGCTCACCGTCACCGAGCCGGCGCGACCGTTGGCCAGCACCTGAATGCGCAGCACCACGCTGCCTTCCCAGTTGCGCCGCAGCGCCAGCGACGGGTATTCCGGCGGCGGGTTGCCGAGGCTGGCGAGACCGGAAACGGCTGCCGATTCCTTGACCGGACCGGGCGCGGCGGCAGGTGCCGGCGGTGCGCTCGGGGTGGCCGGCGCAGCGGGAGCGGCCGCTTGGGTCGGGGCGGGCGGGGCTTTCGGCGGCTCGGCCTTTTTCACCGGCTTCGGCTTCTCGACCGGTTTCGGTTTTTCGATCGGCTTGGGTTTCTCCACCGGTTTGGGTGGTGGCTTGACCGCGTCCTCGTCCTCCACCGGTTGTTCCGGTTCCGGCGGGGGAGGTGGCGGTGGTGGTGGCTCGGGCGTGGGCGGTGCCGGTGGCGTCGGGCTGGTCAGCTCGACGGTCATTTCCGGAATCTGCGGCGGCGTCGGCAGTGGCTCGGTTCGCGATTGCTGGAGAAACCACCAGGCGCCGCCATGTATCAGCGCCGACACAGCCACCAACAACACCATCTGATGTTTATTCAAACCACCGGGTTGCGAGGTATTGGCTGTAAACGCCGGCCTGCCCGGGGGCGGCGGGATTGGCGCTTCCCGCAACGGCCCCGGCAGGGTTCTGTGCTTTACCGCATCGTTCATTAAAGCTCCCTCGGGTTGATGAAGGGCAATAAGGTGCCGTCCGAACATGTGGGGGATGTTCGAGTGGGTGGGTGCAACTTTCTTCAAGGTGTGCAGAAGCCGATAGTTGAACTATCCGGTTAACAAGGCTCGTGCAAACTTACTGGCTTAGCGCCATCGACTTCGTCTTTTCATTACCCATTCCCTGGTGTTGTTCTATATGTAGGAGCTGCCGCAGGCTGCGATCTTTTGATCTGTTTTTAAAGATCAATATCAAGATCAACAGATCGCAGCCTGCGGCAGCTCCTACAGGGGGTGTTCGGTTTGTATTTAGCAACCGCTGTGCCAAATGTTGCTGGAATGCAGGTGGATTATTTCATTGATGTTACCCATGTCGCATTTATATAAGTTTTGTTGGCTGGGCTGTTTATCTTCGGCGCATACAATCCCGTTGCCCCTTGCTCAGGGGCTTTTTCATGGGCGAGTCAGGCCGGGCGCAATATCAGGCTGATCAGCGAGATAGAGCGGCTGCTCTCTTGTCAGTGCGGGCACTTGCTGGTGCATGGCGGACTGATTTGGTGCGGGTCAATGTTTTAGCGGGCCACAGGCACTGTTCCTTGTTCTTGTTTGAATGAAATCAATAGTTGGATGTTTGCTTAGTTACAGTCGTCGGTGCGTTTTTGGTGCAAATATAAATCAGCCGAAGTTATTGTCTGACAATCCGGCTGAGTGCTGGTTAATACATGGCTCGCGCAATGTAATTCAGCATTGTATTTAAAAAATAAATAACACTGTGCGTTCGGCGAATAACTCATCGCCAAGCACAGTGGTTGTTCGTTGGATTCAGGTAATACAGTAAGCGCGCTGGTGGCCGGTGCTGTTCAGGTGAACTCGGCTATTGGCGTAAAGGGATGCAAAGGCAGTGATGCGGCAGAACGATTGAAGATTCACGCGGTGAACTCCTTGTTGCCAGCTCGGACACACGAACTTTTGGTTCGGCATCGCACCTTACAAGAACGCGGATAGCGTTCGATGATTGCTCTTGGTGCGGGATAGGCACCCTGAGCGCTGTTTTGCGAAGATTGAATTCGCAAGTCGCGAGTGCATGGGAAAATCGTGCCAAAACCGATACAACTGCTGACAAACTTGCTCTTGTGGCGAGGGAGCTAGCTCCCGCTGGGCTGCGAAGCAGACCTGATCCGTGCAAATGCACTACAACTGATACACCGCCGTGTCTGATTTTATGACGGCTGTGCAGCCAAGCGCGAGCAAGCTCCCTCGTCACAGGGGATGAGTCACCAACAGGAGGGGGAGATATGTATCAGCTCTACGGACATCGCAATTCAGGCGCGGCCGCCATCGAAGCGGCGCTGGAGTTGTGCCAGATCGCTTACCGCTTCATCGATATCGAGGCCAGCGCGGAAGCCGCTGAAGACTTGGCCACACTCAACCCGCTGAAACAGATCCCGACCCTGCAATTGCCCGACGGCAGTGCGATTACCGAGAGCGCGGCGATTCTGATTCATCTGGGCCTGGCGTTTCCGGCATCCGGTTTGCTGCCGTCCGATGCTGCCGATCGCGATCAGGCGATTCGCGGCATGGTCTACATCGTCAGCAATTGCTACGCCGCTATCGGTGTTGTCGATTACCCCGAGCGCTGGCTGCTGATGCCTGACGAAGCCTCGCGGCAGAACCTGATGGCCGGCGCGCGGGAGCGTTTGCACTGGAGTTGGGAGGTGTTTGCCGACCAGTTTTCCGCCGAGTTGTACCTGGATGACGAAACACCGGGGGCGCTGGATGTGTTGGCGGCAGTGGTGACGCGCTGGGCGGGTAGCCGCGAGCATTTGCGTCAGACACGGCCGGGGTTTTATGCGTGGTTGCAGAGGATTGACCGGCATCCGGTGCTGGCGCCGGTGTTCGCCCGGCATTGGCCGTCCTGAACGACGCAGAGCGTCACAAGAGGCATTCCCACGCAGAGCGTGGGAACGATCTCGGTAAAGAAGGGTTATTCCCCGCGGATGTACTGCTCCAGCTGTTTGATCAGCTCGGCCTGCTCGGCAATCGCTTCCTTGACCAGGTCGCCGATCGACAGCAGGCCGATCAGCTTGCCGTCCTCTACTACCGGCAAGTGCCGCAGGCGTTTGTCGGACATGATGCCCAGGCAGGTGTCGACGGTTTGATGGGTGTCGACGGTGATCACGTTCGCCACCATGATGTCGCGCACCGGAGTGCCCACGGATGAGCGACCATGCAGCACCAGTTTGCGTGCGTAGTCGCGCTCGCTGATGATGCCGACCACTTTATCGTCTTCGACCACCAGCAAGGCACCGACGTTTTTCTCGGCCATCTTCATCAGCGCTTCGAGCACCATGTGATCAGGCTTGATCTGGTGCACTTCCTGATTTTTCTGATCTTTGAGCTTGAGCAGTTGGGCGACGGTCTTCATGGCGGTTACTCAGGTGTTGTCGTTGTTATCCAAGCATCGTAGACGCAAGCGCGCAGGGCAAGGTGGCAAAGCGGCAGATAACACGCAAAAAACGTCATTTCCAAACAAAATGCCCATCACCCGATGAAAGATGAATCCCCTCGCCACAGATAAATCCCCTCATCCCAGATAAACCCCCTCATCCCAGATAAACCCTCTCATTACAGATAAATCCCCTCATCACAGATAAATCCACTCACCACAGATAAATCGCTACTACAAAGTATTCCAAACTGAAAACGCGGGCGCTGGAAGGGCAGCGTAGAATGCCGTTCTGTTTCAATACCCGAGGTTGCAGTGGTGGATTTACCGCAGGGCTTCGTCCTGACCCGGCATTGGCGCGATACGCCGGCCGGCACCGAAGTCGAGTTCTGGCTGGCGACCGACGCCGGGCCGCGCCGTGTGCGCTTGCCGCATCAACCGTCGGTGGCGTTTATCCCTGCCGAACAGCGCGCCGTGGCCGAACGTCTGCTGCACGATGAAAAAAACGTCGAACTGCGCCCGCTGGCCCTGCAGGATTTCGAACATCGTCCGGTACTCGGCTTGTATTGCCAGCAGCACGGCCAGTTGATGCGCCTGGAAACCGCGCTCAACCGCGTTGGCGTCGACGTCTATGAAGCCGACGTGCGCCCGCCGGAACGCTACCTGATGGAGCGTTTCATCACCGCGCCGGTGTACTTCAGCGGCACCGCCGATGCCGACGGCGTCCTGCGCAACGCTCACCTCAAACCTGCACCCGATTACCGACCGAAACTGCGCCTGGTCTCGCTCGACATCGAAACCACCGAAACCGGCGAGTTGTATTCCATCGCCCTCGAAGGTTGCGGCGAGCGTCAGGTGTACATGCTCGGCGCGCCGAACGGCGACGCCAGCATTGTCGATTTCGACCTCGAGTACTGCGACTCGCGCACCGTCATCCTGAAGAAACTCAACGACTGGTTCGCGCAGCATGATCCCGACGCGATCATCGGCTGGAACGTCGTGCAGTTCGACCTGCGCATCCTCCACGAACACGCCCGGCGCCTCGGCGTACCGCTGAAAATCGGCCGTGGCGGTGAAGAAATGCAATGGCGCGAACACGGTAGCCGCAATCACTATTTCGCCTCGGCGGCGGGGCGGCTGATCATCGACGGCATCGAGTCGTTGCGTTCGGCAACCTGGAGTTTTCCCTCGTTCAGTCTGGAAAACGTCGCGCAGACCTTGCTTGGCGAAGGCAAGTCGATCGACAACCCGTACCAGCGCATGGACGAAATCAACCGCATGTTCGCCGAGGACAAACCGGCGCTGGCCAAGTACAACCTCAAGGACTGCGAACTGGTCACGCGGATTTTCGCCAAGACCGAACTGCTGACGTTTTTGCTGGAACGCGCCAGTGTCACCGGATTGCCGTCCGATCGCAGCGGGGGTTCAGTCGCGGCGTTCACCCATTTGTACATGCCCTTGATGCATCGTCAGGGCTTCGTTGCACCGAACCTCGGGACCAATCCGCCGCAGGCCAGCCCTGGCGGTTTTGTCATGGACTCGCAACCGGGGCTGTACGAGTCGGTACTGGTGCTCGACTACAAGAGCCTGTATCCGTCGATCATCCGCACCTTTTTGATCGACCCGGTCGGGCTGATCGAAGGCTTGCAGCATCCCGATGACGCCGACTCGGTGCCGGGCTTTCGTGGCGCAAGGTTCTCGCGCACTCGCCATTGCCTGCCGTCGATCGTTTCGCGGGTTGCCGAGGGCCGCGAGACCGCCAAGCGCGAACACAACGCGCCGCTGTCGCAAGCGCTGAAGATCATCATGAACGCTTTCTACGGCGTACTCGGTTCCAGTGGCTGCCGCTTCTTCGATACGCGGCTGGCCTCATCGATCACCCTGCGCGGCCACGAAATCATGCTGCGCACGCGCAAACTGATCGAAGAGCAGGGCCACGCGGTGATCTATGGCGATACCGACTCGACTTTCGTCTGGCTGCGCCGCGCGCACGGGCAGGAAGAGGCGGCGCAGATCGGCCATGCGCTGGTCCAGCACGTCAACGATTGGTGGCGCGCGCATGTGCGCGAGGAATACGGCCTGGAGAGCGCCCTCGAACTGCAGTTTGAAATTCACTACAAACGCTTCCTGATGCCGACCATTCGCGGTGCGGAGGAGGGCAGCAAGAAGCGCTACGCCGGCCTTGTCACCCGCGCCGACGGTAGCGATGAAATGGTCTACAAAGGCCTCGAAACCGTGCGCACCGACTGGTCGCCGCTGGCCCGGCAATTTCAGCAGGAACTTTACGAGCGGATCTTCCAGCGCAAGCCATATCAGGAGTATGTGCGCGACTACGTGCGCAAAACCCTCGCCGGCGAGTTCGACGATCGACTGGTCTACCGCAAACGACTGCGCCGCACCCTCGACGATTACGAGCGCAATGTGCCGCCGCACGTGCGTGCGGCGCGCCTGGCCGACGATTACAACGCGCAGCAGGGCCGTCCGCGGCAATACCAGAACGGTGGCTGGATCAGTTACGTCATCACCCTGGCCGGTCCGGAGCCGCTGGAAGTGCGCCGCGCCGGCATCGACTACGACCACTACATCAGTCGGCAGTTGCAACCGGTGGCGGACGCGATTCTGCCGTTTGTCGACGACGACTTCTCAACCCTGATCGGTGGGCAACTGGGCCTGTTTTGAGTCGAGCAACTGCAACGTCCACTCATCGAGGATGCCGTGAAAGTAGCGCTCGAGTGCCTGACTGAACACGCTGTCTTCAGCGTCAAACTGGGCGAACAGGGTCATCGAGGAATGAAATTTCAGGTCATCGGGATGGCCGAAAATCTCCGCAATCGAGCGCTGTCGCACCTTCAGCACTAACTGCGTGCAAGTCCGCAGCCGCGCACCGAGCAGTTCATGGGCGAGATAGGCCCGGGCTTCCTCGGCGGAACCGATGGCGAAGCGCCGGGACATTTCACTGCCGCCAAGCCCGGCGAGTTGCGGAAAGACAAACCACATCCAGTGGCTGCGCTTGCGCCCTTCGTCGAGCTCGCGTTGCACGCGTTCGAACACCGGGTCCTGGGCCTGGACAAAACGTTGCAGGTTGAACGGGTCGTACTGATCAGTGCTTCTCATCGCAAAGCCCGCCAGTCGGCAGCGGCTCAGACCATGGCCAGCCGCTGCTTGCGTTGTGGCGCTTGAAACGCCTGGTCCAGCGCCGCCAGATCCCCGGCTTCCAGTTGCAGCTGCGCCGCTTGTGCATTGAGTTGCACGTGTTCGGGTCGCACAGCCTTGGGAATCGCAATCACACCATCCTGACGCAGAATCCACGCCAGCGAAACCTGCGCGGGGGTCACACCGTGACGAGCGGCAATTTGATTCAGCACAGGTTCAGCCAGCATCGCGCCGCCCTGGCCGATCGGACAGTAAGCCATCAGTGGCATCTGTTGCCGTTGGCACCACGGCAGCAGATCGAATTCGATGCCGCGCTCTTCGAGGTTGTACAGCACCTGATTGGTCGCGCAGGCCGAACTGGACAGTTCTTCGAGGTCATCGACATCGAAATTCGACACGCCCCAGCGGCCGATTTTGCCCTCCTCGCGCAGGCGTTCGAAGGCTTCGACGGTTTCTTCCAAGGGATACTGGCCGCGCCAGTGCAGCAGATAGAGGTCGATGTAATCGGTGTCGAGCCGGCGCAGGCTGCGCTCGCAGGCTTGCGGGATGCCTTTGCGGCTGGCGTTGTGCGGGTAGACCTTGCTGACCAGAAACACCTGGTCGCGAATACCGGCGATGGCTTCGCCAACCACGCTCTCGGCACCGCCCTCGGCATACATTTCGGCGCTGTCGATCAGGCTCATGCCCAGTTCGATACCGGTACGCAGCGCCGCGACTTCACGCTTGTGCGCCGAGCGATCTTCGCCCATGCGCCAGGTGCCCTGGCCAATCACCGGCACCTGCACGCCGGCCAATTCGAGGGTACGCATGCAAACCTCCTTGCTGAATGTGTCGATACCTTTTAGTGGGCAGCAGGATAGCTCAGGGGTTCAAAAAGCAAAAAAGATCGCAGCGTGCCGCAGCTCCTACAGTTGTTCGTTCGCCTGTAGGAGCTGCGGCACGCTGCGATCTTTTGATCTGCGCTGTTTTACTTGGCAGAAAACTTCAACACCACGCTGTGGCTGTAAGTCTGCCCCGGATCCAGGCGCGTACTCGGGAAGTTCGGCTGATTCGGCGAGTCCGGATAGTGCTGGGTCTCCAGGGTAAACGCGCCCCAGTGCGGATAGACCTTGCCGCCCTTGCCCTTGACCGTGCCGTCGAGGAAGTTGCTGGTATAGAACTGCACGCCCGGTTCTGTGGTGAACAACTGCAGATGGCGTCCCGACTGCGGATCACTGACCTCAGTAGCCACTTTGCTGAGATCACCCTTGGTGTCCAGCGCCCAGTTGAAGTCGAAGCCACCCTGTTTCGGCTCGGCAAATTTCAGTTGTGGATGATCAGCCTTGATGTGCGTACCAATCGCCGTCGGTTTGCTGAAATCCATTGGCGTGCCGGCCACTGGCGCCAGTTCGCCGGTCGGGATCAACTTGGCGGTGACGGGGGTGTAATGGCTGGCGTGCAGGGTGGCGACCTGTTTGAGGATATCGCCATTGCCGGCGCCGGCGAGGTTGAAGTAGCTGTGGTTGGTCAGGTTGAGCACCGTCGGTTTGTCGGTGCTGGCCTTGTAATCGATGCGCAACTCGTTGTTGTCGGTGAGGCGATAGGTGACTTCGGTGGTGAGATTGCCGGGGAAGCCCATTTCACTGTCCGCCGACAGATAAGTCAGGGTCACGCCGACCGAATCCTTGTCCTTGGTTTCTTCGGCTTTCCAGACCTTCTTGTCGAAGCCCAGGGTGCCGCCATGCAAGGCGTTGGATTTGTCATTCTGTGGCACTTGATAGCGCTTGCCGTCGAGTTCGAACGCGCCGTCGGCGAGGCGATTGCCGAAACGGCCAATGGTCGCGCCGAAATACGCGGTACCTTTCTGATAGCCCTGGACATCGTCGAAACCGAGGACGACGTCATCGAACTTGCCGTGCTTGTCGGCCACTTTCAGCGATTGCAGGGTTGCGCCGTAGGTAATGACGGTGGCCTGCATACCGTGGCTGTTGCGCAGGATGTATTGCTCGACGGGCGTGCCGTCATTGGTTTTGCCGAAGGCTTTGTGTTCGGCGGTCAGGCCGGCGGCGTTGGCGGAGAGGGTGGCGATCATCAGGGACAGTCCGAGGCCGGAGAGCAGGTGACGGGATTGAAGCATGGTTGACCTTCCTTTTTGTTGTTGTTTTCAAATTACCGCTGACCCCTGTGTAGGAGCTGCCGAAGGCTGCGATCTTTTGATCTGGCTTTAAAAATCAAAGTCAAAAGATCGCAGCCTTCGGCAGCTCCTACAGGGCAACTAGTCATGCTATTTGCGTTTTCAGTGAAGATTTATAGTTGATTAATCGTTTATTTCAACAATAAAGACGGACTAATTGCTTTCAGAGAAAGCGCCGGAGGTCGGCTGGTGACGCGCACCACTGCACTTTTTCACGATCGGCGGCTCTATCCATGGCCAGGATGCGGTGACTCCCGCCGCACAGGAATGTGCCTGTTCGAGAATTCATGCCGAGAGCTTTTGCCCTGATCGCCGATTTTTTCCGTCGCCCGTGCCTGTTGCTCGCCTGCTTGTCGTCGCTGTTGTTCAGCGGTTGCAGCCATCAGGACGGCAACGGTTTCTTCAACCAGATTCGTGAAGGTCAGCCGCAGGAATTCCTGCAGACCAGCGTCGATCGCATGGCCACCCTGGCGATGCGCGACAACCTCAGCAGCCTTTATCGGTTGATGGGCAAGCTCTACCTGCGCAATCCGGATGAGCTGCGCAAGTCGGGTTTCCTCAATATTCATGCCGCCGTGAAACAGGTGCGGCTGGCCATCGAGCAGCAACAGCCGTTGCCGGTGCTGGGCGGGCGCAAAGATCTCGCGGCGCTCAGTTACGCAATGAGCCCGGAGTTTCTCGGTGACCGCGTCGGCGCGTTCATCTATGCGATCGGCAGCATGCTGGTCACTGCCCACGGCAATCGCGTCGAGTTCTACATGACCGATGCGATCAACCCGACCTTCGTCCATAACGCGGCGCGCAACATCGAAAAAGCCACGTGGATTCTGTCGCAGCGGCAGAACAAGGAAGGTCAGCCGCTGCTGTTTTCCAATGAGATTTCGGAGGAGGGCAGCAACCTCAGTTTTGCCACCGAATTCGGCAAAATCGTCGCGCGCCTGGATCTGCTGACGCAAATGCTCGATGAGCGCTACCGGCGCATCGGCCTGAATTACGCGCAGAGCCTGCTATTCCTGAATTTCCTGCCCGTCCAGTAACCGCCACGATGGCTGTAAATACCTGCCCGTGTAGGAGCTGCCGAAGGCTGCGATCTTTTGATCTTTTTTACGATCAACGTCAAAAGATCGCAGCCTGCGGCAGCTCCTACAGGTTAGAGTTGTGGTTGGTAATTTTGTATACAATTCTTTGTGAAACTAGATCCAAAAGGAGCCGCACCCGTCATGACCGACCCCGCAAGCGCTGATTTCACTCGCGTTGATCGCACTGTTCGTGCGGACAAACTGCCTTACGCCGCGTTGCTGGCGTTCGCCATGACCGGGTTCATCGCCATCCTCACCGAAACCCTGCCAGCCGGGCTGCTGCCGCAAATCGGCGCCGGGCTCAACGTCAGCGAAGTGCTTGCCGGGCAACTGGTCACCCTGTATGCGCTGGGTTCGATTGTCGCGGCGATTCCGCTGACCGTGGCCACGCGCGGCTGGCCACGGCGACGGGTGCTGTTGATGACGGTCGGTGGTTTTCTGGTTTTCAACACCATCACCACGTTCTCCAGCCACTACGGCTTGACGCTGGCCTCGCGCTTTCTTGCCGGGATGGCGGCGGGGCTGTCGTGGGGGATCATGGCCGGCTATGCGCGCGGGATCGTGCCGGTGCATCAACAGGGGCGAGCGCTGGCGATTGCCATGCTCGGCACGCCGGTGGCGTTGTCGCTGGGGACGCCGGCGGGAACCTGGCTGGGTAATCTGATCGGCTGGCGTGCGTCGTTCGGGATCATGTCGGCGCTGGCACTGGTGCTGGCCGCGTGGATCGTCATCGCCGTGCCGGATCGTCCGGGGCAGGCCAGCGACGAACGCCTGCCCTTGCTCGAATCCTTGCGCCTGCCGGGCGTGCGGCCGGTGCTGTTCGTGGTGCTGACGTGGATGCTTGGGCACAACATTCTCTACACCTACATCGCGCCATTTCTGATGCAGGCCGGACTGGCCGAGCGCGTTGACCTGGTGCTGCTGGTGTTCGGCCTGTGTTCGCTGGTGGGGATCTGGATCATTGGCATGCTGGTGGATCGCTGGTTGCGCTGGCTGACGCTGATCAGCCTCGCGGTGTTTGCGCTGACGGCACTGGTATTGGCGCTCGCCGTCCCGTCGGCAGGGATCATCTACGCCTGCATGGCCGTGTGGGGCTTGTCGTTTGGCGGCTCGGCAACCCTGTTGCTGACCTCGGCAGCAGACTCGGCAGGTGATCACGTCGACGTGGTGCAGGCGATGCTCACCACTTCCTGGAACGTTGCGATTGCCGGTGGCGGATTGTTTGGTGGCGTATTGCTGGATCGGGCGGGAGCGATGTCGTTTCCGTGGGCGCTGCTGATTCTCTCACTCATCGCGCTGGCCACGGTGTGGCTCAACAAAACCCACAGCTTCAAACCGGGCCGCAGACTGCATTGACCCACCTCCCCCTGTAGGAGCTGCCGCAGGCTGCGATCTTTTGATCTTGTTTTTTAAAATCCGGATCAAAAGATCGCAGCCTGCGGCAGCTCCTACAGGGGTGGGATGGGTATTCGGGTATAACGATAGACCGCATCGATATATGTGGTTATAAGAAAAATCGCTATGCTGCGGGCCAGATTTTTCCTGTCGTTTTTCTGGACGGTTTAATGGAATTGGCAAATTTCGGCCTGGTGATTGCCGGGCTGGTGGTGGGTTTTATTGTCGGCATGACCGGTGTCGGCGGTGGTTCGTTGATGACGCCGATCCTGTTGTGGTTCGGCATCAACCCGGCAACGGCGGTCGGCACTGACCTGTTGTACGCCGCCATTACCAAATCCAGTGGCGTCCTCGTTCACCGCAAGAACAAGAACATCGATTGGGCCATCACCGGCTGGCTGACCCTCGGCAGCGTGCCGGCGGTGGCGCTGACCTTGTGGTTCCTCAGCTCTCTGCACACCGCGCCGGACGCGATGAACGCCATCATCAAACAGGCATTGGGTTTTGTCCTGTTCGCCACGGCGCTGGCGATTTTTTTCAAGAAACGCCTGCTCGACTTCGCCCACAAACGCGCCGGCGGCAACTACAACCCGAGTGGTTCGCGGCTGAACGTGATGACCGTGATCACCGGTCTGATTCTGGGCACCATGGTCGCGTTGACCTCGATCGGTGCCGGCGCACTGGGCACGGTCGCGTTGTTCATCCTCTATCCGCTGTTGCCGACCCGTCGCCTGGTCGGCACCGAAATCGCCCACGCCGTGCCGCTGACCCTGGTCGCCGGCCTCGGCCACGCGAGCATGGGCAACATGGACTGGGGCGTGCTGGGCTTTTTGCTGGTGGGTTCGTTGCCAGGCATCTGGCTTGGCAGTCACCTGACCGGACGCATCTCCGATGAAGTCCTGCGCCCGTGCCTGGCGACGATGCTGGTGCTGATCGGCTACAAACTGGCGTTCTGATCCGGCCCTGCCAAATTCGGTTTCATGTAGGAGCTGCCGGAGGCTGCGATCTCTTGATGTTGTTTTTAAAGATCAAAAGATCGCAGCCTTCGGCAGCTCCTACGGGTGTTCTTACTGGCGGGTGGTGTATTTCATCACTGTCACCGGCAAATCATCGTAGACGAGTTCTTCAACCACTTCCCAGCCTAGTCGCGCATACAGCGACTGCGACGTGTCGGTGTACAGATACAACTCGCGTACACCCAGCGCCGTCGCTTCTGCAACCACTCGATTGACCAGTTGCGATGCGATCCCGCGTCCGCGCTCTTCAGCCTTCACGTAAACCCCGGCCAGCCATGGCGTCAGGTTCGGCCGCAGCTTCAGATCGTTTTCGATCAGCAATGCACCGCCCAGCAGTCGTGAGCCTTCAAGCGCCACGACCACGCTGGGTACCGCGCCTTTGCCACACGATGCGCGCATATGTTCGATGCGGTGCTCGACGGTTTGCCCTGGGCGAAATTCGCCCCACTCCTTGAAGTTGAGGGTGGCCAGTTCTTCAATCAATTCGGGGTGATCGCACAGGTAATCGATGTGCATGCGGGTGAACTCCATTTCGTTGGCAGTACCGCCACCCTAATGCGGTCATAAAAGGTAATCAAATCCGGGTTGCGATCACGCCGATGATGTTGCGCAATGTCGTGCCTGTCCTAAGCTTCTGACCAGGCGACAGATATTTGCCGGGTTGCCCCGGAACAATCGCCACGATGCGCAATCATTAGAGCGTGGATATCAAAAGGAGATGCGCATGCTCATCAGGTCATTGACCCTGACACTCTTGCTGGCGATTGCCGGCCCCTTGTTCGCCGCTGACAACGATTCGCCCATCGCCGGGGATATGGGCCGTGCCCGACCGCTGATCGTGATCGCCCAAAGCACGGTCGACCCCGTTTGGGTCAGCCTGAAAAAGTCGCTGGAAGACCCAGCGAATAAAAAAGGCGTCGCCGACCGCAACATCAAGGTCTACACCATCCTCAACATGTCCGGCCAACTCGACGGCAAGGACATGGGCCAGCAAGACACCATGGCGCTGCTGCGCTCGCTGAAGCTGGGTGCCGGGGCCTATCCGAAAGTGTTCCTGGTGGGCAAGGACGGCGAGACCAAACTCACGGCCTCGGGGGATGAGGCGAAGTCGGTTGATCTGAAGAAAATCTTAGACACCGTTGACGCATTGCCGGCAACCGAGAAGGACATCGCACCGCCGTCCGTGGCGACTACACCTGCAGCTACAGAGCCGGCAGCGAAAGGCGCGAAAGGTGTTAAGCCGAGCAAACCGGCAAAACCGGCCAAGCCACCGGAAATGCCGGATGACTGATCGCGCTGTCACTGAATAAAACGCGTCCCCTGTAGGAGTGAGCCTGCTCGCGATAGCGGTGTATCAGTCGGTGCATAAGCTGATGGGTGCACCGCTTTCGCGAGCAGGCTCGCTCCCACATGTTTTGCGTTATCCAAAGCCGCTCGCCACATAAGTCCCGAAGCCACCGCTAGATTAAACGTAGAAACGAAAAGATCGCAGCCTGCGGCAGCTCCTACATAACCGAGTGAAACCCGGTCCTGTAGGAGCTGCCGCAGGCTGCGATCTTTTCAGTCAGCGATAGCGCTGAAAATTGTATGGGCGATTTTTACTCGCTCAGGAATCGGAAAATTCTTGTTGGCCATGATCACGATGCCAATGTCCTTGTTCGGCACAAACGCCACGTAAGTGCCGAAACCACCGGTAGAGCCGGTCTTGTTGATCAACACGTTCTGCGGTTGCGGCTGCGGTGGATTCAGCCACTGCACCTTGTACGCCTCCATGGCCATTTCCGTCGAGTTGCCGGCCAGCAAGCGGTCGAGGCTGATCGGGTAGCGATACATTTCCCAACCCAGGCCTTGGGTCATGTCGCCAACGGTGTAATAGCCGGTGTGGGTGTTGGCGATGGTTTTTTGCAGAGCCGTTTCAAGCGTGCCCGGTTTCAGGTTGGCCTGAACATAGCGCAGCATGTCCACCGCGCTGGTTTTAACGCCGTAGGCTTGCGAGTCGAGCGCGCCCGGTGTGACGCGCACCGGTTTGCCGTTCTTGTCATAGCCCTGCGCATACAGATTCATTTGTGCGGCGGGCACGCTGAGGTAGGTGTGGACAAGGCCCAGTTTCGGCAGCAGGGTTTGCGTCATCGCCTGATCGAACGGCTGGCCGAGGCTTTTCGCCGCCAGATAACCGAACAAGCCAAGGCTTGGATTGGAATATTGGCGATGGCTGCCCGCCGGATAAAGCGGTTTCCATTGTTGGAAATAGCCGAGCATCTTGTCGGACGAATCCGCGTAGTCGGGGAATTGCAGCGGCAAACCACCGGCGCTGTAGGTGCCCAATTGCAACACACTGATGTTGTCGAAGGCGCTGCCTTTCAATTCAGGCCAGAGCTGGCTGGCTTTGGTCGACAGGTCCAGTTTGCCTGTGGCCTGCGCGTAACCGGCGAGGGTGGCGGTGAAGGTTTTACTCACCGAGCCAATTTCAAACAGGGTGTTTTCGCTGACCTTCTGCCCGGTGTCTTTTGCCGCGACGCCGTAGTTAAAGTAATGCGCCTGGCCGTTGATGGTCAGCGCCACGGTCAGGCCAGGAATGCCCTGTTGTTGCATCACTGGCGCGACGGCGTCGTTGACCAGTGTTTGCAATTGCGCGTCGGTGGGCGCTGCGGCCATGCACGAGGTCGCGCCGAAAAGCAGGCCGAAAGTGGCGCACGAAATGACTTTGCTTGAATAGATGGATGGCATGAATGAACCACTCTCCATGAGTGTTGATGGTGTTATCCCGCTACACTGCGGGCGATTTCTTCGTTGGGCAACTGCTCAGCGCCGCCAATTTAGTCAGCGGGCCGCTAATCGACAAACGACGAAAACTCGCACGAGCCATTAGAAAAATTTGGGACTGGGCATGATTCGACCGCAATTGCCGCTGAACGCACTGCGCGCCTTCGAAGCTTCGGCGCGCCATTTGAGCTTCACTCGCGCGGCCGTGGAGCTGTGCGTGACGCAGGCGGCGGTCAGCCATCAGGTCAAAAGCCTTGAGGCGCAACTCAACGTCACGCTGTTCAAACGCCTGCCCCGCGGGCTGATGCTGACCAGCGAAGGTGAAACCCTGCTGCCGGTGTTGAGCACTTCGTTCGACCACATTGCGCAGATTCTCGAACGTCTTGCCGGTGGCCAATATCGCGAGATGTTGACCGTCGGTGCAGTGGGTACGTTCGCCGTGGGCTGGTTGTTGCCGAGGCTGGCGGACTTTCGGGCGAAACATCCGCTCATAGATTTGCGGCTGTCGACCAACAACAATCGCGTCGATGTGGCCGCTGAAGGCCTCGATTACGCAATTCGTTTCGGCGCCGGGGCGTGGCATGGCATCGAAGCCACACGCTTGCTTGATGCGCCGCTGTCGGTGTTGTGCGTGCCGGAAATCGCCCGGCAATTGCATGCGCCGGGGGATTTGTTGCAGCAGACCTTGCTGCGCTCCTATCGCACTGATGAGTGGCCGGAGTGGTTTCATGCGGCCGGGCTGGCAACCCAAGCGGCGCCACCGCAGAGCATCGTCTTCGACTCGTCGCTGGCGATGATGGAAGCGGCCTTGCAGGGCAGTGGGGTGGCTTTGGCGCCACCGCTGATGTTCGCCCGGCAACTGGCGGCGGATGCGATTCGCCAGCCGTTTGCGATCGAGATCACCACCGGCAGTTACTGGCTGACGCGGTTGCAGTCGCGGCCGGAGACGGCGGCGATGAGTGCGTTCAAACACTGGCTGCTGCACATGACGCAAACCCCGTAGGAGCTGCCGAAGGCTGCGATCTTTTGATCTTCAAAAAAAAATCAAAAGATCGCAGCCTTCGGCAGCTCCTACAGTTATCAGTGATACATCAGCGGACCAGGCATGGCCGTTTGTTATCGAATTTCCACCCTGGGATCAGAAACTGCATCGCCACGCTGTCATCCCGCGCGCCGAGGCCCATGCCTTTATACAGTTCGTGGGCCTTGGCCACCTGGTCCATGTCCAGCTCCACGCCCAGCCCCGGTTTTTTCGGCACTTGCACGCAACCTTCGACAATTTGCAGTGGCGCCTTGGTCAGGCGCTGGCCGTCCTGCCAGATCCAGTGGGTGTCGATGGCGGTGATCTCGCCCGGCGCGGCGGCGGCGACGTGGGTGAACATTGCCAGCGAAATGTCGAAGTGGTTGTTGGAGTGCGAACCCCAGGTCAGGCCCCACTCATGGCACATCTGCGCCACGCGCACCGAACCCTGCATGGTCCAGAAATGCGGGTCGGCCAGCGGGATATCCACCGACTGCAACTGGATCGCATGACCCATTTCACGCCAGTCAGTGGCGATCATGTTGGTGGCGGTTTTCAGTCCTGTCGCGCGGCGAAACTCAGCCATCACTTCGCGACCGGAGTAACCATTTTCCGCACCGCAGGGGTCTTCGGCATAGGCGAGAACACGATGCTGATCGCGGCACAAACGAATGGCTTCTTTCAGTGACCACGCGCCGTTCGGATCGAGGGTAATTCGTGCATCAGGAAAACGTTCGGCGAGCGCCGTCACCGCTTCAATTTCGGCATCGCCACTGAGCACGCCGCCCTTGAGTTTGAAGTCCTTGAAACCGTATTTCGCGTGCGCCGCTTCGGCGAGGCGTACCACGGCTTCGGCGGTCATGGCCTGCTCGTGACGCACACGGAACCAGTCATTGTCGGCGTCCGGTTCGCTGCGGTAGGCGAGGTCGGTTTCACGCTGATCGCCGACGTAGAACAGATAACCAAGCATCTTCACTTCATCGCGTTGCTGACCTTCGCCAAGCAACGCCGCCACCGGTACATCAAGATGCTGACCGAGCAGGTCGAGCAGGGCGGCTTCCAGGCCAGTCACTGCGTGAATGGTAATGCGCAGGTCGAAAGTCTGCAGGCCACGACCGCCGGCGTCACGCTCAGCGAAGGTCTGGCGCACCTGATTGAGGATCTTCTGATACGTGCCGATCGGGCTGCCGACCACCAGGCTGCGCGCGTCTTCCAGCGTCTGGCGGATGCGCTCGCCACCGGGCACTTCACCAACGCCGGTGTGGCCGGCATTGTCCTTGAGAATGACAATGTTGCGGGTGAAAAATGGCCCGTGGGCGCCGCTCAGGTTGAGCAACATGCCGTCGTGGCCGGCCACCGGGATGACTTGCATGTCGGTGATGATCGGGGCTTTGGCAGTGTCGTGTGCGGTCATGTTTTTATCCTTTTAATTCGCAATCTTTAACAATGGACGTCAGGCGTGCTTTGGCGCGGCGTCGGCCACGGGTAGTTCAGCAGCAGGTTTTGCTGTGGTGCGCGCGAAGAAGACAATGATCGCGGCGATGATCGAGGTCGCGGCCAGGCCATAGAGGCCGCCCTGAATCGAACCGGTGTGTTCTTCGAGCAGGCCAAACGTGGTCGGCGCGACAAAGCCACCGAGGTTGCCCACCGAGTTGATCAGGGCAATCACCGCCGCAGCGATCCGGGCATCCAGGTACGCCTGCGGAATTGGCCAGAACAGCGACGAAGCGGATTTGAAACCCAACGCGGCAAAACAGATGGCGACGAAGGCGAAGACCGATCCGCCGGTGGTCGACATGAACATCCCCGCCGCCGCAATCAACAGTGCGGTCGCGACCCAGGCCTGCTGGTGTTTCCACTTGGCTGAGAACGAGGCGAAGGCGTACATGCCGATGATCGACAGCAGCCACGGAATCGAGTTGTACAGGCCGACCTGGAAGTCGCTCATCTCGCCCATTTTCTTGATGATGCTCGGCAGCCAGAAGGTCGCCGCGTAGATGGTCAACTGGATGAAGAAGTAGATCAGGCAGAACAGAATGATCTGCCGGTCCTTGAGCAGTTTGCCCATCGACGGCCGGATCGGTGTCGCGGCTTCACGCGCCTTTTGTTCGTCATCGATGGCGTTGACCAGTGCGTCCTGTTCGGCACGGGTCAGCCATTTTGCGTCATGGGGTTTGGCGTCGAGCCAGAACCAGACGAACACGCACAGGCCTACCGAAAACATTCCCTCGATAAAGTACATCCACTGCCAGCCGTGCAGGCCCAGCCCGTTGATTTGCAGGAGCAGGCCGGACAGCGGACCCGAGATCAGCGATGCCACGGCCGAACCGCTGAGGAAGATCGCAATCGCTTTGCCGCGCTCGACGCCGGGCAACCAGCGCGTGAAGTAGTAGATCACCCCGGGAAAGAACCCGGCCTCGGCCACGCCGAGCAGAAAGCGCAACACGTAGAAGTGGGTTTCGTTCTGGATGAAGGCCATGCCGGCGGCGACCAGGCCCCAGGTGAACATGATCCGTGTCAGCCAGATTCGCGCGCCGACTTTTTGCAGGAGCATGTTGGAGGGGACTTCGAACAGCGCGTAACCGATGAAGAACAGACCGGCGCCGAAGCCGTAGGCGGCAGCACCAATACCGAGGTCGTGTTCCATGTGGGTGCGGACGAAACCGATGTTCACCCGGTCAATGTAATTGACGATGAACATGATCACGAAGAGCGGCAGGACGTGGCGTTTGACTTTCGAGATGGCCGAGGCGAGTGTCGAATCGACGCCCTCGTGCATCCCGGAGACGGAGGTTTTCACTTGGTTTTCTCCCACTGATTATTTTTATGCGGGGCAAGGCAGGTGCTGCGTTGTTGATAGACATCATACAACCTGAATTTTTTGTCCTACAAGTGGCGGGGGCCGAATAAATATTTATGAAAGCGCAGTTTTTTATGCTTTTGTGCGTAATAAGCCCGTGTTTGTTGATGGTTTGTTCAGAGGTTCGTGTGCCGGCGCACAGGCTTTCAGGGTTTTCTGCTACCGGATGATTGAATTGGTTGTTTTCGGTATTGAGTGTTGTCATACAAGTTGAATGGCAATTTAGCACTAAAATCAATCGGGCCCGGCGCCCGTGCGGTGCTACGATCCGCAGGCCACGATGACCGGAATCGACCATGCAAGAAGACCTCGACGCCCCCGCCCGCAAACGCGCGCACAACCTTGCCCATGACCTGGTGGAGAAGCTCACCCAGAGCATTCTGCTCGGCCAGCTGTCGCCCGGCGACAAGCTGCCGTCGGAGAACGCCATCGTTCAGGAACACGGGGTCAGCCGTACGGTGGTGCGCGAAGCGATCTCGAAATTGCAGGCGTCGGGGCTGGTCGAGACACGGCACGGCATCGGTACATTCGTGATCGAACGCGCAGCCGAGCAGGGCTTGCGTCTGAATGTCGACACGGCACTTGGCGTGCGCAGCATTCTCGAACTGCGCCTGGGGCTGGAAACCCAGGCAGCGGCATTGGCGGCGCAGCGTCGCAGCGAACAGCAACTGCTGCAGATGCGTCAGGCGCTGGACGACTATCAACGTCTGCTGGCCAACAACGACAGTTGCGTTGAAGCCGACAGGCGTTTTCATCTGCTGATCGCCGAGGCCACCGGCAACGTCTGCTTCAGCGAGATCATGCAGCACTTGGGCAGCGCGATGATTCCGCGTCACCGGCTCAACGCCGCCGAGCGTGGCGCGGCGGACCTGAGCAAGCTCGGGCAGTTGGCCAATCTCGAACACGAGGCGATTTTCAATGCGATCAAGCGTCAGGATGCCGACGCAGCGCGCGCGGCGATGTGGCTGCACCTGAGCAACAGCCGCGATCGCTTCAGTGCGCAGGGCTGATCGCCGCTGGTCTGTTCGACAGCACGCCGGACACCGGTGCGCTTCCAACCTGTACGGCCCGGGATTTCCGGACCTCCTTC
The DNA here is from genome assembly GCF_900182985.1 of Pseudomonas helmanticensis. Taxonomy (NCBI): domain Bacteria; kingdom Pseudomonadati; phylum Pseudomonadota; class Gammaproteobacteria; order Pseudomonadales; family Pseudomonadaceae; genus Pseudomonas; species Pseudomonas helmanticensis. The sequence goes on along the minus strand of NZ_FXUY01000001.1, from coordinate 2,037,676 downwards.
GTGAGGTGTGTCATGGCGAATGATTTGCTGTTTCAGGGTGGTGTTCTTCCCACCGACCCCACCCGGCCAATGCCCGGTACTGATGAACCGACGCTGGCCGATCATGATTCACCGATGGGCATGCCTCCTGGGCGCGATCCGCTGAGCGACGCCGACCGGCCGGATGACTGGAAGGATCCGGGAGCGGACGAGGATGTGCCGCCGGCGGATGAGCCGACACCGTTGTCGGATGATCGGCGCTGAGAGGGTACTGACTCGGGTTTAATGTTGTTTGTTCTGGCCTCTTCGCGAGCAAGCCCGCTCCCACATTTGAAATGCATTCCAATGCGAGAGCGGGCTTGCTCGCGAAGACGGCATCAGCTTCAAATCAGATGTCCGATCAGGCCGCAGCCGTCCGAACAACCCCGATCCGCCGCTCCAGATTCAACGCCAACACACTGATCAGCACCACTGCCGACCCCGCCAGCACCATCAATGTCGGCCGCTCGCCCAACCCCACCGAAGCAATCCCCATTGCTGTCGGCGGTATCAGGTACAAGGTCATCGTCGCCCGGCTCAGATCCACATGCTTGAGCACAAATCCCCACGCCAGATACGCGAGCGCACTGGGAAACACCCCGAGCGCCAACACCGCCCACTGCACCCGCAGCGGCGCCTGCATGACCCTTTCGGCCAGCCCCGGCAAATAAATCAGCAGCAACAACGTCCCCGACCATACCGCGTAACACGCCAGACTGAACCCGTCGTAACGCCGTGCATGATGCTTTTGCAGGGCGAAATAGATGCTCCACGAAACCGCCGCCAGCAGGATCAGCAGGGCATGCGCGTCAATATCGCCCAAGCCCTTGTCGCCGCTGACCACAATCACCACGCCGACAAACCCGAGCAACACACAACCCCAACGCCATGCGCTGACCTGATCCTTGAACAGGAACCGCGCGAGCAGCGTGCTGAACAGCGGACTCGATTGCGCCAGCACACTCGAGGCACCGGCACTGACACTTTGCTGGCCGATGTTCAGCGCCACGTGATGCAGGCTGACGGCGAAGAAACCCAAGGCCAGCAGCAACGGCATATCGCGCAGTTGCGGCAGGCGAATGCCCTTGAATGCGGCCAGCACGGCCATCAATAGCGACGCCAGAAGAAAGCGCAACAGCGCCAGATGCCCGGGGTCGTAGGCTTGCAGGCCGAGGTGAATACCGGTCGGCGAATACGCCCAGCAGGCGACGACGAACGCCATCGCCAGGATGATTTTGAAAGAAGAAGTGGACGGCATGATCGCGCTACCAGAAGGGTGATGCGCCGAGTATCCGGGCGCGCAATCATTCGCCACAACTGACTTATACTGTGCTGAATGTTCACTCAGAGTGATGAGTATGGAGCTGGCACAGATCCGCATGTTCAAGACCGTGGCCGAGGTCGGCAGCATTGCCCGTGCGGCCCAAAAGCTGTTTTGCGTACCGTCGAACATCACCGCGCGCATCAAGGCGCTGGAGGCGGAATTGGGCGTTGCGCTGTTTTTGCGTGAAGGGCGCGGGTTGCGCATCAGCCCGGCGGGGCAGACTTTCCTCGTCTATGCCGAGAAAATCCTCGCGTTGACCGCCGAGGCCAAGCGCGCGGTCGATCCTTCGTCCGAACCGTCGGGGCCGCTGCGCATCGGTGCCATCGAATCTTCGGCGACCGGGCGATTGCCGCGCTTGCTGGCGAAGTTTCACAAGCGCTATCCGCAGGTCGCGCTGGAACTGACTACCGGCACTTGGGGGCAGTTGCTCGATGACACCGTCAGCCATCGTCTCGACGGGGCGATTGTGGCGGTGGACGTCGAGCGTTCGCAGCTCAAACGCACGCCGATGTACCGCGAGGAGTTGCTGCTGATTGCCTCCACTTCCTTCGGGCCGGTGCGCGACATCAATGATCTGCAAGACAAGACCGTGTTCATGTGGCCGCAGGGTTGCCCTTACCGCGCGGCGCTGGAGCATTGGTTGTTGCGTCAGGGGCTGGCGTTGCCGATCGTCAGTCTGGCCAGTTACGGGGCGATTGTTGGCTGCGTAAGTGCCGGGGCCGGGGTGGCGCTGGTGCCCAAAGGCGTCTTTGAGCAGTACGCCAAAGGTGCCGGTTGCGTCGGGTTCGAATTTCCCGAACTGACGGCCGTCGACAATCTGTTTTACTGGCACGAAAACGCCGGGGTACACCCGGCGCGTGAAGCGTTTGTGGCGATGTTGCGTGAAGAATTCACCTGAAAACCGCACCCCCATCAATGTAGGAGCTGCCGCAGGCTGCGATCTTTTGATGTTGTTCTTAAAATCCAGATCAAAAGATCGCAGCCTGCGGCAGCTCCTACAGGGATTATGGTGTGCCGAGGTCGCGCATCAGCAAGCCGAAGCGCAAATCCACCGCATCCGGAATCGGCAGATACACCGTGTGGCCATCCCCCGGCGCCACCTCGATGGGTTCGCCCTTGGCGTTGTGCAACTGCTGCAGATCAAAGTGGAAATTGCCCTTGGGCGTCATCAGTTCCAGATGATCGCCGAGGGCAAAACGGTTCTTCACCTTGACCTCGGCCAGACGCTCACGTCGCTCGCCGGTCAGCTCGCCGACAAACTGCTGGCGCTCCGAGACCGAACTGCCGTGCTGATAATTCTGGTATTCGTCATGCACATGCCGACGCAGAAAACCTTCGGTGTAGCCGCGCTGGGCCAGTGATTCGAGATCGTTCATCAGGCTGCGATCAAACTCGCGTCCTGCCACTGCATCATCGATGGCCCGGCGATAAACCTGGGTGGTGCGTGCGCAATAGAAGTGCGATTTGGTCCGGCCTTCAATCTTCAGTGAGTGCACGCCCATGCGCGTCAGACGCTCGACGTGCTGCACCGCGCGCAGGTCCTTGGCGTTCATGATGTAGGTGCCGTGCTCGTCTTCGAAGGCGGGCATCAATTCGTCCGGGCGATTGGCCTCCTGCAACAGGAACACTTGATCGGTCGGGGTGCCGATGCCCAGGGTCGGCTCGGGCTGAAAAGTCTGCACGATCTCGCCGAGCTGATTTTCCGTGGCTGGCTGCGCCGAGTATTTCCAGCGACAGGCATTGGTGCAGCTGCCTTGGTTGGCATCACGTTTGTTCATGTAGCCGGAGAGCAGGCAGCGCCCGGAATAGGCCATGCACAATGCGCCATGAACGAACACTTCCAGCTCCATTTCCGGCACGTGCTCGCGGATCTCCGCGATCTCTTCCAGCGACAGTTCGCGCGACAGGATGATCCGGCTCAGCCCTTGTTGCTGCCAGAACTCGACACTCGCCCAGTTCACCGTATTGGCTTGCACCGAAAGATGGATCGGCATCTGCGGAAAATGTCGACGCACCAGCATGATCAGGCCCGGGTCGGACATGATCAGCGCATCCGGGGCCATCTCGATCACCGGCGCGAGGTCTTTGAGAAAGGTCTTCAGCTTGGCGTTGTGCGGCGCGATATTGACCACGACATAGAAGCGCTTGCCTTGCGCTTGCGCCTCGCGAATGCCCAGCGCCAGGTTGGCGTGATCGAATTCGTTGTTGCGCACGCGCAGGCTGTAGCGCGGTTGCCCGGCGTATACCGCATCGGCACCGTAGGCGAAGGCGTAGCGCATGTTTTTCAGGGTGCCGGCGGGGGCGAGCAGTTCCGGGGCGGCGAGATCAGGCGTGAGGGTCATGGCGGCGTCGCTGGCAAAAGTGCGGCAGGGTAAAGCGCTCGCGGGCTGGGGTTGTTGATCTGGATCTATGTTTGGTCATCTGTGCAGAAACAGCACAGATGATGTGCCCAAACCCCTGTGTTCGGCGTGGAACAAGCTGCTTAATCTTGGCTCATCCACTCAAATCAGAAGGAGCCACCCATGCAACGTTTTACCCGTCGCTTGCTCGCTGCCTGTGCATTTTCCGGTGTATTGGCCAGCACCGCTGCTGTCGCCGACAGCCATCCAACTATCCGCGCAATGTCGGGCGCGACGCCGGTCAGTCAGTTGCCCGCAGGCAAGTCGGCGCTGCTGGTGATCGATTTCCAGAACGAATACTTCAGCGGCCGGATGCCGATCCCCGACGGCGCCGCAGCGCTGGCTAACACCCGCGAGCTGATAGCCTTCGCCGATCGTCATGACATTCCGGTTTATCACGTTCAGCACGTTGCGCCAGCCGGGTCGCCAGTGTTTGCCATCGACGGCGAAACGGTGAAGTTTCACAAGGACATGCAGCCTAGGGCCAAGGATGTGGTTCTGCAAAAAACCACCGTCAGCGTATTCGGCAGTACCGATCTGAACGAACGGCTGAAGCAGTCTGGCATTAACACGCTCATCGTCGCGGGGCTGATGACTCACGCCTGTGTCGCCGGTGCCGCGCGTGATGCAGCGCCGCTCGGCTACAGCGTGATTGTTGCCTCCGATGCCTCGGCGACCCGCGCGATCACCCGCGCCAACGGTGCCTCGATCGACAAGGATTCGCTGCATAAAGCGGCGCTGGCGGAAGTGGAAGACACCTTCGGCGACGTGCTGACCACCGATCAGATCATCAAGCTGCCGGTTCCATAACAGGCTCGGGCCAATCGGCAACTATGCTCCATGAATAAAGATGGCACTCGCGCACGCCCCGGCTGACTAAGGTTCGGGGCGTGCATGACGCCTGACTGACATGGACCGGACATGAACGTAAAAAGTCTTCAATTCAAATCGCTGACAGTCTTGCTGCTGTTGGTCACCGTGGCCTTCATCTGGATTCTGTTGCCGTTTTACGGTGCGGTGTTCTGGGCGGTGATCCTCGGCATTCTGTTTGCGCCGATGCAACGCCGGTTGCAGGTCAAATTTGGCTGGCAACGCAATCTGACGTCGCTGTTTACCCTGGGCATCTGTCTGGTGATCGCGATTCTGCCGGTGATCATTCTCAGTGTGTTGCTGGTGCAGGAAGGGGCGACGGTCTACAAGAACATCGAAAGCGGCGAGCTCGATATCGCCGCCTATCTGGCGCAGTTCAAGCACAGCCTGCCGCAATATTTCCAGCATCTGCTCGATCGCTTCGGCATGGGCGAACTCAACGGCTTGCGCGAGAAAATCGTCAAAGCGGCAATGCAGGGCAGCCAGGTGCTGGCGAGTCAGGCATTCAGTTTTGGTCAGGGTACGTTCGAATTCGTGGTGAGTTTTTTCATCATGCTCTACCTGCTGTTTTTCTTCCTGCGCGATGGCGCCGAGCTGGTGCGCAAGATCCGCATTGCGGTGCCGCTGGAGGAACATCACAAGCGGCGGCTGCAATTGAAGTTCAATCGGGTGGTACGGGCGACCGTCAAAGGCAACCTGGTCGTGGCGATCACGCAGGGCGCATTGGGCGGGGCGATTTTCTGGTTTCTCGATATCCCCAGCGCGTTGCTGTGGGCGGTATTGATGGCGTTTCTGTCGCTGTTGCCAGCGGTGGGCGCGGGGATTGTCTGGGCGCCGGTGGCGGCGTACTTCCTGCTCAGCGGGATGATCTGGCAAGGCGTGGTGCTGGGTTTGTTCGGGGTCTTCGTGATCGGTCTGGTGGACAACGTGTTGCGCCCGATTCTGGTCGGTAAGGACACACGGATGCCGGACTACATGATTCTGATCTCGACCCTCGGCGGTCTGGCGGTATTCGGCCTTAACGGCTTTGTGATCGGGCCATTGATCGCTGCATTGTTCATGTCGAGCTGGGCGCTGTTCATCGAGACCAAACCGAAGGTGCAATTACCTTAGGCGTGGAACGGGTGGGCGACCAGTTGTTGTGACAACGCCTGGGCGGCGGGCAACGAGGTGAGCGGGCCGCTGATTGCCTCGCCGTCGCGCACCAGATACCAGCAGGCAAGCAAGCCCAGCTCTCTGAGCGAGGCGGGAACGGCGCTGCCGACAACGGACATGATTTGAACCTGAGCCATGACAAGTACCTCCATCAATCTATGGAGCTACCTTAGGGGCTCGCCGGTTTCAGCGACAATCAACAGTTTCGATAGTGGTCATTGATGCCAGTGAGGTCTGGCGTCAGTCGACCACTTGATCGAGCATGTGCATCACTTCGCGCTCGTTGAGCAGGCCTTTGTGCACGAGGTTTTCCGCCAGCAGCGAAAGAAGCTTGGCGCAGCGGTGGCCTTCCAGGTGCTTGAGCTCGGTCAGCGCGCTGTACACCTTGCTGGAGGTGCACAAGCCGACGATGCGGTGTGGATTTTGTGTAGGCATACAGTCGTCCTTGTTGTTATCAACCTGTTGTTAGCGGACGGATTCAGATTGCCGTTCCGTCATGACAAAGAAATGACCGTTTTGTGCAAATGTATACAACGGTCGAATCAATCATGCCGACTTTAGCCGGTGGAACTGTCCTCACAGCGACCTTGGCGAGATTTTTTCAGACGCTGGCCGACCAACGGTCATAAAAAAGCCCCGCTATAAAGCAGGGCTTTGGTCTTTCTGTTACCAGCGGCCGTAATGGTAAGGATACGGCCGGCCGTAATAGCCGCGGGGTGGGCCGTAATACACCGGGGCTGGCACGTAGACCGGTTGTTGCACGTACACCGGCGCGGGCTGGTAATAGACCGGAGGCGGTGGTTGTTGCACATAAACCGGTGGTGGCGGAGCGGCATACACCGGCGCCTGCTGGACATACACCGGGCGATCCTGGTTGATAAGCGCCGAGCCGATGATGGCCGAGCCGACGATCGCGCCAAACAACGCTGGGCCTTGCCAGTAGTTGCCGCCATGGGCTTCTGCTTGCCCTGCGACAGCAAATGCACCAATCAGCAGGGCCACGATAGGGAGTTTACGAATCATGATAAATCCTCGGTTCTTCGACCCGGCGGCAGGGCCTGCACCAGGCCCACAGTTGTCGCGGGGATACTTCTAAGACAGCGAAATTCTGAAAATCAGCACAGCCGCTGGGTAAATTTTGTGTAAGGTCTGTACCGGCTTCTTTACCGGGCCGTGCAAGGGCCGCGCGATACGTTTAAAACAGGCCTCTATGATCGTTCAGAACCCGATGGGCTGGCTAATCCCGTCCATCCGAAAGTGCGTTTGAAGGAGAAGTTTTATGCAGATGAACCCCAACAAAGACACCCAGCTGTGCATGTCCCTGTCCGGGCGCCCCGGGAATTTCGGTCTGCGTTTTCATAACCATTTGTATGAGCAATTGGGCCTGAATTTCTATTACAAGGCGTTCAGCAGCCAGGACCTCAATGGTGCAGTCGGCGGGATCCGCGCCTTGGGCATTCGTGGTTGCGGCGTGTCGATGCCGTTCAAGGAGGCCAGCATTGCCTTGGTTGATGAGCTGGATGCCTCTGCGGCGGCCATCCAGTCAATCAATACCATCGTCAACACCAACGGCCATCTGAAGGCTTACAACACTGATTACATCGCCATCGAGCAGTTGCTGAAAACCCACGCGGTGCCCAAGGAAACCACCTTCGCCCTGCGCGGTAGCGGCGGCATGGCCAAAGCGGTGGCCAGTGCCTTGCGGGATGGCGGCTATAAAAACGGTCTGATCGTTGCGCGAAATGAGCGGGCAGGGCGGGCGCTGGCGGATTCGCTGGGTTATCGCTGGCAGGCTGAACAGGGCGACGAGCGGCCGCAGATGCTGGTCAACGTCACGCCGGTGGGGATGGATGGCGGTCCGGAGGCGGGGCAGTTGGCGTTTGCGCCTGAGCTGATCAAAGCGGCGGATACGGTGTTTGATGTGGTGGCGATTCCGTCGGAGACGCCGTTGATCGTGCGTGGCCGGGCTGAGGGTAAAAAGGTCATCACCGGGCTTGAGGTGATTGCGATCCAGGCGCTGGAGCAGTTTGTGCTGTACACCGGAGTGCGCCCGAATGAAGCGCAGTTTGCGGCGGCGGTAGCGTTTGCCCGGAGCTGATTCTGAGATTATGCGGTGAGTTGACTGGCCCCATCGCTGGCAAGCCAGCTCCCACATGATCTGGGGCTGTCCACAATCTGGTGTTCCAGCCCGATACCTGTGGGAGCTGGCTTGCCAGCGATGAATCCACCTCGGTTTATCCTGCTGCCTATACTGCCCCACCAGCAAGCACAGACTTGCCCTCCACAAAAACCGTGACCGAGGCCCGCCATGCACCCGCCCATCCTCAACCTGCATCAGGTCGAACTCGAACCTTTGCCCGAAGCCCTGGCCCCGCAGGGCGAAACCGCCGGGCGCTATCAGCAGCGCATGGCGCGGATTGGCCAGCAACTCGGCGCGCAGAAACTCGGTTATCGCCTGTACGTGTTACCGCCGGGCATGCGCGGCAGTCCGTTTCACAGTCATCGGGTCAATGAAGAAATGTTTTACGTGGTGGCCGGGGAAGGCGAGGTGCGTCTCGGCACCGAGCGTTTCCCGATCCGCGAAGGTGACGTGATCGCCTGTCCGCCGGGCGGTCCGGAAAAGGCGCATCAGATCATCAATACCAGCCAGGCCGAACTGCGTTATCTGGCGGTGAGCACCCAGCAGCAGCCGGAGATTTGCGAATACCCGGATTCGAACAAATATGCGGTGATGGACAGCTTCACGGTCGATGCTGAGGGCAATGCTTCAGGCTTTGTTGCGGTAGCGCGGCAGGCGGATGGCGTCGATTACTGGGATGGCGAGTAATCTCAGGATATAAAACCTGATGAATAACCCCTGTGGGAGCGAGCCTGCTCGCGAATGCGGTGTGTCATTCAAAAATGATGTAGCTGACACAACCTCTTCGCGAGCAGGCTCGCTCCCACAATAAAACGGCGGGGTTATTCGAGGCGCGCCAGGCGTTCTTCCAGCGCTGCGATCCGTGCTTCCAGCTCTTCGATGCGCTCGACCGACACGCCACTGCTAGCGCCGCGTTCCTGCGGATTTTGCCGCGCAGCCATGATCGCCTCGATATCCGCCGGATCGCCCAGCGCATGGGTATAGCGGTCTTCGCGCTGCCCGGCCTGACGTGGAATCAATACCGCCAGCCCGCGCGCGATCAAACGCTCAAGCTGATGCACCACCTGTTCGGCATCTTCGAATTCATGCATGCGTCCGCTGCGGGTCAGCAGCTCATTGACGGTTTGCGGGCCGCGCAGAAACATCAATCCAGTCAGAATCACCTGTGCCGGCACCAGTTCCAGCGCTTTGTCGACCTTGTGTTCCCAGCGGTCGGCGCGGCTGCCCATCACCAGCTTGGCGTAACCGTGACCTTCGAGGGCGCGCAGGCTTTGGCCGACCTGGCCCTGAGTGAGGTTCATCACCGGTTCGCGGCTGGTCTTCTGATTACAGGCAAGAACTAAAGCATTGAGGGTCAGCGGATAGGTTTCCGGGCTGGTCGCCTGTTTCTCGATCAACGCACCGAGAATGCGGATTTCCGTGGCGTTCAGCCGTGGTTCGTCGAAGGTGGATTCATGTTCGGTGGTCATCGCGCGTTCCCTCTGCAGTCGAAGCCGACTAGCCTAATCCTTGCCAAACAAAAGGCAAGCCGTGTGGTCATCAAGGATGGCTATAATCGCCTCCTTGTTCCACCCAGCCACCACACGAGACTGCCATGACCATTTCCCTGTACGCCGCATCCGTCCCGGTTTTTCAACAAATGCTCAACGCTTTGAGCGATGTCCTGAAAAAGGCTGAAGCTCACGCTACCGAGAAAAACATCGACCCGAACGCTTTCCTGCAAGCGCGTCTGTACCCGGACATGTTCCCGCTGACCCGTCAGGTCCAGATCGCCGTGGACTTCGCCAAAGGCGTTTCCTCGCGTCTGGCTGAAGTCGAAGTGCCGAAGTACGACGACACCGAAACCACCTTCGCCGAGCTGCAAGCCCTGATTGCCAAGGTTCTGGCCTACATCGGCGAGATCAAGCCAGAGCAGATCGACGGCAAGGAAGGCATCGAAATCGTTACCCGTCCGGGCACGCCGAAAGAGAAGCGCTTCAGCGGTCAGGCTTACCTGCTGACTTATGGCCTGCCGCAGTTCTTCTTCCACGTCACCACCACTTACGCGCTGCTGCGTCACAACGGTGTTGAAGTGGGTAAACGCGATTACATGGGCGCGTTCTAAAACACCCAAAGCCCCTCACCCTAGCCCTCTCCCGGAGGGAGAGCGGACTGATCTGGTTGTTTGTTCGAGCTGCACCGAAGTGAAATATCCAGTCGAACTCAGGTTTTGAACAGCACTCGGTCTGCCCCTTTCCCCCTCGCCCCCATGGGGGAGAGGGTTGGGGTGAGGGGAAAAGATCTCCGCCACAAAAAAGCCCGCCAAGGTTTGCGCCTTGGCGGGCTTTTCATGGCTGAGGCAAAAGATCGCAGCCTGCGGCAGCTCCTACCGGGAACGCATTCCAGATGTAGGAGCTGCCGCAGGCTGCGATCTTTTGATCTTCAAGCGCGTTGGGCTTTGGCTTCTTCGCCCAGGCAAGCCGCTGCGGTAAACAGCACGTCAGTCGACGAATTCAGCGCCGTCTCCGCCGAATCCTGCAACACACCAATAATGAAGCCGACTGCCACGACCTGCATGGCGATCTCGCTCGGGATGCCGAACAGGCTGCACGCCAACGGAATCAGCAGCAACGAACCACCGGCCACGCCCGAGGCGCCACAGGCACAAATCGCGGCGACAACGCTGAGCAGGATTGCCGTCGGAATATCCACGGCAATGCCCAGCGTATGCACCGCTGCCAGGCTCAGCACGGTAATGGTGATCGCCGCGCCGGCCATGTTGATGGTCGCGCCCAGCGGGATCGATACCGAATAAGTGTCTTCATGCAGGCCCAGACGTTTGCTCAACTCCAGATTGACCGGAATGTTCGCCGCCGAGCTGCGGGTGAAGAATGCGGTGATGCCGCTCTCGCGCAGGCACTTGAGGGTCAGCGGGTAGGGGTTGCGACGCAGCTTCCAGAACACGATCAACGGATTCATCACCAGCGCCACGAACAGCATGCAGCCGAGCAGCACGGCCAGCAGGTGCGCGTAACCGATCAGCGCGCCGAAACCGGAGGTGGCGAGAGTCGAAGCGACCAGACCGAAAATACCCAGCGGCGCGAAGCGAATCACTACCCGAACGATCACGGTCACGCCATTGGATAGATCACCCAGCACTTCGCGGGTGGTGTCGCCGGCATGGCGAATCGCGACGCCCATACCGATGGCCCAGGCCAGAATGCCGATGAAGTTGGCGTTGATCAGTGCGTTGACCGGGTTATCCACCACGCTCAGCAGCAAGCTTTGTAGCACCTCAGCGATGCCGCCTGGCGCTGTCACTGCGACGTTTTCGGTCGCCAGCACCAGATGCGACGGGAACGCCATGCTGGCGATCACGGCAACAACTGCGGCGGCGAAAGTGCCCAGCAGATAGAGGAACAGAATCGGACGGATGTGGGTTTCCTGACCGTGCTTGTGGTTGGCGATCGAAGCCATCACCAGCACGAACACCAGGATCGGCGCCACGGCTTTCAACGCTGAAACAAACACTTTACCGATGAACGCAGTGCTTTTTGCCACTTCCGGGGCGAACAGCGCCAGGGCGATACCGGCAATCAGGCCGATAAGGATCTGTGCGACCAGGCTCAGGTTCTTCAGGCGTTGCAATAGAGAAGGGGATGAAGCAGTCATAACGGCATCTCTGATTTTTTATTGGGTGCAAGGTGCGTGCAAGCGGCGGCAAAAACAGGGGCAGACCAGCGCTACGAACCGAAAGTGTTGACGCTACATCAACGCCAATAAACTGGTCGTTGAATAGGCTGTACGTTTTTAAGGGCGCGGACTTTATCACAGCACAGGCCTCATCCTTCAGACCTGTGACGATCTGCCACCGGTTCGGGCAACAAAGTCGGCAGGTTTGTGCAAGTCAGCCCGGACACACTCTGTTAAGATTGCGCATCCTTATTTTCAAGTTCTGCCAGCGGGCCTCCGGGTCAACGCTGGTGTCGTCGTTTTGCTGGAGTTGCGCATGCTGTTGCCCATTCTTCTGTTGTCCGCCGCCGGTTTCACGGTGCTGACCACGGAATTCGTCATTGTCGGCCTGTTGCCGGCGATTGCCCGAGACCTTGAAGTCACCATTCCACAGGCCGGCCTGCTGGTGACTCTATTCGCTTTCACGGTGGCGTTGTTCGGGCCATTCTTGACTGCATATTTCGCCCGCTTTGAACGGCGCAAGTTGTTCATCAGCATCCTGATCATGTTTGGCCTGGCCAATACCGTGGCCGCACTGGCGCCGAACATCTGGGTGATGGCGATTGCCCGATTGATCCCGGCGCTGGGTTTACCCGTGTTCTGGGCGTTGGCCAGTGAAACTGCCGTAGACATCGTCGGCCCGGATTTCGCCGGTCGCGCGATTGCCAAGATCGGTTTCGGCATTGTTTGCGCCACGGTGTTCGGCATTCCCGTCGGCACGCTGATTTCCGATGCATTCGGCTGGCGCAGTGCGTTCGGCATTTTGGCGGTGATCGCGTTTGCCAAGGCGTTGCTGCTGTTTGTTTACCTGCCGAAAACCAGCCTGCACCAACATCAGGTCAGCTTCGCGTCGCAGTTCAAGATCCTGCGCAGCCCGTTGATGATTGGCCATATCGTCCTGTCGATCCTGGTGTTCAGCGGCATGTTTACTGCCTACACCTATCTGGCCGACATTCTTGAGCGCCTCGCCGGGTTCAACGGCGCCGTGGTCGGCTGGTGCCTGATGGGCTTCGGCGCGGTCGGGTTGATCGGCAACTCGCTCGGCGGACGTGCGGTGGACCGGCATCCGCTGGGGGCCTCGGTGTTGTTCTGCGCATTCATGATTGCCGGCATGGTCTCGCTGGTGCCGAACATTCATTCGCCATTGGGTTTGGCGGTGGCGATGGGGATCTGGGGTATTACCCAGGCCGCGTTGTTCCTGGTCAGCCATGTGCGCCTGATGAAAGCCGCGCCGGAAGCGCCAGCGTTTGCCGCGTCGCTGAATATCGCCGGGGCCAATCTGGGCATCGGTCTTGGCGCCATGGTCGGTGGCCGGGTCATCGACAGTGCGGGCCTGGGCTTCCTCGGGTTTGCCGCCGCCGGGTTCATCCTGCTGTCGGTATTCCTCGCCATGGTGCTGATGACGCTGAAGCCGCGCGACATGTGCGCCGAGGCTTCATAACGCGGTAAACAGCTCGCGTCGGGCACCTTCGGTAATCGCAACGATGCCGGGGTGCTTGACCTTGCGTTCTACCGAAATGGCATAGAACGACTCGGTCACCGCGTCAGTCTGGCCAATCAGCTCGACGCCGTACTGGCGCTTCACTTCATCGGCAATCACGCTCGGGCCGATAAAAATCCCGCTGCCGGATTGGCCGAATGCCTGCATCAAGGCGCTGTCATCGAACTCACCGACGATTTGCGGCTGGATCTGCTGCTCGGCAAACCAGCGCTGCAAACGACTGCGCACCACGGTTTCGGCGCCGGGAATCAACAGCGGCGCGCCGTGCAGGCTGCGTGGAAAATCCTGACCGTAACGCGCCGCCAGCTCGGCGGTGGCAAAGAAACTGATCCCGCATTCCCCGAGCTTCTGGCTGTAGCCTTTGATGTCGAGGTGCGAGGGCATTGGGCTGTCGGAGATCACCAGGTCGAGACGCTGGATCGCCAGATCGGCGAGTAGTCGTTCAAGTTTGTCTTCGCGGCAAGTGATGCGCAGTGGCTCGTTCAGCTCCATGGTTGGTGCGATCAGGCGATAGACGATGGATTTCGGCACCACGTCCGCCACACCGACACGGAAGAGGATCTGCTGTTCGTTGGGCTGGGCGCGCAGCATCAATTCCAGTTCGCCGCCGAGCTGAAACATCTGCTCGGCGTAGGGCAGGGCCTGGCGCCCGGCCTCAGTGAGCTCAAGTTGTCGGCCGACGCGTCGAAACAACTCTATGCCGTAGGTTTGTTCGAGCAGCGATATCTGCCCGCTGATGGTCTGTGGCGTCAGGTTCAGTTGCTCGCAGGCGCGCACGATGCTGCCGGTCTTCGCCACCACCCAGAAATAATGCAGTTGTCGATAATTAAGCATCCGCCGCGCGCCCCCGTAGGAGCTGCCGCAGGCTGCGATCTTTTGACTTTTTTTAAAAAGCCAACATCAAAGGATCGCAGCGTGCAGCAGCTCCTGCATTGAATAGTGTGTGAGTTCGTAAAAACCGAAGTATAGCCGCTAAAAATACGAATTTTCCTGAAGTGTTTGTCTCCCTAGAATGCCCAGCCATCGACGGCCGGTCTGTGACCCTGTCTGTTCATTCGAAGGAAGCCACATGAAATACACAATGCCTGCGTTGATGTTTACGTCTTTACTGCTTCTGGCCGGTTGCGACCAGGTCGAAAAAAGCGCCCAGCAGTTGATGGGCAAAGCCGCCGAAAGCGCCAAGCAAGCGATCGACGACACCCACAAGGCCGCTGAACAAGCGCTCAGCGACGCCACCGGTGGCTTGATCGAGAAGAAAGAAGCACCGGAAAAAGACCCGGAAACATCCGAATCTTCCTCCAAGACCATTTAAACCGTCTTACACAGAGTCAGGACTGACCCATGGAATATCTGTTACAACTCGCCGCCAGCCCCGCCGCTTGGGTGGCTCTGGCCACACTGGTGGTGATGGAAATCGTGCTCGGCATCGATAACCTGATCTTTATCTCGATCCTGACCAACAAGCTGCCCAAGCAGTATCAGCAGAAGGCCCGCCGCATCGGTATCGGCATGGCGTTGATCCTGCGTCTGGCGCTGTTGAGCACCATCGCTTTCATCGTCCAGTTGACCGCGCCGGTCATCGAGATTCTCGGCCAGGCCTTCTCGTGGAAGGACATGATCCTGATTGCCGGTGGTCTGTTCCTGGTGTGGAAAGCGACGACCGAGATCCACCACAGCATGGATCCGGCACCGGAAGATCCGAAGACCGCGACGTCGACCGTTACCCTCGGTTTCGCCGCTGCCATCGGGCAGATCCTGATGCTCGACATGGTGTTCTCGATCGACAGCATCATTACCGCGGTCGGCATGACCGAACACTTGCCGATCATGGTGATCGCGGTAGTCGTGTCGGTACTGGTGATGTTGTTTGCAGCTGAACCGCTGGCCAAGTTCATCAACGACAACCCGACGGTGGTGATGCTGGCGCTGGGCTTCCTGATCATGATCGGCATGACGCTGATCGCCGAAGGCTTCGGCGCCCATGTACCGAAAGGTTATGTGTACGCGGCCATGGCGTTCTCGGCGGGTATCGAAGTGCTGAACATGCTGTCTCGTCGCGCGAAGCAGAAGAAGCTCAACGCTGCTGCGTAAGATGCAATAAGTCAAAAGGCCGCCTGAACTGTTGAAGTCAGGCGGCCTTTTTTTGTGTGCTTTGTGTGCTTTGCGTGCTTTGTGTAGGAGCTGCCGAAGGCTGCGATCTTTTGACTTTTAAAATCAACAGATCGCAGCCTTCGGCAGCTCCGACAGGGGATTTTTATCCGTAGGTCAGTGTGCGGTTGCGTGCCGGGTACTATGTTTCTCGGGTTTGGGCTGGATCGGAGGGTGATGGTGACGACGGGAAATGCGCAAAACGCCCCACAGCATGGCGGCGGCAACGGCCAGCCAGCCGGCAATCAACATTACAATGGTCATGGTCAGGCTCATCAGTGCCTCCTCTTTGCCCTGCTTCGGGCGCCCACTTTTTTTCAATTCGCTCTGTTTCAGTGACAGTCTAGTCGCCGGGGTGTTTCAGACTATTGACCAAAGGTCGGTAGTGACCAATCAGTTCGCTCTATGCAAGCGATGCGTCTACGGTTTAAGGCTATACCGCAGCCGTGCGCGGCCCTATGATCGCTGGCGTTGCCGGAACACGATGACCGGCGTCTGAACAGAGAGTGACGATGGTGCAGGTATTTTCTCGAATTCGTGGAGCGCTGCTGGTGGCCGGTTGTGCAGTGGCGTTGGCCGGTTGTGCCGGCAGCGTGGCGCCGGAGGTCAAGCGTCTGCCGGAGCGGGTCGAGCTGAGTGGCACGTTCTATCGTGGCCAGGCCAATCAGAGCGCGCCACAAGTGCTGGCCAGTCTGCTGTCACAGCAGGGCATTGTGATTACCCCGGGCCTGCTGGAAAAACCCCTGCATTTGCCGGGTGCCGAAGACCAGTTGCAGCAGAACCTGCAAAACCTCGCGCGTGAATACGGCATGGTCGTTTACCCGCTGGACAGCAATCTGCCGGCACTGTTGACCCAAGTCGCTGCGGGTTACCCGGTGATGGTGCGCTTCAGCGAAGGCTCTGCATTCTGGGCAGAACCGCGCTACGCAATCCTCTCCGGTTACGACCGCAACAAGCAGAAAGTGCTGCTGCGCGCCGGCATGAACCGCCGCGAATTGATGAGTTTCAGCGCCTTTGAGTCCGCGCTGGAAAAGTCTGGCGGCTGGGCCATCCTGATTCAGAAACCTACGCAGATCCCCGCGGCAGTCGATCGTCAGCGCTGGCTGAAGGCTGCCGACGAACTCGCGCAGGCCGGCCAGGAAAATGAAGCGGCACAAGCGCGCAAGGCGTTGGCCGCGCACTGAGTCTCCGTTCGTCATCTGCCGGGCACGACTGCGCCCGGCAAGCCTCTTACGCATAGAGCCCGCTTTTCGGGTGAATCAGGAGGCGAACATGGCAGATCCCCTATCCCCGAAAGGCCCGCATTCGTCCGAGCACTCCTCAGGTCATGACCTGGGCTTTGACCCGGACTCTCCGGACGTTGCTGATCCTCAGGTCGATCCCGTCGGCCCGGCTAAAGCGCCGAAAGACGTCAAACCCGGCGAAGATGACAAGAAGCCGGCAAAACCCTATGACCCGCTGGCCAATCTGAAACCTTGATGTGAGGTGCGTATGAGTACCGATTCAAGCTTCGACGACCAAAAACCGGACAGTGTGCCGACTACGCCTGAGCCGGAAATTGATCCGGTGCTGGACCCGGACAGCCCGCTGCGCGATCCGCTGGCCCGGCCCAATGTGCTGACGCCGGAACCCTCGCGGGATCCGAGTGCGGGGGATGGCATTCCTGATGATGATCAGATGCCGCTGCCGAATGACTGATGGTCAGGCGAAAAAAAGCCCCGAAGTTTCGGGGCTTTTTCTTGTGCGGCAAGTTACTTGGAGGCTTCGACCACGCCGCTCTGACGCGACTTGAGGTTTTTCTCGGCCTTGTACTGTTGCGCAACCGCTGGAACGTTGGTGCTGCGGCCGGTTTCCACCCAACTGCGGATACGGCTGGCGTCGGCAAAATGAGTGTATTTGCCAAAGGCGTCGAGAATCACCAGCGCGACAGGGCGGTTACCCATTTTCGTCACCAGAACCAGGCAATGCCCGGCAGGATTGGTGAAGCCGGTTTTGGTGATCTTGATGTCCCAGTCGGCTTTGTTGACCAGGTGATCGGTGTTGCGGAAACCCAGGGTGTAGTTGGGTTTGCGGAACGACACGGTTTTTTCTTTGGTGGTGGTGAGTTCGCTGAGGATCGGGTATTTGCTTGCCGCTACCAGCAACTTGCTCAGGTCGCGAGCGGTGGAGACGTTGCGCTCGGACAGACCCGTCGGCTCGACATAGTGAGTGTTGGTCATGCCCAGTGCCTTGGCCTTGGCGTTCATCGCCGCAATAAAGGCTGCGTAACCACCCGGGTAGTGGTGCGCGAGGCTGGCAGCCGCGCGGTTTTCCGAGGACATCAAGGCAATCAGCAGCATCTCGCGGCGCGGCAGTTCGCTTTTCAGTTTGACTCGGGAGAACACACCCTTCATTTCCGGTGTGTTGCTGATATCGACATTGATCCATTCGTCCATGTTTTGCCGGGCTTCAACCACTACCAGTCCAGTCATCAGCTTACTGACGGAGGCGATCGGCACGATCACGTCAGGGTTGCTGGAATAAATGACTTTGTTGGTCTGCATATCCATGAGCAGGGCGCTGCCGGAAGCGATCTTCAGTGTCGAAGCGTCACGCGGGGCAGCGGTGGTTTCCGCAGCGTTGATCGTTGGCGTGATGAATGTGCCTGCAAAAGCAAAAAACAGGCTCAGAATCGAAAGACGAATTTTCACGCGGGCGAACTCATAAAGGTTGGATATTCCGTTAGTTTGTAACGGGTTATTTCTTCAAAGCGTCGCATTCTAGGAGTATGGCTGAAGATCTGTCGATGGTTGTTTGAAGAGCCTGAAAATCTCGTGAAAAGGCCTGTAAAAAGAGGGGTTTCCGGCGAACGGTTACAGTTTTTTCTCAGGCATGAAAAACCCCGCACGAGGCGGGGTTCTAGCGCAGCGGAAAAACCGCCTCAGGCGTGCAGGGTTTCTGCGGCGTAGAGGGTGTTCTCCAGGAGGCAGGCACGGGTCATCGGACCAACGCCGCCCGGTACTGGAGTGATCCAGCCGGCGCGGGGCAGGGCGGTTTCGTAGACAACGTCACCAACCAGCTTGCCGTCGTCCTGACGGTTGATGCCGACGTCGACCACGATCGCGCCTTCCTTGATCCACTCGCCTTTGACCAGGCCTGGCTTGCCGGCGGCCACTACTACCAGATCGGCACGGCCGACGTGACCGGCGAGATCCTTGGTGAAGCGGTGAGTCACGGTCACGGTGCAACCGGCCAGCAGCAGTTCCATGGCCATCGGGCGACCGACGATGTTGGACGCACCGACAACCACGGCGTCCAGTCCATAAAGGTCAACGCCAGTGCTTTCCAGCAGCGTCATGATCCCTTTGGGCGTGCACGGGCGCAGCAGTGGAATGCGCTGGGCCAGGCGGCCGACGTTATAAGGATGGAAACCGTCGACGTCCTTGTCCGGGCGGATGCGTTCGAGCAGTTTCGAGGCGTCCAGGTGCTCGGGCAGCGGCAGTTGCAGCAGGATGCCGTCGATCGCAGGGTCGTCGTTGAGACGGTCGATCAGATCGGTCAGCGCTTGTTGCGTGGTTTCAGAGGGCAGGTCGTACGCTTGAGAGAGGAAGCCGACCTCTTCACAGTCTTTACGCTTGTGCGAGACATAAACCTGAGAGGCAGGATCGCTGCCGACCAGGATCACCGCGAGGCCGGGAGTGCGCAGGCCTTGCTGGCGACGCTCGGCAACTCGTTTGGCGATCTGCTGGCGCAGGCTGGCGGCGATCGATTTGCCGTCGATTAGTTGTGCAGTCATTGCGCGTGATTAACCATCGAGAGGGGAAAAAAAGAGAACGCATTCTCGCATGTCGGGCGGTGAGGGCAAAGGCGCTTGGTCAGCAAATTCCCCTAACTCCTTTAATTAAATGAATTTTTTTCAAAAAAGATTTGACGACCTTGGGAGCGCTCTATACTATTCGTCGCACTTGTCGGGCACAGCCTAGCACTGGTTAAGAAGGTCGAGCGGGATTACGATTTCGCGAAGGCTGGAAAGCACTTAGTTTGTAGTCCTTTAAGAGTACAGATTAATAAGGCGCCCGTAGCTCAGCTGGATAGAGCATCCGCCTTCTAAGCGGATGGTCGCAGGTTCGAGTCCTGCCGGGTGCGCCATTAGGCAGCTTTGGCACAAGTAACGCGATATGGTGGGCGTAGCTCAGTTGGTAGAGCACGGGATTGTGACTCCCGTTGTCGTGGGTTCGATCCCCATCGTCCACCCCATATTTCGAAAGGCGCCAGATGTAACAGTCTGGCGCCTTTGCTTTAAAAGCTTCATCCGCGGATGTGGTGGAATTGGTAGACACACTGGATTTAGGTTCCAGCGCCGCGAGGCGTAAGAGTTCGAGTCTCTTCATCCGCACCAATTAAAGCTTCATTCGGGTCTTCGGGCTGGTGAGGTTTCAACAAAGAAGTTAATTGGCTTTTTTGTTACGCAATATGGTGGGCGTAGCTCAGTTGGTAGAGCACGGGATTGTGACTCCCGTTGTCGTGGGTTCGATCCCCATCGTCCACCCCATATTTCGAAAGGCGCCAGATTTAACAGTCTGGCGCCTTTTTTGTTTTAGCGGTTTTGAAAACCGGCCATTGTCGGTTTCGGGACGCAGGAGCAGGGCGCTTCGTCGTATTTATGTTGCTCGATGATGCCGCGCTGCTTGCCGGACTTGCTTGCAAGAACGGCCGTCAGGGAGTGATTGGCAGTCGCTTCTATATATAGAAGCGGTTGGCGCAGAGCCCTGGCGTGATTGGTTGTATTCGCCTGTGGGATGCGCTGCATTCGTGCATCGGTCCCGTTAAATTGCCTGCTGCTTTTTTACCCGTTTTCAGTAGGGTGACTTCTTGAGTTTGACCCACTAGAATGCATGCCCTTGATTCTGGGGTCGGAAACGGCCGGCTAACGTCTGTGCAACGAGGAATATCCATGCAAGTTTCTGTTGAAAATACTACTGCTCTTGAGCGCCGCATGAGCGTCACCGTGCCGGCTGAGCGCATCGAGACTCAGGTCAACAAGCGTCTGCAGCAGACTGCCCAAAAGGCCAAGATTGCTGGCTTCCGTCCAGGCAAAGTGCCAATGAGCGAAATCAAGCGCCGTTTCGGTGCCGACGCTCGTCAGGAAGCTGTAGGCGACGTGATCCAGTCCTCCTTCTACGAAGCTGTGGTTGAGCAGAAGCTGAACCCGGCCGGTTCGCCTTCGATCGAGCCCAAGTCGCTCGAAGCTGGCAAGGATCTGGAATACGTTGCGGTGTTCGAAGTGTTCCCTGAGTTCACCGTTGCCGGTTTCGACGGCATCACCGTTGAGCGTCTGAGCGCTGACGTGGCTGACGCTGACCTGGACAAAATGCTCGACATCCTGCGCAAGCAGAACACCCGTTTTGAAGTGGCCGACCGTGCTGCCCAGAACGAAGACCAGCTGAACATCGATTTCGTTGGCAAGGTTGACGGCGAAGTGTTCGCTGGCGGTTCCGCCAAGGGTACTCAGCTGGTACTGGGTTCCGGCCGCATGATCCCGGGTTTCGAAGAAGGCCTGGTTGGCGCTAAAGCCGGCGAAGAGCGTGTTCTGAACCTGACCTTCCCTGAGGACTATCAGAACCTGGACCTGGCTGGCAAAACCGCCGAGTTCACTGTGACCGTCAACACCGTATCCGAGCCAAAACTGCCTGAGCTGAACGAAGAGTTCTTCGCGCAATTCGGCATCAAGGAAAGCGGCATCGACGGCTTCCGCACCGAAGTTCGCAAGAACATGGAGCGTGAACTGCGTCAGGCGATCAAGTCCAAGGTCAAGAATCAGGTAATGGACGGTCTGCTGGCCACCAACCCGATCGAAGTGCCAAAAGCCCTGCTGTCCAACGAAGTTGACCGTCTGCGCGTGCAGGCAGTTCAGCAGTTCGGTGGCAACATCAAGCCTGATCAACTGCCGGCCGAGCTGTTCGAAGAGCAAGCCAAGCGCCGTGTAGTGCTGGGTCTGATCGTGGCTGAAGTGGTCAAGCAGTTCGACCTCAAGCCTGACGAAGCTCGCGTTCGCGAAATGATTCAGGAAATGGCTTCGGCTTACCAAGAGCCTGAGCAGGTTGTGTCCTGGTACTACAAGAACGACCAGCAACTGAACGAAGTCCGTTCGGTTGTGCTGGAAGAACAAGTTGTGGATACTGTTCTGCAGAAAGCTAGCGTGACCGACAAATCGGTCTCTTACGAAGAAGCGGTCAAGCCGGTAGAAGCTCCAAAAGCCGACTGATTGATTTTGCGTTAAGAAGCACACACATAAGCCAGCCTTCGAGCTGGCTTATGCGTATTCAAGACATAACTATTTGGGAGTGACTGCAGAGCATGTTCCGTAATTCGTATATTCAGCAGAACTCAGATATCCAGGCCGCAGGCGGCCTGGTCCCGATGGTTGTCGAGCAGTCCGCTCGTGGCGAACGCGCCTACGACATCTATTCGCGCCTTCTCAAGGAGCGAGTGATCTTTCTGGTTGGTCCGGTAGAGGACTACATGGCCAACCTGATCTGTGCGCAACTGCTGTTCCTTGAAGCGGAAAACCCGGACAAGGACATCCATCTCTATATCAACTCCCCGGGCGGTTCGGTGACAGCGGGCATGTCGATCTACGACACCATGCAGTTCATCAAACCCAACGTGTCGACCACCTGTATCGGTCAGGCGTGCAGCATGGGCGCGTTCCTGCTGACCGCAGGCGCTCCTGGCAAGCGTTTCTGCCTGCCGAACTCGCGAGTGATGATTCACCAGCCACTGGGCGGTTTCCAGGGCCAGGCATCGGATATCGAAATCCATGCCAAGGAAATCCTCTTCATTCGTGAGCGCCTGAACACGCTGATGGCCAAGCACAGCGGTCGCACTCTGGAAGAAATCGAGCGCGATACCAACCGCGACAACTTCATGAGTGCAGAAGCTGCGAAGGAATATGGCTTGATCGATGAAGTGATCAACCAGCGTCCAGCTTAAAAATAAGCAGCTCAAAATAGGCTTGGTCGGCTGGTCTGATCAGCGGCGGGCTTGAAAAAGCCCGCAATAGCCTTCATCTTGTGTTGCAAGCCTATCGGATTTGGATCGAACGAATGACTGACACCCGCAACGGCGAGGACAACGGCAAGCTGCTCTATTGCTCCTTCTGTGGCAAAAGCCAGCATGAAGTGCGCAAATTGATTGCCGGCCCCTCGGTCTTTATCTGCGACGAGTGCGTCGACCTGTGCAATGACATCATCCGTGAGGAGGTGCAGGAAGCCCAGGCTGAAAGCAGCGCGCATAAATTGCCTTCGCCCAAAGAAATCAGCGGCATCCTTGATCAATACGTCATTGGTCAGGAGCGTGCAAAGAAGGTTCTGGCCGTAGCGGTGTACAACCACTACAAGCGCCTGAACCAGCGTGACAAAAAGGCTGACGACGTCGAACTCGGCAAGAGCAACATCCTGCTGATCGGCCCGACCGGCTCGGGTAAAACCCTGCTGGCCGAAACGCTGGCCCGCTTGCTGAACGTTCCGTTCACCATTGCCGACGCAACCACCCTCACCGAGGCGGGTTACGTGGGTGAAGATGTCGAGAACATCATTCAGAAGCTGTTGCAGAAGTGCGATTACGACGTAGAAAAAGCCCAGATGGGCATTGTCTACATCGACGAAATCGACAAGATTTCCCGCAAGTCCGACAACCCGTCGATCACCCGCGATGTTTCCGGTGAAGGCGTGCAGCAGGCCTTGCTGAAGTTGATCGAAGGCACGGTCGCTTCCGTTCCACCGCAAGGTGGCCGCAAGCATCCGCAGCAGGAATTCCTGCAGGTCGACACCCGTAACATCCTGTTCATCTGCGGTGGTGCGTTCTCTGGTCTGGAAAAGGTTATTCAAAACCGTTCCACCAAAGGCGGCATCGGTTTCAACGCAGAAGTGCGCAGCAAGGAAGAAGGCAAGAAAGTCGGTGAATCCCTGCGTGAAGTCGAGCCTGACGATCTGGTCAAGTTCGGTCTGATCCCGGAATTCGTCGGTCGTCTGCCGGTCCTCGCGACGCTGGACGAGCTCGATGAAGCTGCATTGATGCAGATTCTCACCGAGCCGAAAAATGCTCTGACCAAACAGTATGCCAAGCTGTTCGAGATGGAAGGCGTCGATCTGGAATTCCGTTCCGACGCACTGAAATCGGTCGCCAAGCGTGCCCTGGAACGTAAAACCGGTGCTCGTGGCCTGCGCTCGATTCTCGAAGGTGTATTGCTCGACACGATGTATGAAATCCCCTCGCAGTCCGAGGTGAGCAAAGTCGTGATCGATGAAAGCGTGATCGAAGGCAAGTCCAAGCCACTGTATATCTACGAAAACAGTGAGCCGGCTGCCAAGGCAGCGCCGGACGCGTAAGCGTCCACCGCGCCGCAACAAAGAAGGGGCCTTCGGGCCTCTTTTTTTTTATGTCGTTTTTTACATCCGCTTTGCGCTTGTTTTTTTTCAAGGCAGCCCCCATCTTGGTTTCAAGCTCAATTCCATCTGATTACGGCCATATGGCCGCCGTAGAGGCGAAATCATGAAGACAACCATCGAATTGCCTCTCCTGCCATTGCGTGATGTCGTGGTTTATCCGCACATGGTTATCCCGCTGTTCGTGGGGCGCGAGAAATCCATCGAAGCCCTCGAGGCAGCGATGACGGGCGACAAGCAGATACTGCTGCTGGCCCAGAGAAACCCGGCTGACGATGATCCCGGTGAAGACGCTCTCTATCGCGTAGGTACCATTGCCACTGTCCTGCAGCTGCTGAAGCTGCCTGATGGCACCGTTAAGGTTCTGGTCGAGGGTGAGCAGCGCGGCACCGTCGAACGCTTCAGCGAAGTCGATGGCCACTGCCGTGCAGAAGTTTCGTTGATTGAAGAAGTCGACGCCGCCGAGCGCGAGTCCGAAGTCTTCGTACGTACGCTGCTGTCGCAGTTCGAACAATATGTGCAGCTGGGCAAGAAAGTCCCGGCTGAAGTCCTGTCGTCGCTCAACAGCATCGATGAGCCGGGTCGTCTGGTCGACACCATGGCTGCGCACATGGCGCTGAAAATCGAGCAGAAGCAGGAAATCCTCGAAATCATCGATTTGTCGGCTCGGGTCGAGCACGTTCTGGCGTTGCTGGATGCCGAGATCGACCTGCTGCAAGTCGAAAAACGCATTCGCGGCCGCGTCAAAAAGCAAATGGAGCGCAGCCAGCGCGAGTACTACCTGAATGAGCAGATGAAGGCCATTCAGAAAGAGCTGGGCGACGGTGACGAAGGTCACAACGAAATCGAAGAGCTGAAAAAGCGCATCGATGCTGCCGGCCTGCCGAAAGACGCGCTGACCAAGGCGAACGCCGAGCTGAACAAGCTCAAGCAAATGTCGCCGATGTCCGCCGAAGCCACCGTGGTGCGCTCCTACATCGACTGGCTGGTGCAAGTGCCGTGGAAGGCACAGAGCAAAGTGCGCCTTGACCTGGCGCGTGCAGAAGACATTCTCGATGCCGATCACTACGGTCTCGAAGAGGTCAAGGAGCGCATCCTTGAATACCTCGCCGTGCAAAAGCGCGTGAAGAAAATCCGTGGCCCGGTGTTGTGCCTGGTGGGGCCTCCTGGCGTGGGTAAAACCTCGCTGGCAGAGTCGATTGCGCACGCCACCAACCGCAAATTCGTACGTATGGCCCTCGGTGGCGTGCGTGATGAAGCGGAAATTCGCGGTCATCGCCGGACTTACATTGGTTCGATGCCGGGAAGATTGATTCAAAAGATGACAAAGGTCGGCGTTCGCAATCCGCTGTTCCTGCTCGATGAAATCGACAAGATGGGCAGCGACATGCGTGGCGATCCGGCGTCGGCGTTGCTGGAAGTGCTCGATCCTGAGCAAAACCACAACTTCAACGACCACTATCTGGAAGTCGATTACGACCTGTCGGATGTGATGTTCCTGTGCACCTCGAACTCGATGAACATCCCGCCAGCACTGCTCGACCGCATGGAAGTCATCCGTCTGCCGGGCTACACCGAAGACGAAAAGATCAATATCGCCGTCAAATACCTTTCGCCAAAACAGATCACCGCTAACGGTCTGAAGAAGGGCGAGATTGAATTTGATGAAGAAGCGATCCGCGACATCATTCGTTACTACACCCGCGAAGCCGGTGTGCGTGGCCTCGAACGTCAGATCGCCAAGGTCTGCCGCAAGGCTGTTAAAGAGCACGCGCTGGAAAAACGCTTCTCGGTAAAAGTGACAGCTGACTTGCTGGAGCACTTCCTCGGTGTGCGTAAATTCCGCTACGGTCTGGCCGAGCAACAGGATCAGATCGGTCAAGTCACCGGCCTTGCCTGGACTCAGGTTGGCGGCGAATTGCTGACCATCGAAGCCGCTGTGGTACCGGGCAAAGGCCAACTGATCAAGACCGGTTCGCTGGGCGATGTGATGGTCGAATCGATCACCGCAGCGCTGACTGTTGTCCGCAGCCGTGCCAAGAGTCTGGGCATTCCCGTGGACTTCCACGAGAAGCGCGACACGCACATTCACATGCCGGAAGGTGCCACGCCGAAGGACGGTCCTAGCGCCGGTGTCGGCATGTGCACGGCCCTGGTGTCGGCCCTGACCGGGATTCCGGTGCGCGCCGATGTCGCCATGACCGGTGAAATCACCCTGCGTGGTCAGGTGCTGGCGATTGGCGGCCTGAAGGAAAAACTGCTGGCGGCGCATCGCGGCGGAATCAAGATTGTGATTATTCCGGAAGAGAACGTGCGCGATCTCAAGGAGATTCCTGACAATATCAAGCAGGATCTGCAGATTAAACCGGTTAAATGGATTGACGAGGTCCTGCAAATTGCGCTGCAATACGCGCCGGAGCCCTTGCCGGATGTGGCTCCGGAGATAGTTGCCAAGGACGAAAAACGTGAGTCTGACTCTAAGGAAAGAATTAGCACGCATTAATACGTTTTTGCCTGGGGGGCTTCCTTGACAGCTTTTTAGAGCCCTTGTTATAAAGCGGCTCTTAAGTGTCTGTAGGCCATTCAGCACTCGTTTTTGCTTTCACCAAAAAACTTAGAATCATCTCAAAATAGATATAAGGGGACTTAGAGTGAACAAGTCGGAACTGATTGATGCTATCGCTGCATCCGCTGATATCCCGAAAGCTGCTGCTGGCCGTGCGCTGGACGCTGTAATCGAATCCGTCACTGGCGCTCTCAAGGCTGGCGACTCCGTTGTTCTGGTTGGTTTCGGTACTTTCTCCGTGACTGATCGTCCAGCTCGCGTTGGTCGTAACCCACAGACCGGCAAGACGCTGCAGATCGCTGCTGCTAAAAAACCAGGTTTCAAAGCCGGTAAAGCACTGAAAGAAGCGGTCAACTAAGTCGTTACAAGTTTTTACCCATCCGGGTCGGGGTCATCCCTGACTTGGCAGCGGAGCGGTAGAGCAGGTCGCTGAAACAGCTGCCTGTAACGCCGGGATCGAGGGTTCGAGCCCTGTCCGCTCCGCCAGTTACGAGAAGGCGCATCCTCGGATGCGCCTTTCTTCTATCCGGATTCTACCCACGCTCCACGGTTGCCTAATTTTTGAAGTTCAACCGTTTCTGGGGGACGCATGCTGCAGAATATCAGGGACAATTCACAAGGCTGGATTGCCAAGACCATTATTGGGGTCATCGTTGCACTGATGGCCCTGACCGGTTTCGACGCCATTTTCAAGGCCACGACGCACACGAACGAAGCGGCCAAGGTCAATGGTGAAGAAATCAGCCAGAACGAGCTGAGCCAGGCCGTTGACATGCAACGCCGTCAGCTGATGCAACAGCTGGGCAAGGACTTCGATGCTTCCTTGCTCGACGAAAAAATGCTCCGCGAATCTGCCCTCAAAGGTCTGATTGATCGCAAGCTGCTGTTGCAAGGCGCTGAACAATCGAAGTTCGCTTTCTCCGAAGGCGCGTTGGACCAAGTGATCCTGCTGACGCCTGAATTCCAGGTTGACGGCAAGTTCAGCTCCGAGCGTTTCGATCAGGTAATCCGTCAACTGGGTTACAGCCGCATGCAATTCCGCCAGATGCTGGCTCAGGAAATGCTGATCGGCCAACTGCGTGCCGGTGTAGCGGGCAGCGGTTTCGTCACTGACGCCGAAGTGCTGGCTTTCGCCCGTCTGGAAAAACAGACCCGCGATTTCGCCACCCTGAACATCAAGGCCGATCCGGCTGCGGTGAAGCTGACCGACGATGAGGTCAAGGCTTACTACGACGAACACGCCAAGGAATTCATGACCCCTGATCAAGTGGTCATCGATTACCTCGAGCTGAAGAAGTCGTCGTTCTTCGACCAGGTTGCGGTCAAGGACGAAGACCTGCAGGCGGCGTATCAGAAAGAGATCGCCAACCTGTCGGAACAGCGTCGTGCCGCGCACATCCTGATCGAAGTGAACGACAAGACCACCGAAGCTCAGGCCAAGGCGAAAATCGAAGAAGTCGAGGCGCGTCTGGCCAAGGGCGAGAAATTCGAAGCGCTGGCCAAAGAGTTCTCGCAGGACCCGGGCTCGGCCAACAATGGCGGTGACCTCGGTTATGCAGGTCCTGGCGTTTACGATCCAGCTTTCGAAAAAGCCTTGTACTCGCTGAATAAAGATCAGGTTTCCGCGCCGGTTCGCACCGACTTCGGTTTCCACCTGATCAAGCTGCTGGGTGTCGAAGCGCCGGAAGTGCCGACACTGGCCAGCCTGAAAGACAAGCTGACCCGCGAGCTGAAAGCCGCGCAGGTCGAGCAGCGTTTCGTCGAGGCGACCAAGCAATTGGAAGACTCTGCGTTCGAAGCGTCTGACCTGGCCCAGCCAGCGGCAGATCTGAAGCTGACCGTGCACACCTCCAAGCCATTCGGCCGTGAAGGTGGTGAAGGCGTTGCGGCCAACCGTGCCGTGGTCACTGCAGCATTCAGCACCGAAGTGATTGATGAAGGCGCCAACAGCACCGCCATCGAGCTGGATCCGGAAACCGTGATCGTGCTGCGCTCCAAGGAACACCTGAAGCCTGCGCAACTGCCTCTGGAAAGCGTGAACGCGGCCATCCGCACTCAGCTGACCAAAGAGCACGCCAGCGCTGCTGCCAAGACCAAGGCCGAGAAGCTGATCGCTGATCTGCGCGATGGCAAGGCGCCGCTGGACAAGGCGGTTGACGGTCAGAACTGGAAAGCCACCGCAGCGGCCACCCGTGCGCAGGACGGTGTTGATCCGGCCGTGTTGCAGGCATTGTTCCGCATGCCGAAGCCGGCGGCCAAAGACAAGCCGACGTTCAGCAACGTGACGCTGCCGGACGGCAGTCTGATGATTGTGCGCCTGAACGGCGTCAACGAAGCAGCGGCACCGACCGATGAAGAGAAGGCTCAATACCGTCGCTTCCTCGCGTCCCGTGAGGGTCAGCAAGACTTCGCGGCGTACCGCAAGCAGTTGGAAGCTCAGGCCGAAATCAAGCGTTACTGATGCCTGACTGAGCAGCAAGACCAAAAGCCCCGGCCGCAACGCCGGGGTTTTTTTTATTCCGTTCCCACCACGGTCCTTGTAGGAGCAAGGCTTGCAAGCAGGGTCAGCACCAGTAGCGCTGCGACAATCCACGGAAACGCCCCAACGCCAGGGTTATCCAGCAATAGACCACCCGCCAGCCCGCCGCCGGCAATCCCGACATTCCACAGGGTCACCAGCATTGATTGCGCCGTATCGGCAGCAGCTCCCGCCGCTTTCGCCGAAGCGGTCTGCAACAGCGACGGCATAGCCCCGAACGCCAGCCCCCAGACAACCACGGCGACATAGACCACGCCGGCTGAATCGCGCCACACGGCCAGGGTCAGCGCCGAGAGCATGAACAGGGCTGTGCTGATCAACACCAGTTCGCGCAGCCAGCGATCAATCAGGCTACCGACGATCCACAGGCTCAGTACCGAGGCGAGACCGAACGCCAGCAGCACGCGGTCGATGTCGTCTGCCAATCCCGAGGGCTGCAGAAACGGCGCGATGTAGGTGTAAAGAAGGTTGTGGGCCACCACGTAGGTCAACGTCACGAACAACACCGGTCGCACCCCGGGAAGGGTGAACACCTGACGCAAGGGCAGGCGTTTTCCTGCACGTTCGCCGGCAAAGTCCGGCACTTGCCAGCGCACCCAGATCACTAGCAACAGGGTCAGCCCGGTCATGATCGCAAAGCTCAGGCGCCAGCCGACCATGGTGCCTAACAGCGTGCCTGCCGGTATGCCGAGCGACAGCGCCAGCGGTGCGCCGAGCATGGCGACGGTGATGGCGCGACCTTGCAGATGGGGCGCGACCATGCGGCTGGCGTAACCGGCCAGCAGCGCCCAGAGCAGGCCTGCAAACACGCCGGCAATCAACCGCGCGATCAGCGTCAGCCAGTACAGGTCTGACAGCGCGGTAATACTGTTCGCCAGCGCGAATCCGCCAATGGCCGACAACAGCAGCGGCCGTCGTCGCCAGCCGCGTGTGGCGATGGTCAGGGGAATCGCCGCGAGCAGCGAACCGACGGCATAGAGCGTGACCAGTTGGCCGATCAGCGCCTGCGAGACGTTCAGGCCGGCGCTCATTTGGGGCAATAGTCCGGCGGGCATGGCCTCGGTGAGCACCGTGATGAACCCGGCGGTGGCCAGCGCCAACAGCGCACCCAGCGGCAGGTGTTCGCGGTTGGCGGCGGCTTGTATCAGGGGTGGGGAGGTGAGTTGCGCATCGTTCATGATCCAGCGTCCATTTCGAAGGGAGAGACGAAGGCCATAGGGTAGGGCGCTGCGCATTCAGGAAAAACCGGTTATGGTTCCGAACATATCGGACATTGATGTCGCCAATCCCGGAGTGAAAATGGACAGCCTCGGCAGTATTTCAGTGTTCGTACAGGCCGCCGAAACCCGGAGTTTTACCGAGGCCGGGCGCCTGCAAGGGGTTTCGTCGTCGGCGATCGGCAAGAGTATTGCGCGTCTGGAGGCGCGGCTCGGTGTGCGGCTGTTTCATCGCAGCACCCGCAGCATCACCCTCACCGCAGAGGGGGCGTTGTTTCTGGAGCGCTGCCGGAAGATTCTGGCGGAGGTCGAAGCCGCCGAGTTCGAGTTGTGCAACGCCGCCTCGGCGCCCCACGGCAAATTGCGCATCAGCCTGCCGCAGGTGCATGACCTAGTGATGCCGGTCCTGATCGAGTTCATGGCGTTGTACCCGCAGATCGAGCTGGACCTCGATCTCACCGATCGCATGGTCGATGTCGTCGACGAGGGCTTCGACGCGGTGATTCGCACGGGCAAGCCGAAAGATTCGCGACTGATGGCGCGACCGTTGGGCGAGTTTCATCTGGTGCTGGTGGCCAGTGCCGTTTATCTCGATCAGCACGGCGCGCCGCAGATTCCGGCCGATCTGGCTGATCACGCTTGCCTGCGCCACACCTTTCACGCCACCGGAAAACTCGAAGCGTGGCCCTTGCGGCGCGAGGAAGGGAGCGCAGAGCCGGTTTTGCCGACGCGGCTGGTCAGCACGTCGATCGAGGCGGTGAGCCACGCGGCGTTGGCCGGGATGGGGATTGCCTGTCTGCCGGATTTCATGGTCGCCGAGGCGGTCCGCCAAGGTCGATTGCGGCGGGTGCTCGATGCATATGTGGAGCATGACGGGCAGTTTTGGGTATTGTGGCCATCAAGTCGCCATGCCGCGGCCAAACTGCGGGTGTTCATCGATCATATTTCGCAGCGACTTTTTCCCGCAAAGGATGGTCGATAGAGTTGTAAGCGTTTTAAGACACTAATCCGTACTCCGCAGGGCCGCGATCTGTTGCACAATACGCCCCGGACTGTTTTCCCTCAGGATGTTTAATGTTGATTTCCACTCCCTTGCGTGTTGTCGGGTTGGCGTTGTTGGTGGCTGCTGTCGCCGGCTGTTCGAAAGACAAGCCGATGTATGAGCATGAGAATTTCGACGACTCCGGTATGTTTTCGCGCAATTACCCGGTGGCCGATACTGCCAGTTGCGAAGCTGCCCGGCGCGCATTGCTCAGTCAGGGTTACATCATCACCAGCAGTGACCCGAAACTGGTCAGTGGCCACAAGAGCTTCCAGCAGACCGGCGATACGCACCTTGAGATCAGCTTCAACGTGGTCTGCGCCGAAGACAGCAGCGGCAAGCATCACGCGACGATGTTCGCCAACGCCCTGCAGGATCGCTACGCGCTGAAGAAGACCAATAACTCGGCCAGCCTGGGTGTCGGCGTATTGGGTTCGGTGTCGATGCCGATCGGCTCGTCGGACGATTCGATGGTCAAGGTTGCCAGTGAAACGGTGATTTCGCAGAAGTTCTACGAGCGCTTTTTCACCTTGGTCGAGCAGTTCCTGCCGGCTGATGCGAAGAAGGCTGCGCACATCGAAGAGAAACCCAAGGCCGATTTGGGGATGCCGGAACCGAAGCCTGCGCCACTGACGCCGACACCCGCCGCCGAGCCGGCCGCGACTCCCGCGCCTGCACCTGCTGCAGAACCGGCGCCGGCACCTGCTGAAGTGGCCCCCGTGATTTCCGAGCCGGTTGTACCGCCAGCGGAGTCGGCGCCGATCACTCCCGCGCCGAGTGCCGAGCCTGCACCGGCCACGGAAACCATCACACCACCGGTCAATCCGGACATCCCGCCGCCCTCCGAGCCGATTCCGGCGATGCCATCCTCAGGCCAGTAATCCCGCCTGATCCCTGTAGGAGCTGCCGCAGGCTGCGATCTGTTGATCTTGATTTAAAAACCAGGATCAAAAGATCGCAGCCTGCGGCAGCTCCTACCTGGGAAAATTTCTTTACATTCCCCTGACAAAAATCCCGCGATAAATTCCTGACCACCTGCTACGTTTTATTGATGAAGGCCGGGTTTCACTTTTCCTTCATACGGGCAGTTTATGCTCGAGGCACTGGGCATTTGCTCAGGCCCATTCAAGAGAGCAGCAGGGGGATTACGCAATGGATGACTATCAAGAAGAGCTGCTCGAATTCCAGGCCTTTGAACTGGATCAACCGGAACCTGCGGAAGACGCCACCGAGCTGTGAGCTTTAGCTTGTAGCCCTATGCCGTCTGGCGATGGCTGCGACGAAATTCGCCGGGTGTCTGTCCCGTCCAGCGCTTGAACGCTCGCTGGAAAGCTTCGGCTGAAGCAAAGCCGAGCAGATAAGCGATCTCACCGAATGCCAGTTCGGTGTCGCGAATGTAGGTCATCGCCAGATCACGGCGAGTGTCGTTGAGGATCGCGCGAAACTGCGTGCCTTCCTCGGCCAGTTTGCGCCGCAGTGTCCAGGTTGGCAGCTTCAGGCGTGCCGCCACTTCCTCCAGATCCGGTTCGCGACCACCATTGAGCAACGGCCCGAGCAATTGCGTGATGCGTTCGCGCAGGCTGCGGGTGCGCGTCAGCTGTTCCAGTTCGCGCTCACACAATTGCAGCAGATGCCGCCAGGTGCTTGGGCAGTGTTCGGGGTTGCGTTGCGCGAGGCTGTTCAGGCTCAGGCGTAGTTGATTACGTTCGGCGCCGAACAGGATCGGGCAATCCCCCAGCACCGCGTACGCTTCGCGGTAATCCGGCTCGGCGAATTCGATTTCGATGCGTTCAGCGCGCAGCGTTTCGCGACTGACGCTGGACAGCTGCTGCAACCAGCCGGCAATGATCGAATCCACCACAAAGCGGTTGTAGGCGTTGTACGGGCTGATCGAATAGAAACGCAGCCATGCGCCGTTGGCATCTTCGTGAAAGCTCGACTGCCCGCGATAGTTGGAGCCGTACAGTGGTTCGAAACGGATCAGGCAACGGGCGGCTTCGCGCACGGTCGGCGCTTGCGCGGCGGTGACCCCGGCCAGTCCGGCCTGGCTGAGGCGACTCAGTTGGCCCATTCGCAGGCCCAACGCCGGGTCTTCGGTCAGCTGGATCGCCGCGTGCCCCAGGCGCATGTAACGCGGAATCGACAATCGTGCCCCGGCCTCGGCCAGACGGGCGGCATCGAGGCCGTATTGCTCAAGCAGCGGCTGCGGATCGGCAGCATGGCTGCGCACCGCGTCGGCGAGGCTGTGAACGAAACCCACCGACAAATCGCCAAGGCGCATCGGCAGCGGTTTCATGATTTACAACCAGACATTCAGCAAACGCGCGCCACGCGCTTCGCCGTCGGCAAACTGCTGGCCGTTGCTGCTGAGAAAGCTTTGCCCGGAACTCGACTTGTCCCAGAACTGCCCGCGCAGGAACACGCTCACGCCAGCGATCGCGCGACTGCTCGGCGGCTGCGCAGTGAGGGTCAGGCGATGCCAGGCCTGGCCTTCACTGACTTCACCGGGCTTGAGGCTGACCGAGCCCGGCGTGCTCGAACCTTTATAGCCGCCCCACGGTTGATTCCACACGCCATGACCCACCACGAACGCCGGCACCGCGACCAGTTGCGCACCTTGCTCGTTGAGTTTGCGGTAATTGTCCGGATACCAGCTGTCACTGCCGATGAGGATGCCCAAGCGCCCGGCGGGCGTGTCGACGACGTTGATCGCGTGTTGATCTTCGCCCTCGATCACATCGCGTTGATCGAAGATCGGGTGCATCTGCCGCTGCGGTTGCCCCAACGGCACGCCATCGCGACCAAACACCACGCTGCTGTTGAACAGTGCGCCGCTGCCGGGTTTGAGCTGGCCATCGCGAATGCTTGGCTCCGGCAAGACGATCGAGCCGGCCACCAGCGTCACATGAAATTCCTTGGCCAAGCCACCGAACAGCGCCTGATAATCCTTGGCCATCGCCTTGGATTTCATACGTAGATGGGCGTCATCGAGACGACTATTGCCCTTGGCGCTGAGCCAGGCACGGGCGAACAACAGCGGGTTGCTCGCGGCCAGCCAGTTCATCGCTTCGGCGAGGGTCGGCGCCTGATACAGCTCGTCTTTCTCGCCGCTGATCATCAGCCACGTGCCGACATGCTCCGGCAACACCACTACGGTTTTCTCGTTCAACAAGCCTTGATCCTGAGCCTGTTGCAGATACGCCGCGAGTTTGCGGTGCAGGCGTTCGGGGCTTTGATAGTCGGTGGGGAACAGTTCGGGCTGGATGCCCAGCAGGTTGCCGCGGTCGGCAGGCGTGCCCTCATCGACCGCCAGTTTGATGCGCAGGTCCGACAGGTAATGGCCCGCCGGCCGGTCTGCCGCCCACATGGCGTAGGTGGTCAGGACGGCCACGATGGCCATGGAAAATGTCAGGTACAAAAGTTTGCGCATGAAAACCAACAACAGCCGGGTACAGGGTGTGGCGACTAGGGTAGGGCCCATGGCGCCGATTGCCAAGAGGCGCTGCGCATTTGGATCAATAAGTTGTCAGTTACGGTCATTGAGTGACAACGGTGCGACTCTTAGTCTGTGCCACATGACTGACGGGGGACGCAGAGCTCCCGCACTTTTTCCGTGAACGCTCGTTGTGGAGTTACCGATGACCGCCGCTCATTACCCGCACCTGTTGGCCCCGCTGGACCTGGGATTCACCACGCTGCGCAACCGCACCCTGATGGGCTCGATGCACACCGGTCTGGAAGAGAAGCCGGGCGGCTTCGAGCGCATGGCGGCGTACTTCGCCGAACGCGCGCGCGGCGGTGTCGGCCTGATGGTCACCGGCGGGATTGGTCCGAACGACGAGGGCGGGGTGTACTCCGGCGCGGCCAAGCTGACCACCGAAGAAGAAGCGCTCAAGCACCGCATCGTCACCCGCGCGGTGCACGAGGCGGGCGGCAAGATCTGCATGCAGATCCTTCACGCCGGCCGTTATGCCTACAGCCCGAAGCAGGTCGCACCGAGCGCGATCCAGGCGCCGATCAACCCGTTCAAGCCCAAAGAGCTGGACGAGGAAGGCATCGAGAAGCAGATCAGCGATTTCGTCACCTGCTCGGTATTGGCACAAACCGCCGAGTACGACGGCGTCGAGATCATGGGCTCGGAAGGTTATTTCATTAACCAGTTCCTCGCCGCGCACACCAACCATCGCACTGACCGTTGGGGCGGTAGTTACGAAAACCGCATGCGCCTGCCGGTGGAAATCGTTCGCCGCGTGCGCGAAGCCGTCGGCCCGAATTTCATCATCATTTTCCGTCTGTCGATGCTCGATCTGGTCGAGGGCGGCAGCACTTGGGATGAAATCGTCATCCTCGCCAAAGCCATCGAGCAGGCCGGCGCGACCATCATCAATACCGGCATCGGCTGGCACGAAGCGCGGATTCCGACCATCGCCACCAAAGTGCCGCGTGCCGCGTTCAGCAAGGTCACGGCCAAGCTGCGCGGTTCGGTGAGCATTCCGTTGATCACCACCAACCGCATCAACACCCCGGAAATCGCCGAGCAGATTCTTGCCGAAGGCGATGCCGACATGGTCTCGATGGCGCGGCCGTTCCTCGCCGATCCGGACTTCGTCAACAAGGCTGCCGAAGGCCGCGCCGACGAGATCAACACCTGCATCGGTTGCAACCAGGCGTGCCTCGATCACACCTTTGGCGGCAAGCTGACCAGTTGCCTGGTCAACCCGCGTGCCTGCCACGAGACCGAACTCAACTATCTGCCGGTGCAGCAGATCAAGAAGATTGCCGTAGTCGGCGCTGGCCCTGCCGGTCTGTCCGCTGCAACCGTGGCGGCCGAGCGTGGCCATCAGGTGACCCTGTTCGATTCGGCCAGCGAAATCGGCGGCCAGTTCAACATTGCCAAGCGTGTACCGGGCAAGGAAGAGTTCTTCGAGACCCTGCGCTACTTCAAGCGCAAGTTGCAGACGACGAATGTCGAGGTGTGCCTGAACACTCGCGTCGATGTGGCGAAACTGCTTGAAGGCGGCTACGACGAAATCATCCTCGCCACCGGCATTGCGCCGCGTTTGCCAGCGATTCCGGGCGTCGAGAATGCCAAGGTGCTGAGCTACATCGACGTGATCCTTGAGCGTAAACCGGTCGGCAAGCGTGTCGCGGTGATCGGCGCGGGCGGTATCGGTTTTGACGTCTCGGAGTTCCTCGTCCATGAAGGCGTTGCGACCAGTCAGGACCGTGCCGCGTTCTGGAAAGAATGGGGCATCGATACGAAGCTGGAAGCACGCGGTGGCGTCGCCGGGATCAAAGCGGCGCCGCACGCTCCGGCCCGTGAAGTGTTCCTGTTGCAGCGCAAGAAAACCAAGGTCGGCGATGGCCTGGGTAAAACCACTGGCTGGATTCACCGTACCGGTTTGAAGAACAAGCAGGTGCAAATGCTCAACAGCGTTGAATACCTGAGCATTGACGACGAGGGTTTGCACATCCGCATCGGCGAAGCCGGCGAGCCGCAATTGCTGGCGGTGGACAACATCGTGATCTGCGCGGGGCAGGATCCGCTGCGTGAGCTGCACGATGGCTTGGTGGAAGCCGGGCAAAACGTGCACCTGATCGGCGGCGCCGATGTCGCGGCCGAGCTAGACGCCAAGCGCGCCATCAACCAAGGCTCACGCCTCGCCGCTGAACTGTAAACACCCCTGCAGGAGCTGCCGCAGGCTGCGATCTTTTGATCTGGGTTTTCAAAAACAGGATCAAAAGATCGCAGCCTGTGGCAGCTCCTACTAGTATGTGTTTTTTTCAGATCATGCTCTGCTCATGTTTGCCCACGCCCCCCTCGAACACCTTCATCTGGACTGGCTCAGCGCTGCCGGCATTGAGGTCGCGATCCTGCGCCTCGACCAGATTGACCCGCTGATCAGCGGCAATAAATGGTTCAAACTCTCTGAACACCTCAAAGCCGCCGAGGGTGCCGGTGCTGAAGGCATCATCAGTCTCGGTGGTGCTCACTCCAATCATCTGCATGCGTTGGCGGCGGCGGGCAAACGGTTGGGATTCAAGACTGTCGGGCTGTTGCGTGGGCATGCGCAGGAAACGCCGACCGTGCAGGATTTGCAAGCGTTCGGCATGCAGTTGCACTGGTTGGGTTACGGCGGCTACCGCGCGCGGAATGAGCCGGGGTTCTGGGAACCTTGGCAGGCGCAGTACCCGCAACTGTATGCGGTGCCGGAGGGCGGCGGTGGATTGGCCGGCGCGCTGGGTTGCGCTGCGCTCAAACAGCAACTCGATACACAATTGCCCACGCTCGGCTGGAGCGATTACCACGGCTGGTGGCTGGCCTGCGGCACCGGCACGACATTGGCCGGGTTAGTGCTGGCGGAGGCGGGGGCGCATCCGGTGTTTGGCGCACTGGCGGTGCCGGAGGATCACGGTGTGGCGCCGCACATCGAGGCGATCCTGCAAGCAGCAGGATTGGCGAATGCGGGCTACGAGTTGATCGAGGCCAGCCGTGGTGGTTTTGCCAGGGTTGATTCGGCGTTGCTCGCGTTTATTGAGCAGACCGAACAGGCTAGCGGTGTGCCCTTGGAACCGCTCTATACCGGCAAAGCGCTGATGGCCCTCAAGGAACAGATAGAAGCAGGCAGATTTGCCAGCGGCACACGACTGATCGTCGTCCACACCGGCGGCCTGCAGGGCAGACGCGGTTTCAGCACCTGTCCCTGACCGCACCCTATTTCTGTCATATGGAGATTCATTGTGGCGAGGGGATTTATCCCCGCTGGGCTGCGAAGCAGCCCCAATTCAGCCCACACTGTTCAGTCTGACACACCGCGTTTTGAGGTTTTGGGGCTGCTTCGCAGCCCAACGGGGATAAATCCCCTCGCCACAGTGGTTTGCAGTGCCACAGATAGATTCCATTGCCAGCCACAGTGATCTGTATTGCCTCAGATAGATCCCATTGCCAGCCACAATGGTTTGCAGTGCCTCAGATAAATGCCAGCAACAATGGATGTATTGCCACAGTGAGATCCCGGTGGTTTCACCCGCGCTTGGGCATCATCCGCAGCAGCGTGTTATCGCCTACCACGTAATGGTGATAGATCCCCGCCAGCGCATGCAGCCCGATCAGCCAGTATCCGATCGTGCCGATCAGCACGTGCCAGTGCTCGACCTGCTTGGCGAAATCCTTGTTCTCCGCAACCAGCAGCGGCAGATCAAAGCCATAAAACATCACCTGATGCCCCTCGGCGCTGGTAATCAGCCAGCCGAGAATCGGCATGCTGATCATGAACAGGTACAGCGCCCAGTGCATCAGCCGCGCCAGCACGGTTTGCCATTGCGGCGAAGCGGGGAAGATCTTCGGTGCCGGGCCGAGGCTGCGCGCGAGCAGGCGAAACCACACCAGCACGAACACGGTCAGGCCAAGCATGTAATGCACTTCGCGGATCAGCGTGCGGCCGCCGCTGCCTTTGGGGAAGAAACCGCGCAATTCCATGCTGGCGTACACCAGCACCAACAACACCAGCATCAGCCAGTGCAGCAGCACCGACACAGTGCTGTAGCGCGATTCTGAACTTGTCCACGGCATACGGTGTTTCCTCACAGATCAGGGTCAAAACGGCCGTTCTTGTGCGACGGCATGCTTTAACTGTAATCCGCTTTGGCGGATTTGCCTGAAGCTGATCGGACTTTCAATGCTCTGAGTCAGGGGTTCTACCTAAAAAAACGCCAGTGTCGGTCAGACACTGGCGTTTTTGTTTGCCGCGCATAACGCAATCAGCTCGTCTGCGGCATCTCACCCTTGGCCAGACGCTTGTTGATGTCGGCAATCACTTCCGGCAAGTCAGTGATGGTGTCGATCATATAGTGCGGGCGCGAGCTTTCGAACAGTGCGTGAATGCGTTTGCGTTCGCTGGCCAGTTCATCGCTGCCCAAGGCGCGGAAACCGGCGTAATCCAGGCCCAGCGCATTGCCGGAGCAGATCAGCGCGACCGTCCACATCCCGGCGCGGCGGCCTTCGAGGATGCCGGGCACGGTGTCGTCGATCTTCACGCAGGCACCGACATCGTCGATGCCCAGTGCAATTACGTTGGCCAGTGCTTGAGCCGGCCATGGGCGACCGTTCGGCACTTCGTCGGTGGCGACCACGTGGTCGGCGACATAACCGTTGCTGGCGGCCAGTTCGACGACTTTATCCATGACCTGTTTCGGGTAGCCGGAGCACGAACCGATCTTGATCCCTTGCTCGCGCAGCTTGGCGATGGTTTCCAGGGCGCCGGGAATCAGCGCCGAGTGTTCGGCAATCTTCTCGATCTGCAGGGGCATGAAACGCTTGTAGATCGCGGTGACGTCATCGTCGGTCGGCGTGCGGCCGAAGACTTTGCGATAACGCTCGGCGACTTGCGGCTGATCGCAGAGGGTACGGATGTGATCCCACTTGCCCATGCCCATCGGCCCGCGGGCTTCTTCGATGGAAACCTGTACATCGAATTCGGCGAAGGCTTCGACGAAAATCTGCGTCGGCGCGAAAGAACCGAAATCGACCACGGTGCCGGCCCAGTCGAGGATCGCGGCTTGCAGCTTGCTTGGATTGACGTAGTTCATGGCAATTAAATTCCTGATTTGGCAATGCAATTCAAACTGTGGGAGTGAGCCTGCTCGCGATGAGGGCGTGTCAGTCGACAAAAAATGTTGAATGTTCGACCGCTATCGCAAGCAGGCTCACTCCTACAGGGGATTTAGGGTGGGTTTTAGATGTCGAGGACTTCCATTTCGCGCAGCACTTCGCCCACCGCCGCGACGGCCTGGCGCATTTCGTCCGGGCTGACGTGGCCGATGCAGCCGACGCGGAAGGTTTCGACCTGAG
Source organism: Pseudomonas helmanticensis (assembly GCF_900182985.1). Lineage (NCBI taxonomy): Bacteria > Pseudomonadati > Pseudomonadota > Gammaproteobacteria > Pseudomonadales > Pseudomonadaceae > Pseudomonas > Pseudomonas helmanticensis. Next base: position 1,997,769 of record NZ_FXUY01000001.1, on the reverse strand, counting down.
TCAGTTTGCCGGGATAGAGGATGTAACCCTTGGCCTTGACCCGTTCGTAGAAGTCCTTGAACTGGTACCGCGGATCGTTCGGCGCATGGAACGTGGCGATGATTGGCGCCTGAATCGCCGCCGGCAGGAAGCTGCGCAAACCGAGTTTGGCCATCTCTTCCATCAGTGCCTGACAGTTGGCGGCGTAGCGCGCATGCCGCGCCGGCAGGCCACCTTCTTCGTTGTATTGCAGCAATGCTTCGTGCAGCGCCGCGACCACGTGGGTCGGCGGGGTGAAGCGCCATTGGCCGGTTTTCATCATGTAGGCGTGCTGGTCGAACAGATCCATCGCCAACGAATGCGAATTGCCGGCGGCAGCCGCCAGCGACTCTTTGCGGGCGAAGACAAAACCCATTCCCGGCACGCCTTCCAGGCATTTACCGGAGGCCGCGATCAAGGCATCGAACGGGACTTTTTGCGCATCCACCGGCAACGCTCCGAAGGAACTCATGGCATCGATGATCAGGCGTTTGCCGTGTTGCTCAACGACTTCGGCGATTTCCGCCAAAGGATTAAGAATCCCGGTGCTGGTTTCGCAGTGGATCAGCGCGACGTGAGTGATGTCGCTGTCGGCGCGCAGCAGACGGTCGACGTCGGCGGCGGTGGTCGGTTCATCTTCAGCGGTTTCAAAAGTGCTGAACGAGCGGCCGAGCACTTCGCAGATCTTCGCCAGACGCTTGCCGTAGGCACCGTTGATCAGCACCAGGACTTTGCCGTCACGCGGCACCAGAGTACCGATCGCCGCCTCGACGGCGAAGGTGCCGCTGCCCTGCAACGGCACGCAATGGTGAGTGGCCGCGCCGTTGAGGATCGCCAGCAATTGTTCGCACAGGCTGGCGGTCAGTTGATTGAAGCGGTCATCCCATGATCCCCAGTCGACCATCATCGCCTGACGGGTGCGGGCCGAAGTGGTCAACGGGCCGGGAGTGAGCAGGATGGGTTCGGCGATACTCATTCGTGTGTCCTCGGATAGCGCTGTGGGATGAAGCTACGGGGCATACGTTGCAATTCGGCGTTGCATCAATCAAATTGTTTGTTGTTATGCCAGCCATCAGCGAGAGCTATTCATGAATCTGTTTCAGCTGCGCGCCTTCGACGCCGTGGCCCGCGAAGGCAGCTTTACCCGGGCTGCTGCGCGGTTATTCATCAGTCAGCCGGCGGTCACCGGGCACATCAAGGCGCTGGAGGAGCACTACCAGATCACCTTGCTGCGGCGCACCGCGCGACGAGTGGAGCTGACCGAGGAGGGCACAAAACTGGCGGCGATCACCCGGGCGATGTTCGGCCTCGCGGAAGAGGCGCAGGTGCTGCTTGAGGCCAATCGACAATTGCTTACCGGGCGTCTGGAAGTGGCGGCGGACGGCCCGCACATGGTCATGCCGATGCTCGCCAGCCTGCGCGCGCGGTATCCGGGGATTACCGTGAATCTGCGCTTGGGCAATGCGCAGGAAACCCTCGCGGCGCTGTTGTCCGAGCATGCCGATGTGGCGGTGCTGACTGAAGTCGAACCGCGCAAAGGCCTGCACCTGCAAGGCTTGAGCGAATCGCGGATTTGCGCGTTGGTGCCGGCAACGCATGCCTGGGCGACGCGCGCGGGGGAGGTCAAGCTCAAGGAGCTGGATCAGGTGATCATGGTGCTGCGTGAACCGAGTTCGATCACCCGGCGTACCTTTGATCAAGCGTGTGAACAGGCCTCGATTCATCCACGGGTGTTATTGGAACTCGATAGCCGTGAGGCGGTGACGGAAGCCGTCGCCGCTGAGCTGGGTGTCGGTGTGGTGTCATCGGTGGAAGTCAGCCATGACCCGCGCGTGGTGGCGATTCCGATCATCGGCGACGGCCTGGTCAACCGGCACATGATCGGCTGCATGGAGCGGCGCCGGGATTTGCGTTTGATCCAGGCGTTTTTCGCGTTGGCGCCTGGCTGACCTCAGGCGCAGTCGCGGCATCCAGTTCAGGCCATGGTCAATTGCGGCTGAGCCGGCAGGATCGCGGTACTTTTTCGGGTGATTTCGATTCTTGGGTAATTCGCCTGCTTCAGCTGCATGCTCTCCAGTTGGTCCAGCGCGGCGGCAGGATCATTCAATGGCAGCGTCTGCAGCAATTGCACATCGAGGTTCCACCACTGACTGTCAAGCAAGCGTGCAATGGTGTGCGGGTCATGCCGGTATTTGATGATTTTCGCCGGGGTGCCGGCAACGATTGCGTAAGGCGGAACATCCTGGGTCACCAGCGCGCGCGTCGCGATGATTGCGCCGGTGCCGACCTGCACGCCTTCGAGGATCATCGCGCTGTGGCCGATCCACACGTCGTGACCGATCGTGACGTCGGCCACCACCGGGTCGAAGATCAGGGCGGTATCGGTGTACTGAAAGGGGTGAGAACTGAGCCAGTCGGTTGGATGAGAGCTCTTTTGCTGGCCGATAAAGCAGCGGGTACTGATCGAGCAGAAGCGGCCAATGGAGGAAACCGCAGACAGTACGCAATCACTTCTGATGTAGGTGTGCGCACCGATGGCGAGGTGTTTCGACTCGATCACCACGTGGCCGATGCTGACGTGTTCTTCGAGCGTCAGTGTCGATCGCTTGTGCAACGAAAAAATCCCGCCGGCGACTTTGCAGGCATGCTGGCGAATGGATTTTTTCCAGAAATGATTCCGAACTGAATTTATTATTTTCTTCACGATGCGTACTTCGATTCCATGGTCGAGCCGCGACAGGCTCGATGCGTCTCAGACGGTGATGCTGCGAAATTTTTTGTGACAGATGGCAAGGCGCCAGTGTAGCTGACGTTCAGGTCAGGGCACAGCTACACCAGACTCTCGCGCACCATCTGCAAAAACGTCGCCACCACCCGCCGCGAACTCTGCTCGCGCAGGCACACCAGCGTCTCCGTCAGCCGGCGCGTGCAATCAATGATTGGCAATGCGCAGACCCGCGAATCCGCACCAAACTCTGCCGCCGACACCACCCCCACGCCAATCCCCACCACCACCGCCTCGCGCGCGGCTTCGCGGCCTTCAACCTGAATCGCCGGGCGAATGCGAAACCCGGCGCGGGCCATTTCTTCCTCCAGCGTCTGCCGTGTCACCGAGCCGTGTTCGCGCAACACCAACGGCGTGTCATCGAGGTCCGCCAGGCAAATCGATTCACGCTCGGCCCACGGGTGATGGCGTGAGACGAATGCGACCATCGGGTCGTTGCGCAGCGGCACGCAGAGCAAACGCTCGTCACTGACATCGCGCCCGAGCAACGCCAGATCGGCCTGATAGTTGAACAGGCGAAACAGCGATTCATCGGTGTTGCCAGTCTCGATTTTCACGCTGATCCCCGGATAACGCTCACAGAACCGCGCGATCTGCGGCAACACGTGCACCGGCGCATCGACTGCCAGAATCAGGCTGCCGGTCTGCAGGGCCTGGGATTCCTGCAACAATTCCTGCGCTTCGGCTTCAATCACGAACAGGCGCTGGGTGATCGCCAGCAAGCGCTCACCAAGATCGGTCAGGCGCACGGAACGCTTATTGCGGTGAAACAGCAGAACGCCGAAACGCTCCTCCAGTTTGCGCACCTGGTCGGATATCGCCGGTTGCGTGAGAAAAAGCCGCTCGGCGGCTTTGGTGAAGCTTCCATGCACGGCCACGGCATGGAAGGCTTTGAGCTGGGCGTGGGAGACGGACATGAATGCTCCAGTAACAAGCTGAGCTTATGTGTGAAATACGATAAATCGATTTTATTTATTAAACAGTAATTGCTTTGATCGGCTCACGCCATCGCTGACTGCTCGTTCGGGAGCAGCAATGGCCATGAGCCTGTGCGTGCAACAGCAGGACTCATCTGACCGGTATCGCCATAGGGATGGGGGGATATCGCAGTGCTCAACAATAAAAACACAGGCGTTTTTCTTAACGATTCTGCCGGCACACTCACACCCTGAGGTCAGAACCACCATGAACAAGCACATCGGCACCATTGCGCGTTGGCGCGTGCAGATCTTCGCTGTCACCTGGCTCGCGTACGCCGCTTTCTACTTCACCCGCAAAGCTTTCTCGGTGGCCAAACTCGGCATCGCCGAAGACCCCACCTTCATGCTCGACAAGATGGCCATGGCCAACCTTGATGCGATCTATCTGGCGGCTTACGCCATCGGCCAATTCACCTGGGGCATGCTCGCCGACCGCTTTGGCCCACGGGTCGTGGTGCTTGGCGGTTTGCTGATTTCCGCCGCAGCGGCGCTGGTGATGGGTAGCTACGCGACACTACCAATCTTCGCTACCTGCATGTTGATTCAGGGCCTGGCGCAGTCCACCGGGTGGTCGGGGTTGTGTAAAAACCTTGGCAGTTTCTTCCCTGCGCAACAGCGCGGGCGGGTGCTCGGTTTATGGAGTTCCTGCTACGCCTTCGGTGGTCTGGTGGCTTCGCCGTTTGCCGGCTGGTGGGCGTATACGCTGGTGGGCAGTTGGCACGCGGCGTTTATTTCCAGCGCAGCGGTGGTCGCGGTGGTGGCGGTGGTGTTCTTCATCTTCCAGCGCAACAAACCGGAAGATGTTGGCCTGCCGGCGGTCGAGCCGGAGCCGGAACTCAGCGCAGAGGAGACCGAAGCCAACAGCAAACTCAGCGTCTGGGAACCGTTAAAGGAAATCCTGCGCAATCGCACGGTGCTGGTGCTGGGCCTGGCGTATTTCATGCTGAAACCGGCGCGTTACGCGATTCTGCTGTGGGGCCCGGTGATTGTCTTCGAGCAAATGCCCAGCGTTGGCAAGGTCGGTGCGGCAATCATTCCGACCTCGTTCGAGCTGGCCGGTCTGCTTGGGCCGATCATGATTGGCCTGGCCTCGGACAAGCTCTTCGGCGCCCGGCGCATGCCGGCCTGCGTGCTTAGTCTGCTCGCACTGACCGTGACGCTGGCGCTGTTCATGGGCGCTCTGCACACCGGTAGTGTTTTGCTGGTGGTCGCACTGCTGTTTGTCATGGGCCTGACCCTGTACGGCCCGGATTCGATGATCAGCGGCGCAGCGGCCATCGACTTCGGCAAAGCCAAGGCCGGTGCCACGGCGGCCGGTTTCGTCAACGGCTGCGGATCGGTCGGTGCGGTGCTCGGTGGCTTGTTGCCGGGTTACTTCGACTCAGTCACGGTGTTCATCGTGTTTGCCGGTTGCGCGCTGTTTTCGGCGCTGGTGCTGATTCCGCACTGGAACAGCCGCCCGGTCGGTGTGATGGAACCACGCGCCTCCATCCCCAATTGCCCGTTGACGATCAAACCCCTGCGTTCCTGAAAACCCTTGCCTCGCGGCCTGCTGCGACGCACGCGGCAGGCTGTGGCGTGGCCAACTGACTGGAGAAAACCCATGAGACCGTTTTGGCTGGAGCAGGCCCTGCACACCGACACGTCTGAAACCTGTGCACCGCTGCAAGGCGAAGTGCGCACTGACGTGTGCATCGTCGGCGGCGGTTACACCGGGTTGTGGACAGCGATCATGCTCAAGCAGCAGAACCCGGAGCTCGATGTGTTGCTGATCGAGGCCGACATCTGCGGCGCTGGTGCCAGTGGGCGCAACGGTGGCTGCGCGTTGTCGTGGTCGGCCAAGTATTTCACCCTGGAGCGCCTGTTCGGCGTCGAGGAAGCAGTGCGCCTGGTCAAGGAATCTGAGCGCAGCATTCATGCCATCGGCGAGTTCTGCGAACAGTACGGCGTCGATGCCGATTACCGGCTCGACGGCACGCTGTACACCGCGACCAATCGTGCGCAGGTCGGCTCGACCGACGCAGTGATCGCGGCGCTGGAGCGCAATGGCATCAACTCGTTCAGCCAGCGCCCGCTCGCCGATGTGCAGCGCATGGCCGGTTCCGCCAAGCATCTGGAAGGCTGGTTCTCGCCGGCGGCGGCCAGTGTGCAACCGGGCAAACTGGTGCGCGGATTACGCCGTGTGGCCTTGCAGCTCGGCGTGAAGATCCATGAAAACACGGCGATGACCGGCCTTGAAGAGGGCCGCCCGGCGCGCATTCATACCGCCACCGGCAGGGTTGTCGCCGACCGCGTGGTGCTGGCGATGAATGCGTGGATGGCCCGCGCTTTCCCGCAGTTCGAACGCAGCGTGGCGATCGTTTCCAGCGACATGCTGATCACCGAGCCGCGCCCGGAACTGCTGCAGGAAATCGGCTTGACCAGTGGTGTCACCGTGCTCGATTCGCGGATCTTCGTGCACTACTACCACAACACCCCGGACGGCCGGATCATGCTTGGCAAGGGCGGTAACACGTTTGCCTTTGGTGGGCGAATGCTGCCGGTGTTCGATCAGCCGTCGCCGTACGCCGGATTACTCAAGCGCAGTCTCGGCGATTTTTTTCCGGCGTTTGCCGAGGTCAAAGTCGACGCGACCTGGAACGGTCCTTCGGATCGCTCGGTGACCGGCCTGCCGTTTTTCGGGCAGATGAGCAGCAGCGGCAATGTGTTCTACGGTTTCGGCTATTCCGGCAGCGGCGTTGGCCCGTGTCACATGGGCGGGCAGATTCTCGCGTCGCTGGTGCAAGGCCTGGATAACCCGTGGACGCGCTCGCCGCTGGTCAACGGCCCGCTGGGCTACTTTCCGCCGGAGCCGATCCGTTATCTGGGTTCGCTGATGGTGCGCAACGCCATCCGGCGCAAGGAGCGCGCTGAAGACCACGGTCGGCTGCCACGGCACCTGGACGTACGGCTGGCGAAATTCGCTGCGGCGGCGGGCAAGGCCGACAAAGCCTGACTCCCCCTCATGTAGGAGCGGCCGCAGGCTGCGATCTTTTGATCTTGTTTGTAAAAGACCAGATCAAAAGATCGCAGCCTGCGGCAGCTCCTACACGGGGTTTTTTAGTTGCGGTAGAGGAGCCAGTCGAGTAACTGGGGATTGTCTTGAGTGGGCGGTATTTGTTGCTGCGGCAGTTCGCCTTGCGTGCCCAGGCAGAGGATCGGTCGATCCGGATCGCTGTCGAGAAAACTCACCCACACCTCGCTGCCGGCACAGGGCAGTTCATTGGCGGCGATCCGTCCATTGGCGTTGGTCAGGGCAATTGGCAGCCATATTCCATCGTCGGCCTGCACCGTTGCGACAGACCACAGACTGACGTTGATCCGGCCCTGGTCATCGAGAGATGCCGGCTGCCCGGGCGTGCCGAGTACGCGCGCCAGGTGATAACCGGGGATCGCCGGTCGCGGCTGTTTGAGTGCCGGACGAAATTCCGTCGACCAGGGCAGGGCAACGAAATCGTTGTGGTAGCGGTAAACGCTGGGTGTCGGCTCGAGAATCGACGGCTGTTGCCCGTGATGGCGCATTTCGGTGATCAACCATTGTTCGTTGAAACTGTTGATCGGATGCTCCGCAACCTGGACCAATTGACCGCTGAGCAGGTCCACGCAATCGCTGCGGCCATGGATCGAGCGATATTCGCAGCGCTGACGTTGCAGATGACGACGGCTGCGTTGTTCGGCATAGCGATGTGGCTGGGACAGCGTTGTTGTCGGCCCCGTTATGCTCTGGTTCGCGGCATCCTCGCGCAGGTCTCGTTGCCCGCGATTGCGTACATGACGTTGCGGTGCGACTGGCACCGCGTCATGCCGCTGGAACAGCGTCGCGATGTGCGGCGAGGGCGCCTCGTCATCGAGGCTGAACGGCAGCAGCGTGGGCTCTTGCGGCAAACTCAGACTGTCGTCGGCGAACACCACGACATGCCCGTCCGGGCCATGTTCGAAGTGGTAATGAATGCCTTCTTCCTCGCACAAGCGGTGCAGCAGGGCCAGATCGCTTTCCTCATATTGAATGCAGAACTCGCGCTGGGGGTATTGGCCGACGATCACTTCCATTCGGTAACTGTCGACCGGCAGCGCGTTTTCCTCGAGTAACTGTTGGAGAATCTGCGGCACGCTCAAGTGCACAAAGACGCGGCGTTTTTGTGCTTGCGCGAGTTGTTGAAGGGAGGGCACCAGCACCACTCGATAGCCGACCCGATGCGCACCGCGATGTTCGCAACTGGCGCTGTCGATGCGCCCGTGAACCCCGTGATGATCACTCAGATGCAGGAATGCCGGTTGCTGCAACAGCGTGCCTGGCGTCATGGCCGGGCCGAGGCTGATCAGTTCGATGTCGAAGCGGTAGGGCTGGTTGAGCGCTTCCTCACCGCGAAAGCGCAACACCGGCATTTGCAATCCACTGTCGGTCAGGGTCAGCGTGAAGGGACTTTCCATGTCATTGAGCATTCGCACAGGCTCTGTCTGGCAATACGGCCCCAGAGGGTACGAAACCGCAGCGCCGAATGCTTATGGCAAAGCGGCTTTTCAGAATAGCCCTACACGCTCTGGCGAAAATGTCGATTCAGCATTACGATTTTTTTGGTCGATTGCCGACTTTAGGCCGTATAAACTTGGCGCCACGCGTCGGCCAATAGATGTCTCGGCGCCACAGATCAAGAGAGTGAGTAATGGGCGCACAGTGGAAGGTTAAACACAAAGAAGCGGCAGCCAACGCCAGGGGCAAAATCTTCGGCAAACTGGTGAAAGAAATCACCATTGCTGCACGCAACGGTGCCGATACCGCCACCAACGCACACTTGCGTCTGGTGGTCGAACAGGCCAAGAAAGCCTCGATGCCGAAAGAAACCCTTGATCGCGCGATCAAGAAAGGCGCGGGCCTGCTGGGTGAAGCGGTGCAATACCATCGCGTGACCTACGAAGGCTTCGCCCCGCATCAGGTGCCGCTGATCGTCGAGTGCGTGACCGACAACGTCAACCGCACCGTGGCGGAGATCCGCGTGGCGTTCCGCAAGGGCCAATTGGGCGCTTCCGGCTCCGTGGCCTGGGACTTCAACCACGTCGGCATGATCGAAGCCTCGCCGGACACCCCGGACGCCGATCCGGAAATGGCCGCGATCGAAGCCGGTGCCCAGGATTTTGAAGAAGGTGAAGACGGTGCGACGCTGTTCCTGACCGACCCGACTGACCTCGACGCCGTGCAGAAATCCCTGCCCGAGCAAGGCTTCACGGTCTTGTCGGCCAAGCTTGGCTACCAGCCGAAGAACCCGGTCAGCGGCCTGAGCGACGAGCAGATGGCTGAAGTTGAAGCGTTCCTCGAAGGCCTCGACAACCATGATGACGTGCAGGACATGTTCGTCGGTCTGGCTGGCTGATCTGTTTCGCCAGTGATGGCCTCATCGCGGGCAAGCCCGCTCCCACAGGTTTTTGCGCAGTTCACATATTTTGTGCACGACACGGACACTGTGGGAGCGGGCTTGCCCGCGATTGACCGCGCCGCGGTCACAGATTTTCAAGTTCGCGCAACACTTCACTGAACCCCGGTCGCGCCCGCACATCCGCCTGGCAGCAACACCGTTCCAGCGCTTCCCAATGTAAACGCCGCTCTGCACTCAACCCCGAGTCGATGCGCGCCAGCAATTCCCCCAGCAACACGCCAAACGCACGCACCTCGATGCGTTGCAGTGCCCGCGTCTGCGCGGTATCCGTCGTGGCATGGAACGACGCCCCGCCAAAGTCCCCCAGCAGGCAATCGCCCCGTTCGTTCAACAAAATGTTGTGCCCGTACAGGTCGCCGTGGGTGATGCCTTGCGCATGCAGATGCTCGGCTGCCGAGGCAATGCCCTTGGCAATGCGCAAGGCAACGTCGGCGGTAAAGCGCAGATCATCGGCGTACACATCCCGCGAACACGAGGCCAGGCTTGGCAATCCGGCGAGGTTGCGAAAACTCGGGTCAATCAGTTGCATCACCAGCCCTTGCTGGCCGTCGGGATGAGCGGTGATACGCCCTTCAACGCGGATCAGGTTCGGGTGCAGGCCGGCGGTGATGCAGGCGTTCATTTCGTGTAACGGCGAGCCGTCGCTGGTCATTTCACCTTTATACAACTTCACCGCGACCGGTTTCAGCGAGCCATCGGCGTGCTGCCAGTTCGCCCGGGAAATCACCCCGGAGGCGCCTTCGCCGAGTTTTTGCTCCAGGCGCAATGCCGACCAATCAATCAGCGGCGTGGCTTCCAGCGCGGCGGCGTCGGCTTCGGTTTCCAGCGGATTACCGGCGTAGGCCAGCCATGTCAGGCTCGGCAAGCTCAGCAGCCACTGCGGCAGTTCGCTGAACTGGTTGACCGAGATGCGCAGCAGTTCCAGTCGATGGCAGTCGCGCAGCGATTCAGGCAGAGCTTGCAGACAATTGCCCGACAGCATGAGTTTTTGCAGATAAGGGCGCTCGCCCAGTTCAGTCGGCAGGGTGTCAATGCGGTTGTCAGTGAGGATCAGCCAGCGCAGCAGCGGCGGCAGCGCGGCGCCGGGTACCTCGACGATGCGATTGGCCTTGAAGCCGATCATTGTCAGCGCCGCGCATTGGCCGAGGCAGGCTGGCAGCTCAGTGAAATGGTTGTCGGAACAGAACAGCACGCGCAGCCGAGTCAGGCGATGCAGATCGTCCGGCAGGCTACTGAGTTCATTGCCGCTGAGGTTAAGGATTTCGAGGGTGTCGGCCAGCTCGAAGATCTCGCGCGGAAACTCGGTCAGCCCGCAAGACAGATCCAGCCGCGTGATGCCCGACAACTCGCCGGCGCGCAGTTGAGCAAGGGTGTGCATGTCAGTGTTCACTTTTGAAAGGTGCAGAGACGCGAAGCGCTCGGAATGGGCGACATGATAACGGCAAAGCGGCGATTTGCGGCCAGATCAGATTTTTTCAGCGGGGGTGTCAGACAGAGGGGCAATAACCTGCAATTGTCCCAACCGGCTACGCGTGCGCCCGAGGTCGATCGCATCGCCGCCGAGGCTTTCGCAAAGCGACAGTCGACCCATCAGCGTCAGGTGTTTGTCCTGGTCGTAGAGCACGTCGATCAGATTGATGAAGCGTTGTTGCGCGGCAATCGAGCAGTCGCCCAGCAGTGGTAAATCGTCAATCACCCAGTGGTCGAAACGCCGACACAACTCCAGATAATCCATCACCGCGGTTGGCTGTTCACACAGATCAGCGAAAGTAAAAGCCACACGTCGGCCTTCAATCAGACGTGCACGAAAATGCCGGGTACCGACCGCCAGCGACAGCGGCGGAGCATCCTCAGTTGGCAGAGTCAGCGCCTGGCGCTGCGCCGGCGTGCCCGGCCACACATAATGGCCGTGGGTAAACACTTGATGTTCATGGTTGCGCGCCACACTGCGGTAATCATGCGGGCCGCCGACTTCCATCACCTGCATGCGCGTATTGATCAGTTCGATCACCGGTTTGAACCGCGCGTGATAGAGCGGGTTGGGCAACAGGCCTTCGGGTGCGTAGTTGGACGTCACCAACAGCAATATCCCGCGCTTGAACAGCGCTTTGAACAGCCGGGTGATGAGCATCGCATCGCCGATGTCATGCACATGAAACTCGTCGAAACACAGCACCTGACAGTCCTGTAACAGCTCGTCGAGGCTGGTTTCGAGGGCATCATCGCGCTCGCGATGGCGGAACATGCCCTGATGCAATTGCGCAAAGAACTGATGGAAATGCAGGCGGCGTTTGCGCGTGATCGGCAGAGCCTGAAAAAAGCCATCAAGCAGCCAGCTCTTGCCGCGCCCGACGGCGCCATACAAATACAGGCTCGGCGCTGTCTGTGGTGTGGCGCCGAGCAACAGGCTGGCCTGCTGTGCCATGCAATTGATTACCTGTTTTTGGCTGGCGCTGAGGGTGTAACCCTGCTCGTGGGCCTTGCTGCGGAAGTAATCGCGGATCGACTGCGCGCTGGCGTCATGCCCGGCGCTGGCGGCCATGCCCTTGCCGAACAAGCGGCGCAACGCCGGCCAGCGCTGGCTCAGTCGCGATCGGTCGGGCAGTCGGGCGGGCACTCTGGGTTACTCCGGGCAGGTCGAACCGGCTCCACTGAGCGCGGCGGGGTAGTGTAACCAGACGTTCAGCGGGGCGACCACCACGGAGCATCGAGAATGGGCGGTTACTGAACAATATTCTGCGGGCTGTACAGCTATTTTCAGCGACATGATTCGCCCTGTTGCCAACCTTTCGAAACATATCCCGGCCGTTCAGTGGATCCAATCGACTGGCGCAATCGCCGTCCGTTGCTAACCTGAAACACAGTAACGCCAACGCAAGCGATCCCTGACAAGGAATGGGGCAGTGAATGCACGAGTGGTCATGGGCCTGCTGGGAGTGTTTTGCGCACCGGCATACGCGGCGGATCTTCAGGTCGAAGTGCGCGTCGATGTGCAACGCGGCTGCCAATTGATCGGCCAGCAGCGCGAGGCCGGCATCGAGCAACTGGGTGTCCTCGATTTCGGCAGCACCGCGCGTCTCGACGACCCGGCCGGGCCATTGGCTGCAGCGCTGACCAATCAACGCTTGCCACGGCTGGAATGCAATCCGGACACGCCGTATCAAATGCGTGTCGATGGCGGTCTGCACGGTGGCGTCGGCGAGGTTCGCTACCTGGCCGGTACGGCTGACAGCAAGCCGATTCCGTATCGCCTGTATCAGGACGCCGCGCGGCGTGTGCCGCTGGTGGTGAATGTGCCGGTCAGCGGGCGCGTGCCGGACAGCGGCACGGTGGAGTTGCCGTTGTACGCACGGATCGAGCGTTTGACCGAGGTGCCGCGAGTCAGCCGTTATTCGGATCTGGTCAAGGTCACGGTCACCTGGTGATCGCGAGGTTTTACCGGCAACCCGGAAGTTTCGGGTTGTGCAGTCAAGACGTTCAATGATGAACGCAAGGGTTGGAGTCACCTGAAGGAGTAGGGACGGGCGCAATGACAGGCAAACACTGGATGGTCATGGCAGCAGGTACGCTGGCATTACTCGCCGACGACGCGCAGGCGGCTGTCAGCGGGCAGATCCACGCGCGGCTGATCCTGATTGCCGGCTGCGAAGTCACCAACTCCTCCAATCCCGCCAGCCCGGTGGGTGAGCTTGGCACACTTGATTTCGGTCTTCAGGGACCCACCTGGAATGCGCCGATCAAGGCCAGTCTCGACGGCGACAGCAGCGGCAAACTCAATGTCGCCTGCAATCCTTCGGTCACCGGCTTCACCGTCACTATCGACGGCGGCACCCACGGTGACGGCAATACCCGGCGCCTGAGCAATGGCCGCCAGACCATTCCCTATCAACTGTTCGTCGATCCCTCCGGCGCCCGGAGCTACAGCATCGGCCAACAACACAATTTCGCTGTCACCAGCGGTGCGCAGATACCCATTCCGGTATTTGGCTCAGTGGTGGCGAATACCCGCGCGGTTCCGGCTGGGGTCTATACCGACACCCTGACGGTGACGCTCGACTGGTAACCCCGTAGAGGACGGACACCATGCGTATGTTTGCATCAAGGATAGCTTTGCCGCTGCTCGGTCTGGCGCTGGTTTCCAGTGCCAACGCCGCCACCACGGTCACCGGCCAGATCACTTCCAGCCTGATCCTGATCAGCAGCTGTCAGGTCAACGGTGCCGGTGGTTCCACCGGGCTGAACTTCGGTGCATTGAGCTTCGGCACCGCCAACAGCCTGTTCACCACGGCCACCGGGCAAGTGCTCGGCGGTGGCGGCGGGGCGTTGTCGATTCTTTGCTCCAGCGGCACCACGCCGACGGTCAAGGTGCGCGCCGGTGCCAACGACGGCAAATCACCGGGTGGCACGCGCGCCCTGTTTGACGGCGTGGCCAATTATGTCCCGTACGACTTGTACACCGATGCCGGTCATTCGCAGCTGTTGGCGATCGACGGGACGATCAATCTCGCCGCGAGTACCGGTGTTGCGCAGACCGTGAATATCTACGGTCAGGCCGTGGGCAAGGCCGGTTTGCCGGCCGGCACGTACACCGACACCGTCGCTGTTGAACTGACGTTCTGATGCCATGCGCCGGCAGGGATGCGCCGCGCTGCTCCTGCTCTGTGCGGGCAGTGCACCGCTGCCGCTGACGGCGGCGACCAGTCAGAGTTTCCAGGTCAGCGCCACGGTCACGGCGGGATGCCTGGTGGTGGGCGGTGTGTCGAACTATGGCGGGCTGAATTTCGGCTCGCGTTCGGCATTGGCCACCGGCACCGTGCAGGTCGCGCTGACCGGTGGCGTGCAATTGCAATGCACGCCCGGGGTGACGCTGAACATGAGCGTCGATGGCGGTCAGTACAACAGCAGTGGCCGGCACATGCAGGTCAACAGCGGCAGTGCGCGGGTGGCGTATGCGCTGTTTCGCGATGCGGCATATAGCCAGAGCCTGGGCATCGGCCAGAGCGTGGCAGTGGCGTACAGCGATGCGAACAACATCAGCCTGCCGATTTACGGTCAGGTGCAACTACCGGGCAATCAGCCTGGGGGGACGTACAGCGACGTGTTGCAGGTGCAACTGTCGTGGTGAGGTGCAGTAGCCATTGCCGACAAGGAGCAGGTCTATGGGGTCATTCATGTCACGGCACGCGTTACTGCAAAGTGCGATGCTGGCGCTGCTCATGCTCGGAACAGGCCATGCCGGCGCCGCCAGTTCGGTGTTGATCTGGCCGATCGACCCGGTGCTCGAAGCCGATCAACAGGCCAGTGCACTGTGGCTCGAAAATCGCGGCAACGAGACCGCCAATCTGCAGATCCGCGTGTTTGGCTGGAGCCAGAACGGTTTCGAGGAGCAATACCAGAATCAGCGCGACGTGATCGGCAGCCCGCCGGTGGCGAAGATCGAACCGGGGCAAAAACAACTGGTGCGCCTGACCCGAACCAAAGAGGTGCCGCCGGGTCAGGAACTGGCCTACCGCATCATCATCGACGAAATCCCTTCCGCACAACCACCCTCTGCTGACGGCGGCAAGACCGCCGCAGCGATCCGCTTCCAGATGCGCTATTCGGTGCCGCTGTTTGCCTACGGCGCGGGACTGTGGAGCAAGGAAGACAGCACGCGTGCGCGAGATCCGAAGGGCATCGGTTTGCCACAATTGAGCTGGCGCACGGTGGCGGTCGATGGTCGGCCCTACGTCGAGGTGCGCAATCAGGGCGCGGTGCATGCACGGTTGACGGATGTCGCGATCAAACAGGGTGGGCAGAGCAAACCGCTGGCCGAAGGCTTGCTCGGTTATGTGCTGCCGGGCGCGGTGATGCGCTGGCCGGCGCCGGGTTCGCTGGCCGGGGATTCGGCGTTGCAGGTACGGGTCAATGGCGCGCCGCAGGTGCAGAGCATTACCCCGGCACGCTGATTGAGTGGTTGTGGGCCGACAAAGACTGAGAGCCAGACATAGCCGTATCAGGCCACCGCAGTATCAGGAGGATTCAGTCCATTGACGGACGTAAAACGTGTATGAGCCGAGGATGGGCTCGCCGTATTCAGCGTCCGCTGTGGCACATCACCGGCGCGTGTTGCCTGGTGTTCGTTCAACCCTCCGGGGCCGGCGAACTGCCGCCGCCACCCAGTGGCATGGAGGCGGTGAGTGATGCTCAGCTGTTTCTCGAACTGGTGGTCAACCAGATGAATACCGGACGGGTGGTGGCGGTGCAGCAGCGTGGCGGGAAGCTGCTCATACCGGTTACGGCGTTGCGCGAAACCGGCATGAAACTGCCCGACAACCTCGGCGCGGAAGTTGATCTCGACAGCCTGCCGGGCCTGCACAGCGACTACGACAGCGTCGGCCAGCGCCTGTTGCTGGATGTCCCGCCAGACTGGTTGCCCGAACAATTCATCGGTAATCGCCAGGCCTATCCACGCACTCCGGCGCTGAGCAGTTTCGGCGCGCTGTTCAACTACGATCTGTACCTCAACGACACCGACGATGCCGGCACGTATCTCGCCGCATGGAACGAGGTGCGCCTGTTCGATAGCTGGGGCACGCTGTCCAACACTGGGCAGTACCGGCGCACGCTGTCCGGTGATTCGCTCAACACCCTCGACAATGGCTACTTGCGCTACGACACCACGTGGCGCTACTCGGACGATGAGCGAATGCTCACCTACGAAGCCGGCGACGTGATCAGCGGTGCCTTGCCGTGGAGCAGTTCGGTGCGGCTGGGCGGTGTGCAATTCTCGCGCGATTTTGCCGTGCGCCCGGATCTGGTGACCTATCCGCTGCCGCAATTTGCCGGTGAAGCGGCGGTGCCGTCGTCAGTGGATCTGTTCATCAATGGCTACAAGTCCAGCAGTGCCGATCTTCAGCCCGGCCCTTATACCCTGACCAACATTCCGTTCATCAACGGTGCCGGTGAAGCCGTGGTGGTGACCACCGATGCACTCGGTCGACAGGTGTCGACCACCTTGCCGTTCTACGTCACCAGCAGTCTGCTGCAACAAGGCTTGAGTGATTTTTCCGTGGCTGCCGGTACGCTGCGCCGCGACTACGGCCTGAAGGATTTCAGTTACGGCACCGGCGTCACCTCCGGCAGCCTGCGTTATGGCGTCAGCGACAGCTTTACCCTCGAAAGCCATGCCGAAGCTTCGGATTCACTGACCCTCGGCGGCCTCGGTGGCAATCTGCGGCTGGGTAACTTCGGCGTACTCAACAGTGCGCTCAGCCAGAGCCGTTTCGACGGTGAAGTCGGTGAGCAACTGAGCCTCGGCTACCAGTACAGCAATCAGCGTTTCAGTTTTTCCTACCAACGCCTGCAACGCCATGATCAGTACGCCGACCTGACCGTGATCGACACTCCCTACATCAGCCTCAGCCGCCGCAGCGAACAAGCGACCCTGAGCCTCAATCTCGATCGTTGGGGCAGCCTCGGTGCGGGCTACTTCGATGTGCGCGCGGCGGACGATTCACGCACGCGACTGCTCAATCTGAGCTGGAGCAAACCGCTGTGGCGCAACAGCAGTTTCTATCTCTCGGCCAACCGCGAGATCGGCGACAGCAAATGGGCGGTGCAGGCGCAACTGGTGATTCCGTTCGACTTGCGCGGCAGCCTGGCGATCAGCAGCGAGCGCAGCAAGACCGGCCAGAGTCAGCAGCGGGTCAATTACAGTCGTGCGGTGCCCACCGAGGGCGGCGTCGGTTTCAATCTGGGTTACGCCAAGGGTGATGGCGCCGATTACCGTCAGGCCGACGTGACCTGGCGCCTGCAATCGGTGCAGTTGCAGGCTGGCGTCTACGGCACTTCCGACGCTGAAACCCGTTGGGCCGATGCCAGTGGTTCGCTGGTGTGGATGGATCGGCAAGTGTTCGCCGCCAATCGAATCGACGATGCGTTTGTGGTGGTCAGTACCGATGGTTTTGCCGATATTCCGGTGCGCTACGAGAACCAGCAGGTCGGCCAGACGGACAAGAATGGTCACCTGCTGGTGCCGTGGAGCAGCGCCTACTACCGTGGCAAGTACGAAATCGATCCGCTGAATCTGCCGCCGAATGTGCGCAGCCCCAACGTCGAACAACGCATCGCCGTGCGTCGCGGCAGTGGTTATCTGCTGGAATTCCCGCTGAGCCGGGTGATTGCCGCGAGCATCATCCTGGTCGATCCGCAGCAGCGCGAACTGGCGCTGGGCGCTGGCGTGCTGCATCAGGAGAGTGGCACGCGGACGGTGGTCGGTTGGGACGGGCTGGTCTATCTGGAAAACCTTCAGGCGCATAACACTTTGCAGGTGACGCTGGCTGACGGCAAAACCTGTCAGGCGCAATTCAGTGTCGACATGAACCAGAACCAGGTGCCGCTGATCGGGCCGTTGGTGTGTCAGTGAGCGTTGCACGGTTTTGCTTGTGGCTGGCATTGCTGATGCCGGGGGCGGCGCAGGCGTTGTGTTCGGTGGTCAGCACTACTCCGGCGGCATTCGGTACGCTCAGTTCGATTGCCGTGCGCACGGTTTCGCAGCCCAGCTCGACGCTCAATGGCGGGTTGAGTTGCACCGGTTCGCTGTTGTCACTGTTGACCAGCGGTGACCATTTCTGGGGCACGGTTTCCTCGACTCAAAGCGGTCTGGTCGGGCCGACTGGCGATGTCATCAGTTACACGGTCTACGCCAACAACAGCACCAGCTACCCGCTGACTCGCGGCACCGCCTATGATTTTGCCCGTAACGGCATCATCGATGCCTTGGGCCTGCTCAACGGCACGACGCCGAAAACCGTGCCGCTCTACCTCGGCACAACCATCGGCAGTAATGTCGCCGCCGGGGTGTATACCGAGACCCTGAGCATTTTCTGGAACTGGAATTACTGCTCGGGGATCGGCATCGGCGCCATCTGCCTAGGGCGCGATATCAACAGCGCAACCACCACGCTGACGGTGAACCTGACCGTGTCCAACGACTGCACGATTACCGCGCCGAACATTGCCTTCGGCAGCGCGCCGGTGGTCAGCGCCTTCACCCCGGTGACCGGGCTGACCATCAATCTGGCCTGCACCAAGGGCAGTGCCTACACGGTGGGTTTGAGTGATGGCCAGAATCCGCTGAGCGCCGGCGGGCGGCGGCGGATGATTTCCGGGAGCAATTACCTCGCCTACGACATTTTCAAAAGCGCCGGCACCACGCGCTGGGGCAGCGTCGGCGCGGCGCGGCGCGCGAGTACCGATGCCGAGGTCAATCCCGGCAACGGTTTGGGCACCGGCAGCCAGATCTTCAACTACAACGCAAAAATCTATACCGACCAGACCACACCACCGGCCGGCACATACCTGGACAATGTGGTGCTCGACGTCGGTTTTTGACCTGACTTCCTCCTGACCGGTCTCATCCCCTGCAGGCGCTGTCGAGTGCAACGAGGCTGCGATCTTTTGATCCTGTTTTTTACGATCAAGATCAAAGGATCGCAGCGTGCCGCAGCTCCTACAGGGGCGGTTCAGAATTGCAGTGAATGCTTGAGCTGTTGCGCCGCCGGCGAGTCGGTCGGGCTGACCATTGCGTAGTTGTAGCCGCCACCCGACCAGTACTCGGCTTGCAAATCGCCGTCACTGCGGGTGCCGCGCGGCAAAAAGGTGTTTTTCGGTCCCGGTGGGCGAACATAAAAGCTCACCTTGTGCCCGCTGCCATCCTCATACATCACCATCGCCGCCGGCCCTTCATCGGTGCTGAGCAAGCGTCCGCTGACCGGTTCGAACCCGGCGGCTTTCAGATCCGGCAAACGAGTGGCCCGAGTGAAATAACGATCGAGCCAGCGCTGCATGTCACCGTCACTGTCGACCTTGTAATCGGCCGGCAACATCCCTTGTTGGGCGATCAGCCGATAAGCCTGCAACGCGTCGGTCATCGGTAACAGGGAAGGGCGCACAAGCGTCATCTCGCGGGCCTGCCATCCGCTGAAACCGCCGACGCTGACCGCGATCATCAACACTGCCGCACTGGCCAGATGGCGACGTGCCTGGCGCTGACGGCGCTGGCGGATCAGTGCCGGCTCAAGTGCCGGATTGGCCGGTTGCTGCAAGGCACCGCCGAGCGCCGCGCGCAGTTGCTGGGCATCCTGTTGCCAGGCGCGCAGCTTTGCCGCCTGTTCCGGGTGACTGGCCAGCCAGGCTTCCAGCACACGCCGATCGGCGTCGCTGAGCTGGTGGTCGACGTAAGCATGCAAATCATGCTCGCTGGGAGGCAGGCTGATCATTTGAGTATCCGCAAAGAAGGGCTGCTGATTTCGCCGTCGCTGAGTTGGCGCAAGGCCTGGCGGGCGCGGGACAGGCGCGACATCACGGTGCCGATCGGGGCGCCGAGAATCTCGGCGACCTCTTTATAGGTGAGGCCTTCCACGGAAACCATCAGCAACAGCGCGCGCTGTTCGGTGGGCAAACGGTCGAAGGCCTGCAGGGTCGACTGGGCAATCACGGTGCGCTCTACCGAAGGCTCGGCATCGTCACGACCGGTGAAGAATTCGAGCATCCGCGCATAGCGCCGCGAGCGCCGGTGGGCATCGAGAAACTGCCGGTAGAGGATCGCAAACAGCCAGGCTCGCAAGTCGCCGTCGGCGCGTTTTGCGCCCCAATTCGACAGGGCGCGCTCCAGACAGCCCTGCACCAGATCGTCGGCGCTGCTGCTGTTGCGCGTTAACGACACGGCAAAGCGGCGCAATCTGGGAATGATTTCTCTCAACTGTTCGTCGAATTCGCTCATGAAATTCTGCTAGTCACTACGCTGTGGACTAGGGAGACGTCCGTCGCCGCAGGTTATTCCACGTTCGGAAAAATAAATACCGGCCTGTGGAATAAATCCGGATGCGGCGCGTCTTGCTGATTCTTCCTACTTGCGGCCGATGGCCCTGGAGTCGTTCATGGTTGATCGCTCATCCCCCAATGCAGCCCCGCCCGGCGGGCCGCAGCGCCCGCCATTGAGCGCCGCGAGCCTGATTTTGCGTCTGAGCGGCATTGCCGTGGTCGTCGCTGCCGTCGCCGGGGCATTTGCCTACGTGCACGGTAACTTCGACCCACAACGTCTGACGCCAAAAGCGCTGGTCGATGTGCTGGAGAAAAACAACGGCGTGCATCCCGGGTTTCGTCGTAACCATGCCAAAGGCGTGTGCGTGATCGGCCATTTCGAGAGCAGTGGCGAGGCGCGGGTGTTTTCTTCCGCGCAAGTGTTCAACGAACCGCGCACCCCGGTGGTCGGGCGATTCGCGTTGCCGGCGGGCAATCCTTATGCGCCGGACAGCGCCGTGCCGATTCGCAGTCTGGCGTTGCGTTTCACCCAGGCCAACGGGCAGCAATGGCGCACCGGGATGAACAGCATGCCGGTGTTCCCGGTCGGCACCCCCGAGGCGTTCTATCAGTTGCAGCAGGCGCAGTCGCCGGACCCGGCCACGGGCAAGCCTGATCCAGCGAAAGTGCCGGCGTTCTTCGCTTCACACCCCGAAGCTGTGCCGTTTCTGACTTGGGTGAAGACCGCCAAGCCGTCGGCCAGTTATGCCACGGAAACCTACAACAGCATCAACGCGTTTTATCTGGTGGACGCCAGTGGCAAAAAGCAGGCCGTGCGCTGGAGCATGACGCCCTTGGCTGAAGATGCTGCGGGTGCCACCGCACCTGAAGGCGGCGATTTTCTCGAGAAGGATCTGGTGCAAAAGCTCGCCGCGGCACCGCTGCGCTTTCAGTTGAACATCACCCTGGCCAATCCCGACGATCCGGTCAACGATGCCAGTAAAATCTGGCCCGCCGGGCGCAAAGTGCTGAACGCCGGCACGCTGGTGCTAGAGAAAACCCAGCCGCAACTCAGCGGTGAGTGCCGCGACATCAACTACGATCCGTTGGTCCTGCCCTCGGGGATTCAAGGGACGGACGATCCATTGCTTGCCGCGCGTTCTGCCGGTTACGCCGATTCCTACCTGCGTCGCACCAGCGAAGTCAGCCAGTTGCCCGCCGCCAAACAGGAGGCTCGTCCATGAGAACCCAACCGACTCATTTCGTCCTGTTGGCGCGTTTGCTGCACTGGCTGATGGCGGTGATGATTATCGCCATGCTGTTTATCGGCGCGGGTATGGTCACCTCGGTCTCGTCGCGACATGAATGGCTGATTCATCTGCACAAACCGTTGGGCATTGCGATTCTGGCGCTGGTGATCGTGCGCCTGCTGGTGCGTTTGACCACTCGCCAGCCTCCGCTGCCGGCGGATCTGCCGGGCTGGCAGGTGATGGCGGCCAAGGCTTCGCACCTGTTGTTGTATGCGTTGATGCTGGTGTTGCCGCTGCTTGGCTGGGCAATGATCAGTGCCTCGGGCGAGCCGGTCATGCTCAGCGCCTCGTTGCAGTTGCCGTCGTTTGTGCCGGCCGATGCGCAACTGTTTGCGTTGCTGCGCAAGGCTCACGGTTATCTGGCGTATCTGCTGTTCCTGACGGTGTTGCTGCATCTGGCGGCGGCGTTGTTTCACGGCTGGGTACGCCGTGACGAGGTGCTCGACAGCATGTTGCGCGGCCGCGATCGCCGTTAACCCGACGGGCTGGCGCATTGAGCAGGTGCGCCACTTTTCAGGGTTAGCCACCAATACCCCAGCGCGACGGCGTTGATGCCTGCACCCAGCAGGCACACGCCGTTCCAGCCCGCCCAGGCGTACATGGCGGTCGAGGCAATTGAACCGCCAGCGCTGCCGATCGAATAAAACAGCATGTAACCGGCGGTGAGGCGGCTTTGCGCCTCGGGGCGCACGCTGTAGATCATGCTTTGGCTGGTGACGTGCACCGCTTGCAGGCCCAGATCCAGAGTGATCACGCCAAGCAGCAAGGCCCACAGCGAGGATTGGGTCAGCGCGATGGGCAGCCACGACGCGAGCATCAGCAACAGCGAAAGCCCGCTGACCCACTGACCAAGCCCGCGATCGGCGAGATATCCGGCACGCGCGGCGGCCAGTGCGCCGACGGCACCCGCGAGGCCGAATAGACCGATTTCGCTGTGCGAAAGTGACAGCGGTGGGGCGGCCAACGGCAACACCATGGGCGTCCACAGCACCATGGCGCTGGCGAATGTCAGCAGAGCAAGTATCGCGCGTTGGCGCAGCAGCGCTTCCTGCCTGAACAGGCTGAATACCGAGGCGATCAACGCTCCATAAGTGGTGGTTGGCTGCGGTTGTTCATCCTTGGGCAATACGCTGAACAGCAGCAATGCCATCAGCAAAGTCAGCCCGGCCGAGAGCAAGTAGATCGCCTGCCAACCGGCCACATCAGCCATTGCTCCGGCGGCCGTGCGCGCCAGCAAGATGCCGACGACGATCCCGCTGGTCACCACGCCGACCACCCGACCGCGTTGCGCCGGGTCGGCCAGCGTTGCTGCATAAGCCACCAGCACTTGCGTCACCACGGCGAGCAAGCCGGTCAGTGTCATGCCCAGCAGCAGCCAGGCGCTGTTCGGTGCCCAGGCGATCATCAGCAACGCCACGACCGAGAGCAGGCTTTGCGTAACGATCAGTCGGCGCCGGTTAAGCAGATCCCCGAGCGGCACCAGCAGCACCAAACCAATGCCGTAACCCACCTGCGTCAAGGTGATGACGATGCCGATACCGGCCGGCGACATCGCAAAAGCCTCGGCCATGGCGTCCAGCAGAGGCTGCGCGTAATAGACGTTGCCCACCGCCAAGCCACACGCCACGGCGAAGAGCAGCACCACGCTGCTGTTTAACGATTGATGTTGCATGCCCGGCGTCCTTTTTAGGTTTTAAAATAAAACCAGATTGACGGTACGGGTTGTGGTTTAAATTTGCAACCTGATTGCACGGGCCCCTGAATTGCACAAAGCAAAAGATCGCAGACAAGCTGCGATCTTTTGGTGTGGAGGGAGGAGGGGATCAGCGCAGGGTATCGACCATGTCAGCGATGGTGGTCAGCACGTCCTTGCCCAATTGTTTCGAGCGTTTGCCTGACCAGCCGGTTTCTTTATCAGGATGGTCGTCGTGATCCTTGAACGGCATTTCCAGGGTCAGCGCCAGGCAGTCGTACTTCTGGCCAACGCTGTTGCAGGCCAGGGTCATGTTGGCCTGACCCGGTTCGTCGCGGGTGTAGCCGTATTTGGTCTGGAAGTCTTTGGTGGTGTGTTTCAAGTGGCTGCGGAAATGCTCTTCGAGTTTCTCCAGCCGCGGTGTGTAACCCGGATTGCCTTCGCAACCGGCAGTGAAGACGTGGGGGATTTCTTCGTCGCCGTGTACGTCGAGGAACAGATCGACGCCGTACTTTTCCATTTGCTGCTGTACGAAAAGTACCTCAGGGCTGACTTCCTGACTGGCGCTTTGCCAGGCGCGGTTCAAGTCCTGGCCCATCGCATTGGTGCGCAGGTGACCATGGAAAGCGCCGTCCGGGTTCATGTTCGGCACCAGATACAGATCGGCACTGGCCAGGAGTTTGTTGAGTACCGGGTCGTCGTGTTTTTCCAGACGCTCGATCACGCCTTCCATGAACCATTCGGCCATGTGTTCGCCCGGATGCTGTTGGGCGATGATCCAGACCTTACGCTGACCTTCGGCACCGCTGCCTTTGCGCAACAGCTGAATGTCGCGGCCCTCGACGCTTTTACCGGTGGCCAGCAGTTCGGTGCCGGCCTTGCTCAGTGCCTGCTCGATCAGCCAGTCATGGCGACCACGGCTGTAGGGTTCGAAGTAGGCAAACCAGGCGTGGGTCTGCGTGGCTTCGAGACTAAAACGCAGGCAGTCGCCTTCGAAAATCGTCGGTACACGGAACCAGTTGACGTGATCGTAGGAGGCCACGGCTTGATAACCGGTCCAGGCTTTGTTGTAGGAGGACTGACTGGCATTGTTCAGGCGAAACCAGTGTTCCTGGCCGACATGCAAGCCGCTGGCCTTGAAGTGGAACCACTGGAAATGGGCGCTGCGCGTGTCCGGGCGAATGGCCAGAACCGGGCTGAGCGGGTTACTGATATCAATGACTTGGATGTTGCCGCTGTCAAAATTGGCGCTGATGTCGAACGAAGATTTAGCCACGGTCATATCGGTTCCTGATCAGGATTGTTATGGCCGATACTTTACACAAGATTGGGCTGAAACCGAGGGGAATTGCGGGGTTGTGGCGGGGGGCGTCCTCCATGACGCGGATGCAGCTTAGTGGCTGTGCGATTGATTCTCAAGTGCTATTTATCATTAGTTTGCCCCAATGTGGCCGGGCTCGGCTTGCCAACCGATATTCTTTTGATATTATCCGCGCCATCGAATTTGCAGCACCTTAAGACTTCATTAGCCTGAAGCCATAAGCCCGAAAAACGGGCAAAAAAAGACCCGGCAAAAAGCCGGGTCAAAAACCGTGATTAGCCTGATGAGGAGATAGTCCAGAAGACCGACCTAAGGTCTCTGGTCCATCGACTGATCTCGCGACCAGTTGCTTGCAATAATAATCATTATCATTTGCAAGTCAAATGTTTTTATCTGCGCGATGGGGAAATTCTTTCCCGTCCGTCCTTATTGTTGTTCCTCAGATTTCTTCGCCGTCGATCGAATGGTCGACCATCGCCCGCGCCATATCCACCATATGCACCACCGAAAATGCCAGATCGCGACTAGCGCCCTGCAGGTTTTCTGCGGCCTTGCACGCAGTGGCGGCTGCGCAGCGCAACAGATCCGACGCGTGCACGAGGGCTTCTTCGCCGCTGACATGACGATTGACGTCGAAGAAACGCTCATCAACCTCAGGTTCTGACACAGCTGGTTTCAAGTAATAGTCCAGTGCTCGCTGGGCCGCGGCATTACCTTGGGGCGAGGTGAATGTGGTGTCCATTTGCAGCTCGGGCAAGTCTTTGCTGGTGATATCCATGATGAGTGGTCACTCCTTGTTTGATTGAAAATCCGTGCTTGCAGCATAGTACGATGCGTAGTTGTGACCAGAATTTAAATACTACAATATGTGTTTTGCCGGCCAAAGGCGTCCGGGTAAGGTGCCGCACATGGATAAATGGATTGAGTTGGTCAAGGCCAAGATGAGTGAACTCAAAATCACTCAAACAGAGCTCGGAGAGCGCGTCGGCATGTCCCAAGGCGGGATCGGCCATTGGCTGAACAAACGTCGCGAACCCGGTGTCACGGAAATGAACCGCGTCTTGCAGGCGCTGGGCATGGATTTCCTTGAAGTGGTGCTGGTGATCCGTGAGCCGCCGCTGACACCCGACGACGAAATGCCGCTGGCGCAGAAGTACAACCCGTACTTCCGCTACCCGGTCAGCAATTGGCACACGCCGTGCGAAGTGCGCGAGAGCGGGCAGCCTGCCTACACTCCGGCAACCGATAAACAGCGTTTTGAACTGACGGATTACCACGCCCGAGGCGCGGCGTTCTGGCTGACAGTCACGGGCAATTCGATGACGGCGCCAAGTGGCCAGAGCATCGCCGAAGGCATGCTGATTCTGGTCGATCCGGAAGTGGAGGCAGTGCCCGGCAAACTGGTTATCGCCCAGTGGCAGGACAGCGAGGAAGCGATATTTCGCAAGCTCGACGAAGAGGGCGGCCAGCGTTACCTGGTGCCGCTCAATCCGACCTGGCCGAAAACCCTGTTCACCGATGAGTGTCGAATCATCGGTGTTGTGATGCAGGCAACGGCGCGTTACTAGTCAGATCGATCCTCGTCAGGCGCAGGATCGATCCTCACATCACACAGCTTCCAATTCAACCAAAGCGCTGCCTTCGCTAACCATTTCGCCTTCCTGGCAATACAGCGCTTTGATCACCCCGGCGTGGGGCGCGCGGATACTGTGTTCCATCTTCATCGCTTCCAGTACCACCAGTTGCGCGCCGGCCTCGACCGTTTGGCCGGCCTCGACCAGCACCCGAACGATGCTGCCATTCATCGGTGCAGTCAGACCGCCCTGGTGACTGTGGCTGGCTTCGACGGCGCTAATCGGGTCGTATGTGGCGATCCGGCGCAACTCACCTTCCCACTGTAGATACAACGAATCACCCTGACGAATCGCCCGCAGAGAGCGACGCACACCGTTCTGTTCGACAACAAACTGCTCGCCGGACAATGTGCCAGTGCTTCCCGCAGCCAACGTCAGCGCCCGATCCTGTCCTTCGCAACTCAGGTGCAAGGTGATTTCCGGTGGCAGCCCCGCGCGTAATCCGCTACTCGCTGCCCACGGTGAATTCGGGTCGTCTGCCCGCGCACCTTTCGGCAAACTCTGGGCAAACGCCTGGCCCGCCGCCTGCCAGAAGGCATCGCTCAACTCACCCGGAGCGGGGAGCAATTGCTCCTGATAACGCGGAATGAACCCGGTATCCAGCTCCGCTGCCGCAAACGCCGGATGCGCGATAATCCGCCGCAGAAAGTTGATGTTGGTTTTCAGCCCACCAATCGCGAACGCGTCGAGCATGCTCAACAGGCGCAGGCGTGCCTGTTCACGATCCTCACCCCAGGCTATCAACTTGCCGAGCATCGGGTCGTAGAACGGCGAAATTTCATCGCCTTCTTCGACCCCGCTATCGACCCGACGCCCCGGCCCTTCAGCCGACTCGCGATACAAGTCCAGACGTCCGGCGGCTGGCAGAAAATCATTCGACGGATCTTCGGCATACAAGCGCACTTCAATCGCATGGCCAATCAGCGGCACTTGTTCCTGAGTGATCGGCAGCGCTTCGCCACGGGCCACACGGATCTGCCAGGCAACCAGATCGAGACCGGTGATGGCCTCGGTCACCGGGTGCTCGACCTGCAAGCGGGTGTTCATCTCCATGAAGAAGAATTCGCCCCGGGCGTCGAGCAGAAACTCCACGGTACCCGCGCCGACATAACCGATCGCCTGCGCCGAACGCACGGCGGCTTCGCCCATCGCGCGACGCAACTCCACCGACAAACCCGGAGCCGGAGCTTCCTCGACGACTTTTTGATGCCGACGCTGGATCGAGCAATCACGTTCGTTGAGGTACAGACAATGGCCATGCTGGTCGGCGAACACCTGGATTTCCACGTGACGCGGCTTGAGCAGGTATTTCTCTACCAGCATGCGCGAATCGCCGAACGATGATTGCGCTTCCCGCTGCGCCGAGGCGAGGGCTTCGGCCAGTTGGCTGACCTCCTCGACGACTTTCATGCCTTTGCCTCCGCCGCCGGCAGTCGCCTTGAGCAACACCGGATAACCGATGCGCTCGCAGGCAGCGCGGAAGGTCTCCAGATCCTGCGCTTCGCCGTGATAGCCCGGCACCAGCGGCACGCCGGCGGTTTCCATCAGGGCTTTGGCGGCGGACTTGCTGCCCATCGCGTCAATGGCCGAAGCGGGTGGGCCGAGGAAGATCAGCCCGGCCGCTTCGATGGCGCGCGCGAATCCGGCGTTCTCCGACAGAAAACCATAACCCGGGTGAATTGCCTGCGCGCCGCTGGCCTTGGCTGCCGCGATCAATTTGTCGATTTGCAGGTAACTCTCGGCCGCTTTGCTGCCGCCCAGATCAACACGAATATCCGCTTCACGACTGTGCCGCGCGTCGCGGTCAGTGGCGCTGTGCACGGCGACAGTGGTCAGGCCCAGCGCTTTCGCGGTGCGCATCACGCGGCAAGCGATTTCGCCACGGTTGGCCACCAGCAAGGTGGTGAGAACAGGTGCGCTCATCAACGCGACTCCTTGGTGGTGGGTGCGGCTTGCCAGCTCGGCGGACGTTTTTGCAGAAAGGCGCGCAAGCCTTCCTGACCTTCAGGACTGACGCGGATGCGCGCGATGGCGTTTTCGGTGTAGCGGCGCAGCGCCGGTGTCAGTGCGCCGTTGCCGACTTCACGCAACAAGTCTTTGCTGGAGCGCATGGCGGCGGGGCTGTTGAGCAGCAGATTGTTGATCCATTGTTCGACTTGCTCATCCAGTTCGGCAGGCGGATAGCTGTCTGACAACAAACCGATTTCGCGTGCGCGCTGACCGCCAAAACGTTCAGCGGTCAGTGCATAACGCCGCGCTGCGCGTTCGCCAATGGCTTGCACCACGAACGGACTGATCACCGCTGGCGCCAGACCAATGCGCACTTCCGACAGGCAGAATTGCGCGTCATCGGCGCCAATCGCCATGTCGCAGCAACTGATCAGCCCCAGCGCGCCACCGAACGCTGCGCCTTGCACCACGGCCACGGTGGGGATTTTCAGTTTGGCGAGGTTGTACATCAGCTCGGCCAGTTCGCGGGCGTCGTCGAGGTTGGTGTGGTAATCGAGTTCGGCCGACTGCTGCATCCACGCCAGATCGGCGCCGGCGCTGAAGTGCTTGCCGCGCCCGCGCACCAGCAGGAAACGCAGGCTGGCGTCGCTGGCAACCTGGTCGAGGGCGAGGATCAGTTCGCGGATCATCTCGGCGTTGAATGCGTTGTTCTTTTCCGCGCGGTTGAGCCACAGCGTCGCGAAACCCCGTGGGTCGCTGTGCAGTTCGAGAGTGTTGAAGTCGCTCATGAGATTCTCCCGATCACATCCGGAACACGCCGAAGCGGCTCGGTTCGATTGGCGCGTTCAACGACGCGGACAAGGCCAGGGCCAGCACATCGCGGGTTTGCGCGGGGTCGATGACGCCGTCGTCCCACAGCCGTGCGCTGGAATAGTAGGGATGACCCTGCTCTTCGTATTGGTCGAGGATCGGCTGCTTGATCTCGGCTTCCTGCTCGGCACTGAACGCCTGACCGCTGCGTTCAGCCTGCTCGCGTTTGACCTGCACCAGCACGCCGGCCGCCTGTTCGGCGCCCATCACGCCAATCCGCGCGTTCGGCCACATCCACAGGAATCGCGGGTCGTAAGCACGACCGCACATGCCGTAGTTACCGGCGCCAAAACTGCCGCCGATGATCACGGTAAATTTTGGCACCTTGGCGCAGGCCACGGCAGTCACCAGTTTTGCGCCGTGCTTGGCGATGCCACCGGCCTCGTATTTCTGGCCGACCATGAAACCGGTAATGTTCTGTAAAAACAGTAGCGGAATGCCGCGCTGGCAGGCCAGTTCGATGAAGTGCGCGCCTTTCTGCGCGGCTTCGGCGAAGAGGATGCCGTTGTTCGCCAGTATCGCGATCGGGTAACCGTGCAGATGGGCGAAACCGCAGACCAGCGTGGTGCCGAACAGCGCCTTGAACTCATCGAACACTGAGCCGTCGACCAGTCGCGCAATCACTTCGCGCACGTCGAACGGTTGCTTGGCGTCGGCGCAAACCACGCCGTACAACTCGTCGCTGGCGTACAGCGGCGCAATCGGCGTGCGCTGCTGCACGTCGCCGAGTTTGCGCCAGTTGAGGTTGGCAACGCTGCGGCGGGCGAGGGCGAGGGCGTGTTCGTCGCTCTCGGCGTAATGGTCGGCGACCCCGGAAATCTTGCAGTGCACATCGGCACCGCCCAAGTCCTCGGCGCTGACCACTTCACCGGTCGCGGCTTTTACCAGCGGCGGGCCGGCGAGGAAAATCGTCGCCTGATTGCGCACCATGATCGCTTCGTCCGCCATCGCCGGCACGTACGCGCCACCAGCGGTGCATGAACCCATGACCACAGCGATTTGCGGAATGCCCATCGCACTCATGTTGGCCTGGTTGAAGAAGATCCGCCCGAAGTGCTCGCGATCCGGAAACACTTCATCCTGACGCGGCAGGTTGGCACCGCCGGAGTCGACCAGATAGATGCACGGCAGACGATTCTGCTGCGCGATGGTTTGTGCGCGCAGGTGTTTCTTCACGGTCAGCGGGTAGTACGAACCACCCTTAACCGTTGCGTCGTTGGCGACGATCATGCACTCGACGCCTTCGACCCGGCCGATCCCGGCAATCACGCCAGCGGCGGGCACGTCTTCACCGTAAACGGCGTGGGCGGCCAGTTGACTGATTTCCAGAAACGGCGAACCTGGATCTAGCAAGCGATTAATGCGCTCACGCGGCAGCAATTTGCCCCGTGAGGTGTGGCGTTCCTGGGCTTTCGCGCCGCCACCCTGTGCCACTTGGGCGAGCAGGGTGTGCAGGGCGTCGACCTGTTTGAGCATCGCCGCGCTGTTGGCGGCGAACTCTGCAGAGCGAGGATTGAGCTGTGTATGCAGAATCATGGCTTACTCCGTAAGCAGCTACGAGTTGCAAGCTTGGAGCGGCAAGTTGAGGCTGTTCTCTTGCAGCTTGAAACTTGCAGCTCGCAGCTGACGAAATTCATTTCGTTTCGTTGAAGAGTTCGCGACCGATCAGCATGCGACGGATCTCACTGGTGCCGGCGCCGATTTCGTACAGCTTGGCGTCGCGCAGCAGACGGCCCGCCGGGAATTCGTTGATGTAACCGTTACCGCCGAGAATCTGGATCGCATCGAGGGCCATTTGTGTGGCGCGCTCTGCGGTGTAGAGGATTACGCCGGCGGCATCTTTACGGGTGGTTTCGCCACGTTCGCAGGCCTGCGCAACCGCATAAAGGTAGGCGCGGCTGGCGTTGAGTTGGGTGTACATGTCGGCGACTTTGCCCTGGATCAGCTGGAACTCACCGATGCTCTGGCCGAACTGTTTGCGGTCGTGGATGTACGGCACGATCAGGTCCATGCACGACTGCATGATCCCGGTCGGGCCGCCTGACAGCACGACGCGCTCGTAATCGAGGCCGCTCATCAGCACTTTGACGCCGCCATTGAGCACGCCGAGGATGTTTTCTTCCGGCACTTCGACGTCATCGAAGAACAACTCGCAAGTGTTGGAGCCGCGCATGCCGAGCTTGTCGAACTTGTTGCTGCGGCTGAAGCCTTTCCAGTCGCGCTCGACGATGAACGCGGTGATGCCGTGCGGACCTTTTTCCAGATCGGTCTTGGCGTAGATCACGTAAGTGTTGGCGTCAGGGCCATTGGTGATCCAGGTTTTGCTGCCGTTGAGGACGAAACGGTCGCCGCGCTTGTCGGCCCGCAGTTTCATCGAGACCACGTCGGAACCGGCGTTCGGTTCGCTCATCGCCAGCGCGCCGACGTGTTCGCCGCTGATCAGCTTCGGCAGATACTTGGTTTTCTGTTCGTGGTTGCCGTTACGGTTGATCTGATTGACGCAGAGGTTGGAATGCGCGCCATAGGACAGCGCCACCGAAGCCGAGCCACGGCTGATTTCTTCCATCGCCACGACGTGCGCCAGATAACCCAGGCCCGCGCCGCCGTACTCTTCCGGCACGGTAATGCCGAGCAGGCCCATGTCACCGAATTTGCCCCACATGTCGGCGGGGAACAGGTTGTCGCTGTCGATCTGCGCGGCGCGCGGAGCGATCTCCTTGGCGACAAAGGACTGAACCTGATCGCGCAGCATGTCGATGGTTTCACCGAGGGCGAAGTTCAGGGATGGATAGCTCATGGGTCACCTTTTGGCTTTTTTGTAGGGTGGGGAGGGCGGTTACTCGGCTCTCACCTTTACGTTAACGTAAGCCTGTGACGAATGGCTGTCAATCACCCTTTACGTTAACGTCAACTTCAGCGAGAGTAGGGGCAGTTCAAGATTGAAAGCGGACTGCTTTTTTGTGGGAGCGGGCTTGTGTGGCGAGGGGATTTATCCCCGTTCGGCTGCGAAGCAGTCGTGAAATCTGTAAATCTGATTTGTCTGGAGATATGCAGGGGCGGCTTCGCCACCCATCGGGGATAAATCCCCTCGCCACAGTTGGCTCCCACAAAAAGTGTAATTCGGTAAACCCACTAATAAAGACAATAGGGGTCGTCATGGATCAACCCAGTGCAAACCCGCAGCGCAGCTACACCCGTGGTTCCCAGGACAAAGCCTTGCTGGCGCTGACCATCGGGCAGAAGTTCGATCAGACCGTCGCGCAATTCCCCGACAGCGAAGCGCTTGTCGTGCGCCATCAGCAACTGCGCTATTCGTGGCGACAACTGGCCGACGCGGTGGATCTCCATGCCAGAGCCTTGCTCGCCCTGGGGTTGCAGGCTGGCGACCGCCTCGGTATCTGGGCGCCGAACTGCGCGCAGTGGTGCATCACTCAATTCGCCACGGCGAAAATCGGCGTGATCCTGGTCAACGTCAATCCGGCCTACCGCAGTTCCGAACTCGAATACGTACTCAAGCAATCCGGCTGCCAATGGCTGGTCTGCGCTGGCGCATTCAAGTCGTCGAACTACCACGGCATGTTGCAAGGATTGGTGCCAGAACTGGCCGAACAATCCATTGGTCAATTGCGCAGTGAACGTCTGCCGGACTTGCGCGGGGTGATCAGCCTCGACGCTCAACCGCCTTCAGGTTTCCTGCCATGGTCACAACTGACCGACATGGCCGCCAGCGTTACCGCAGAACAACTCAGCGAACGCAGCGACAGCCTGCACTTCGATCAACCGGTGAACATCCAGTACACCTCCGGCACCACCGGTTTCCCCAAAGGTGCGACCCTCAGCCACTACAACATCCTCAACAACGGTTACATGGTCGGCGAAAGCATCGGCCTGACTCCGACCGATCGCCTGGTGATCCCGGTGCCGCTGTACCACTGCTTCGGCATGGTCATGGGCAACCTCGGCTGCATCACCCACGGCAGCACGATGATTTACCCCAACGATGCGTTCGATCCGTTGCTGACCCTGCAAACCGTCGCCGAAGAAAAAGCCACCGGGCTCTACGGCGTACCGACCATGTTCATTGCCATGCTCGACCAGCCGCAACGCGCCGAATTCGATCTGTCGAGCCTGCGCACCGGGATCATGGCCGGCGCCACCTGCCCGATCGAAGTGATGCGCCGGGTCATCAGCGAGATGCACATGAGTGAAGTACAGATCGCTTACGGCATGACCGAAACCAGTCCGGTGTCGCTGCAAACCGGCCCCAACGACGAGTTGGAATTACGCGTGACCACCGTCGGTCGCACCCAGCCGCAACTGGAAAGCAAGATCATCGACGAGGCCGGCAACCTCGTGCCGCGCGGCACCATCGGCGAACTGTGCACCCGGGGTTACAGCGTGATGCTCGGTTACTGGAGCAATCCGCAAGCCACGGCCGAAGCCATCGATGAAGCGGGCTGGATGCACACCGGCGATCTGGCGAGCATGAACGAGGAGGGTTACGTCAACATCGCCGGGCGTAACAAGGACATGATCATTCGCGGCGGCGAGAACGTTTATCCGCGCGAGCTGGAGGAGTTTTTCTTCACCCACCCGGCAGTGGCGGACGTGCAGGTGATCGGCATTCCGTGCTCGCGTTACGGTGAGGAGATTGTCGCCTGGATCAAATTTCATCCCGGCCACAATGCGTCCGAACTGGAACTGCAAACCTGGTGCAAGGAGCGCATCGCGCACTTCAAGACGCCACGGCACTTCAAGTTCGTCGAAGAGTTTCCGATGACGGTGACGGGCAAGATCCAGAAATTCAGGATGCGTGAAATCAGCATCGAGGAACTGAAAACGGTGCGGTGAAGATCAAAAGATCGCAGCCTGCGGCAGCTCCTACAGGGGATCGGTGTAGGAGCTGCCGCAGGCTGCGATCTTTTAAAAAGAGGAATTGCAGAAAGCACAAAGGGGAGCCGAGGCTCCCCTTTAATTTTGTCGTCGCGTGCTCTTTTTTATTATTGAGGGTCGGTCTGTTGTTGTTTTTGGCAACCGTGGCCCTTTACCGCTGTTTTTGGCGACCCCCATCCGGGGTCAAGAGCAAACGTATTTTTTTGAGCGCTGATCTGCTTTCTCGTTAAACGATCCAACCGATTCGGTAGCTACCTGAAGGTAGTTTTATTGTTCTCTGCCCGGTTGCGGGTCACTCCTGAGAGCACCCTGAAAAGCACACCTTCTCCAAAAAAATCTGTTAGCTGCGTCTCTGCCGTGTTGTTTTTGTTATGTCAGAGTCGTTACGTCTTATTTTTATTGGTTTGCTGCTTTTTATTCTTGTTATGCCATAGAGATAGCAGAAGCCGTGCCAACTTTTAAAAACCCTTATAAATCAATAAGATATGAATTATGAGGATTTTTCGTTCAGACGAAACCAGACAATTTGTTTCCGTGTTACTCGCTTAAACCCACATTTCAGACACAGCGGTAACACCTTCCCCCCTCACTGTGCGCTGCGAGCCTTGGCCACGCGCGAACCGCTTGGGCGACCGAGCACCGCGCTGATCTGCTGACCCGCGACAATCAAGGCGTCCAGGTCGATGCCGCTCTCGATGCCGAGGCCGTTGAGCAGGTACACGACGTCTTCGGTGGCAACGTTACCGCTCGCACCTTTGGCGTACGGGCAGCCGCCGAGGCCCGCGATAGAGCTGTCGAACACTGAAATGCCTTCGAGCAGGCTGGCGTAGATGTTGGCCATGGCCTGGCCATAGGTGTCGTGGAAATGCCCGGCGAGTTTTTCCCGTGGCACTTGCGCTGAAACCACTTCGAACAGGCGGCGGGTGGCGCCAGCGGTGCCGGTGCCGATGGTGTCGCCCAAGGAAACTTCGTAGCAGCCCATCGCATACAACTCGCGCGCGACCATGGCCACTTGCTCCGGCGCGACCGTGCCTTCGTACGGGCAACCGAGCACGCACGACACGTAACCGCGCACGGTAATGCCGTGTTGTTTTGCCGCTTCCATGATCGGCGCAAAACGCGCCAGGCTTTCACTGATCGAGCAGTTGATGTTGCGCTGCGAGAACGCTTCGGACGCAGCGGCGAACACCGCGACTTCCTTGACCCCGGCAGCGATCGCATCTTCAAAGCCGCGCAGGTTCGGTGCCAGCGCACCGTAGGTCACGCCAGGCTTGCGCTGGATCTGCGCGAACACTTCGGCAGAACCGGCCATTTGCGGCACCCATTTGGGCGAGACGAAACTGCCGACTTCGATATAGCCAAGCCCGGCCGCGCTCAGCGCGTCGACCAGTTGTACTTTGTCAGCGACGCTGATCGGTTGGGCTTCGTTCTGCAGGCCGTCGCGCGGGCCGACTTCGATCAGGCGTACTTGGGAGGGGAGGGACATGGGCTGACCTGCTCTTTTGAATTCGTGGAGATCTTTTGTAGGAGTGAGCCTGCTCGCGATAGCGGTGTGTCAGTCGAACAAATATTATCTGACACGCCGCTATCGCGAGCAGGCTCACTCCTACAGGGGATTTGTGTTGTTTGTCAGATCGCCTGCTGGCTCTTGAGCGTCTGCTCCAGCGCCTGCACGCAGCGCTCTTCGGCGGTATCGAGTTCCAGCTTCATCTGTTCGATATCCAGCAACTGCTGTTCCAACTGCTCGCGGCGTTCAGTGATTTTCGCCAACATGCTATTGAGCTGCTTGGTGTTACCGCTGGACGGGTCGTAGAGCTCGATCAGTTCGCGGCATTCGGCCAAGGAGAAACCGATGCGCTTGCCCCGCAGGATCAACTTCAGGCTGACCTTGTCGCGTGGCGAATAGATGCGTTCCTGGCCACGGCGCTCAGGGCTGAGCAGGCCTTGTTCTTCATAAAAACGGATCGCCCGGGTGGTGATGTCGAGCTCGCGGGCGAGGTCGGAAATGCTGTAGGTCTGGCTGCTCATGGGCGCGCTCGGAAAAAGGTCTTGGCGCTAAGCTAATGGCAGGTTGACGTTTACGTCAAGCAAGAAAAAGATCGCAACCTGCGGCAGCTCCTACACCGATCCATGTAGGAGCTGCCGCAGGCTGCGATCTTTTGATCTTTCCTCAAACCACCTGCTTATCCAGCTTCTTCTCCTGTGCCGTCACCTGCTGGCACAACTCGATCATCTGCTCGCGCATCCAGCGATTTGCCGGGTCCTGATCGGTGCTCTCATGCCAATACAGATGCGTCTCCACCGGCGGCACATCATTCACCGGCAGATTAAACGCCTGCA
The DNA here is from genome assembly GCF_900182985.1 of Pseudomonas helmanticensis. Taxonomy (NCBI): domain Bacteria; kingdom Pseudomonadati; phylum Pseudomonadota; class Gammaproteobacteria; order Pseudomonadales; family Pseudomonadaceae; genus Pseudomonas; species Pseudomonas helmanticensis. The sequence goes on along the minus strand of NZ_FXUY01000001.1, from coordinate 1,961,719 downwards.
GCTCATGTCGCCGGGCAAAACGCTCCGGCACGGTCATGACCATGTCCGTCTGCTGCATCACCTGCGACGCCATCAAATAATGCTGCGAACGCAGGGCGATCTTGCGCTGAATGCCCATCTTGCCCAACGCCAGATCGACATACCCCAGGCCACTGCGACGGCTGGAAATGTGGATATGCGTCAGGGACAGATAATCATCCAGCGAGAGCTTTTCCTTGCCCGCCATCGGATGCCCTTTGCGCATCGCACAGACGTAACGGTCTTCCATCAGCTTGACGTGGCGCACCTGCGGGTCAGTGTTGAGCGGCGCATCCACGGCAAAATCGAGGCGCCCGGCGGCCAGTTCCTTGGTGGTCTCGCGACGTTTCGACAGGAAACTTTCGATGATCACTGTCGGCGCCAGGCGGCGCAGGCGCTGGAACAATGGCGGCAGAATCACCGCCTCGGTGAGGTCGGTCATGCTGATGCGGTAGGTCTTGACCGCTTGCGCCGGGTTGAAAATGCGACTTTCCTGAACTGACACGCGCAGCAGTGACAGCGCATTGCGCACCGGGCCGATGATGTTCTGCGCCATCGGCGTCGGCACCATGCCCTGAGCCGTGCGCACGAACAGCGGATCGTTGAAGGTCTCGCGCAACCGTGCCAATGCGTTGGACACCGCCGGCTGGGTGATGCCGACAATCTGCCCGGCGCGGGTCAGGTTGGCTTCGGTGTAGATCGCGTCGAAGACGATGAAAAGGTTGAGGTCGACCTTACTCAGATTCATAACGCGTTTCTCTTGTTTTAGGGGGCTGGCAATCAGCCGATCATATATCGGTGATGAATGTTTATACACGCCGAGAATAGGCTAGGTAAATTATCAACGCTGTTCTAGCATCGATTGCATGACTTAAACAACCTCCGCCAAAGAACTGCCTTAACCATCGGGAGCTGCTCATGGATTTCGCTTATTCGCCCAAGGTGCAAGAACTGCGTGAGCGCGTGACCGCGTTCATGGACGCTTACGTTTACCCGGCCGAAGCCGTATTCGAACGCCAGGTTGCCGAAGGCGATCGCTGGCAGCCGACGGCGATCATGGAAGAGCTCAAAGCCCGCGCCAAGGCCGAAGGCCTGTGGAATCTGTTCCTGCCGGAATCGGAACTCGGCGCCGGCCTGAGCAACCTTGAATACGCACCATTGGCGGAAATCATGGGCCGCTCACTGCTCGGGCCAGAGCCGTTCAACTGCTCGGCGCCGGACACCGGCAACATGGAAGTGTTGGTGCGCTACGCCAACGAAGAACAGAAACAGCGCTGGCTCGAACCGTTGCTGCGCGGCGAGATCCGTTCGGCGTTCGCCATGACCGAACCGGACGTGGCTTCCTCCGACGCCACCAACATGGCCGCCCGTGCGGTGCGTGATGGCGACGAGTGGGTGATCAACGGCAAAAAATGGTGGACCTCCGGCGCCTGCGATCCACGTTGCAAGATCCTCATCTTCATGGGCCTGAGCAATCCCGATGCACCGCGCCACGCCCAGCATTCGATGATCCTCGTGCCGGTCGACACCCCCGGGGTGAAAATCGTCCGACCGCTGCCGGTGTTCGGTTACGACGACGCACCGCACGGTCACGCTGAAGTGCTGTTCGACAACGTGCGGGTGCCGTACGAAAACGTCTTGCTCGGTGAAGGACGCGGCTTCGAAATCGCTCAGGGGCGTCTCGGCCCAGGGCGAATTCACCACTGCATGCGTTCGGTCGGCATGGCGGAGCGTGCGCTGGAATTGATGTGCAAACGCTCGGTGAGCCGCACTGCATTCGGCAAGCCGCTGGCACGCCTGGGCGGTAACGTCGACAAGATCGCCGACTCGCGGATGGAAATTGACATGGCGCGCCTGCTGACTTTGAAAGCGGCGTACATGATGGACACCGTCGGTAACAAAGTGGCGAAGAGCGAGATCGCACAGATCAAGGTCGTCGCGCCGAACGTAGCGCTACGCGTGATCGACCGGGCGATTCAGATGCATGGCGGGGCAGGGGTGTCGAACGATTTCCCGCTGGCTTATATGTATGCGATGCAACGGACATTGCGTCTGGCCGATGGCCCGGACGAAGTGCACCGTGCGGCGATTGGCAAGTTTGAGATCGGCAAATATGTGCCGAAGGAAATGCTGCGTAGCGAACGCTGATCCACCTGATCGTTCCCACGCTCTGCGTGGGAATGCGTCCCGTGACGCTCCGCGTCACAGTGGACGCGGAGCATCCATGGCGGCGTTACCACGCGGAGCGTGGGAACGATCTGCATCAACATCAGGCTCAATACACCCAAACCTCAACCCGCCGATTCTTGATCCGCCCCTCATCCGCGCTATTGGTCGCCACCGGCATCAACGCACCAAAGCCGCGCACCTCACGCAACACCACACCGCTCTTCACCAACTCGCGCCGCACCGCCATGGCCCGCAGTTTCGACAGCAGATCCGCGCGCGCCGGGTCGTCCTTGGCATCACCAAAACCCACCAGCGTCACCGCACGTTCGCTCTTGTCATGGCGCTTTATATAGTCGAGCACCCGCGCCAGATCCTGACGCGCCTTGTTGTCCAGGCTCGCGCTGCCTTCTTCAAACCGGAAGTTGACTGTCAGACGCTGGGCGTGACGGCTGAGGGATTGATAACCCTCGGGCATCAGCGCATTCGGCGCGACCGTCATGGCGTGCACGGTCTGGCTGACAAAACCATTGGCCGCGACGATCGCCTGACCCTGACGGCTTTGCGCAAACGTCACCAACGCCTGCGCCCACGGGTTTTTGCTGTCCGGCGGCAGATAGAAGAACAAACGTCGGGACAATGGATAGTCTTCAGTCGCGATCAGGCTGTTGAGCGGCAGCATCGATTGCGACGCGCCATCGGCAATCGCCACGGCTTTGGCCTGACGCACATACGGCAAACCAATGAAGCCGATGCCCTGCGGATCGCTACTCACCGCGTCGGATAACTGTTCGCTGGATTCAAAACGTTTTGCGGCGCTGCCGAGAATTTTCCCACGACGACTGAGGACCAATTCCTTAAACGTGTCGTAGGTGCCCGACTGATCATCGCGCGCATACAAATGAATCGCGCCGCCACGCCCGCCGAGGTCTTCCCAGCTTTTTACTTCGCCGGCGAAGACCCGCGCCAGTTGCTCGGTGTCGAGTTGCTGCAACGGATTATCGGGATGCAGGATGATCGCCAGGCCATCGATGGCGATGACTTGCTCGGCGGCGGAGCTTTTCAGATCGCCCAGTGATTGCAGGGTCTGCAACTCACTGTCCTTGATCTCGCGAGAGGACGCGGCCAGATCGGCGCTGGCGTTTTTCAACGCGGTGAAACCGGTGCTGGAGCCGTGGGCGGCGACTTCGACGACCACGCGTTTGCCTTCGTGGGTCTGGCCGACGATGCGCAATTCGTTGGCGGTGTCCGGGGTATCGCGGTGGATTTTCAGCAGACCCTGTTCTTGCAACAGGCCTTCGACCAGCGCCGGGCCGAGTTCGGCGCCGATGGTGTTGGAGCCTTGAATGCGCAGCGCCGGGCCGTTTTCGGGAAGGGGCAGGGCAGCGGCAGAGACCGTCAGCCATGCACTCAAGAGAAACACGCAGAGAACACGCAGGGTCATGCCGGCACCGAATCAAGCGAAGGGGATTGCCGGGGAGATTAAGTCAGAAGCATGACCAAAAGATGACAGATCAAAAGATCGCAGCCTTCGGCAGCTCCTACAGGGGGAACGCATTTCAAATGTAGGAGCTGCCGAAGGCTGCGATCTTTTGATCTTGGCTGATATCAGCTGAGTTCAAGCCAGATCGGCGCATGGTCAGAAGGCTTTTCCATCCCACGCAATTCATAGTCCACACCCGCCGCCTTCACCCGCGGCAACAAACCGTGCGACGCCAGAATCACATCAATGCGCAGCCCGCGCTTCGGCTCATCCTCAAAACCACGGCTGCGGTAGTCGAACCAGCTGAACATGTCGGTCACGTCCGGGTTCAGGTGGCGATAACTGTCAGTCAGGCCCCAGTTCTTCAAGCGTGCCATCCACTCGCGTTCTTCCGGCAGGAAGCTGCATTTGCCGGTTTTCAGCCAGCGCTTCATGTTGTCCGGGCCGATGCCGATGTCGCAGTCTTCCGGGGAAATGTTCACATCGCCCATCACCACCACGGGCTGTTCGTTGTGGAACTGGCTTTCCAGCAGCGTTTGCAGATCGCTGTAGAAACGCTGCTTGGCCGGGAACTTGGTCGGATGGTCGCGGCTTTCACCCTGTGGGAAATAGCCGTTCATGATCGTCACCGGCAGGCCATTGGCGTCGGCGAAGGTGCCCCAGATGAAACGACGCTGAGCGTCTTCTTCATCGGTGGCGAAACCTTTGTGGATGGCGATCGGCTCCTGGCGCGAAAGCATGGCCACGCCGTAATGGCCTTTCTGGCCGTGGAAATATACGTGGTAGCCGAGGGCGCGGACTTCTTCCAGCGGGAACTGATCGTCGTGGACCTTGGTTTCCTGCAGGCCGATGACGTCCGGCTGATGTTTTTCGATCAGCGCTGCCAGCTGATGCGGACGGGCGCGCAGTCCGTTGATGTTGAAGGAAACGATCTTCATGGTCGGCAGTCCTGGCAAAAGGGCGATGCTAGCTGACAGGGGGGAAATGGGCCAGTGTGGGAGAAATCATTTTGGCCAGTGGGATTTGTAGTGTCTGCAATGGCGCCATCGCGAGCAGGCTCACTCCTACAGGGGAACGCATTCCAAATGTAGGAGTGAGCCTGCTCGCGATAGCGTCCGCCCGGTCGATGAAGATCCAAGGTTGGTCTATACCTGTGGGGAACTGTCCCACCGCCAACAGGTTCGTACCAACAAGAGCGCCGCCATTTGCACGCGCCCCGGGGAGAATCACCGTCATGCCTGAAACCCAGACCGCCATCGCCGACATTCACATGCTTGACCGTGGCTACTCGCGTGAAGCGCGCTCCTTGCTGTATCAGGCCTATCGCCACGAGCCGACCTTCGGCTACCTGTTCGAAGCCGAGCGTCCCGGTTACGAGCAACGCGTGCGCGCCACGGTACGCGAACTGGTCAAACAGCATTTTCTCCAGGACTTGCCCGCGATCGGCCTGCTGGTCAACGACCGTCTGATCGGCATCGCCCTGATCGCGCCGCCGCAACGCCGTTTGGGCATCACCGAAAGTTGGGCATGGCGCCTGCGCATGGTGCTCAGCACCGGTTTTCGCTGCACCCGCCGTTATCTCGAATACCACGATGCAGTCGCCGCCTGCGTGCCGACCGATTCGGTGCACATGCTGCCGCTGCTGGGGATTCACCCACAGTTCCAGGGCAAGCACTTTGGCGAGCAACTGTTGACCGCCGTACACAACTGGTGCGCGGTGGATGAAACCTCGCAAGGCGTGGTGCTCGACACCGGCAACCCGCGTTACCTGGAATTCTATAAAAGGCAGGGTTACGAAGAGATCGGCGAAGTTGCCGTCGGCCCGGTGCGTGAACACGTATTTTTCCACGCCAATCCGCAGGTGTTACAAACTGCAACAGCATGACAATGAAACTTCTTGGGAAATTTCCTGTTCTATCACGCTCCCAAGCCCGTGATAGCATCCGCGCCTATGAAGTTTCCAGGAAGATTTACCAGTGGCGTGCTTGTGCTGTTAACCAGCTGCGCGGCGCTGGCGCAAAGTGAATTGGACGTACGGATCAAACCGTCCAACGATGAACTTAAAGCCAATATAGAAGGCTATATCGGCAGCCTCGGCGACCGTGACGAAGAAGCTTTGCAACGCTTCAGTCGCGGTGCCGAAGAGCAGGCGCGCAAAGCCGCCCAGGCATTGGGCTACTACCAGCCGCAGATCGAAAGTGACGTCAAGGGCGGCGAAAAACCACGCCTGGTGCTGAACATCGATCCCGGCGAGCCGATTCGCCTGCGCAACGTCACCATTCGTGTCGACGGCCCGGCGGCCTCCCTCAAATCCTTTCGTGTACCGAAAAGCGACGTGCTGAAATCCGGCGCGGTACTCAATCATGGGCGTTACGAAGACGCCAAAAGACTTATTCAGAATCAGGCCTCGCGCTTCGGTTTCTTCAGCGGCCACTTCACCCGCCAGAAACTTCTGGTCGACCCGCGCGCCGGTGTCGCCGACGTTGAATTGATCTACGAAAGCGGCCCGCGTTATGCGCTGGGCAAAGTCAAATTCGAGGGCGACACGCCGTTTGACGAAGACCTGCTGCAACGCATGGTGCCGTTCAAGGAAGGCGAACCGTACGACTCCGAGCTGATCGCCGAACTCAACCGCGACCTGCAATCGAGCGGCTATTTCGAAGGCGTGCGCGTCGATGCTGCGCCGACCACGGCGAAAAACGAGGAGATCCCGGTCGACGTCAAACTCGACACGCGCAAGCCGCGCACCATGGGCCTGGGCCTCGGTTATTCAACCGACGTCGGCCCGCGTATCAAAGCCAACTGGACCCGCCACTGGGTCAACCCGCAAGGCGACAGCTATGGCTGGGAAGCGGAACTGTCGGCACCACGGCAAAACGTCGGGCTGTTCTACGACATTCCGCTCGACCCGCCACTGACCGACAAACTGCGTTGGGCCGGCGGCTATCAATTCGAAGACATCGACGGCTCTGACACGCTCAGCAAGCTGCTGACCTTCGGACCGGAGTGGCACAGCAAGTTGCCTAGCGGCTGGCAGCGAGTGATTTCGCTGAAGTGGCAGCGTGAAGAATATGAACTCGGCGACGACTCGGGCCTGAGTACCTTGCTGATGCCCGGCATCAGTTATTCGTACCTGAAAAGCGATAACCGCATCGACCCGCACAACGGCTATCGACTGAGCTTTGAAAGCAAAGTGGCCAAGGAAGGCCTCGGTTCCGACAACAACCTTTTATATGGCACCGCGCTGGTCAAAGGTTTGACCACGGTGTTCGACAAGCACCGCTTCCTCGGTCGCGTGCAGGTCGGCGGCAGCGCCACCAACGGCTACAACTCGGTGCCACCGTCGCTGCGTTTCTTCGCCGGTGGCGATCAGAGCGTGCGCGGTTACGACTACCAGAGCCTGTCGCCGAAAAACTCCGAGGGCGATCGCATCGGCGGCCGTTACATGGTCGCCGGTAGCGTCGAATATCAATACTCGATCGCCGAGAAATGGCGCGTGGCGACCTTCGTCGATCAGGGTAATTCCTTCAACAAACTCGAACTGCCGAACCTCAAGACCGGGGTCGGTATTGGTGTGCGCTGGGTCTCGCCTGTGGGGCCGATCCGCCTCGACCTGGCCCACGCACTCGACGACGATGGCGGCATCCGGCTGCACTTTTCCATGGGGCCTGAGCTGTGAAGCGTGGTTTGAAAATAACGGCACTGGCGCTATTGGCGTTGGTCTTGTTGATTGTATTGAGCCTCACTGCCGTGCTCGGCACGCAGGCTGGCAGCCGTTGGGTATTGGGTCTCGTGCCCGGCCTGACGGTAGAGAATTTCCACGGTCGTCTTGGCGGGCAATGGAGTGCCGATCATCTGTTGTGGCAGCAGGACAGCAGCCGGGTGGAGCTGAACCAGGCGATCTTCGCCTGGTCGCCGCTGTGCCTGACGCGCATGACCTTGTGCATCGAACAGCTCCAGGCTGATCAGGTGATCCTGCAATTCCCGCCGAGCGCGGAAACCACCGACAGCGGTCCGATCAAACTGCCGGATCTGCAATTGCCGCTGGCCATCGAACTGGGCGACGTAAAAGTCGGCAGTCTGCTGTTCAACGGCAGCGAGCAACTCAAGGGCTTGCAACTGGCGGCGCACTGGACCGCCCAGGGTATGCAGATTGAAAGCATCAAATTGCAGCGCGACGACCTCAGCCTGAACCTGTCCGGCACGCTGCAGCCGACCGGCAACTGGCCGTTGAATATCGCCGGTGACCTGACATTGCCGTCGCCGGGCACTGAACCGTGGACGCTGGCGCTGAAAGTCGATGGCGATCTGCTGAAAACCCTCAACCTGCGCGCCGACAGTCATGGCTACCTCGACGGCCAGTTGAGCGGCGAATTGCAACCGCTGGTGGAAAACCTCCCGGCGAAAGTGCGCATCACCAGCGATGCGTTCAAACCGAGCGCCGACCTGCCCGACACCCTGCAACTTAATCAATTGCTGCTGACCGGCGAAGGCGACCTGAAAAACGGTTACCAGTTAAACGGCAACGCCACGCTGCCCGCCGATAAAGGCCCGGTGGCGCTGCTGCTCAAAGGCAAAGTCGACGCCAGCGGCGCACAGATCGCTGGCCTCGACCTGACCGCCAACGACAAGCAAAGCCTGAAGCTCAGCGGCAGCCTCGACTGGAGCAAAGGCCTCAGCGCGCAAGCCAATATCAACTGGCAGGATTTTCCGTGGCACCGGCTCTATAACGAAATTGACGAGCCACAAGTCGCCTTGCGTACCTTCACTGGCGAAGTCTCCTACACCGACGGCCAATACCTCGGCAACTTCGACGCCGCACTGGATGGTCCGGCCGGGGCGTTTACCCTGAGCAGTCCGTTCAGCGGCAGCCTGAAACAGATCGCTTTGCCACAACTGAAAATGGAAGCCGGGCAGGGCAAAGCCGAAGGTCATGTGAATGTGCAGTTCGCCGACGGCATCGCTTGGGACACGGCGCTGGAGCTGTCGGCGCTCAACCCGGCGTATTGGGTTGGCGAGTTGCCGGGCACCTTGGCCGGGCCATTGAAAAGCCAAGGCGAAATGAAGAATGACCGCTTGAGCCTCACCGCTGATCTCGACTTGAAAGGCAAACTGCGCGGGCAACCGGCGATCCTTCAGGCCAAGGCCGACGGCGCGGGCGAGCAATGGAATCTGAATGCCCTGCAAATCCGTCTCGGCGACAACAGCATCAGCGGCAAGGGCAGCCTGCAACAAAAACTCACCGGGCAGATCGATATCAAGCTGACGCGCCTGGCCCAGCTCTGGCCGCAACTGCGCGGGCAGATTAACGGTCAGATCAATGTCGCCGGTACGCTGCAAGCACCGCAGGGCAAACTCGACCTGCAAGGTTCGCAACTGGCGTTCCAGGACAATCGCCTGCAAAGCCTCAACCTCGACGCCACGCTCGACAGTGCGCAACGAGCGAAAATCGACCTCAAGGGTTCCGGCATTCAGGCCGGTGACACCTCGCTGGGCACGCTGACCGCCAGCGCCCAAGGCGACATCAAGAGCCAGAAACTCAGCCTCGACTTGCTCGGGCCGAAGCTGAAACTGGCCCTAGGCCTCGACGGTAATCTGGACAAGGGTAACTGGCGCGGTCGCTTGGCCAACGGCGATATTCAGGCCGGTGGCCAGGACTGGAAACTGCAAAGCCCGGCCAAGCTCGAACGTCTGGCTGACGGCAAAATCAACTTCGGCGCGCATTGCTGGATGTCCGGCAATGCCAGCCTGTGCGGTGAAGACCAACGGCTGATGCCGGAGCCGAAACTGCGCTACCACCTCAAGCAATTCCCCATCGAAAGCCTCGCGCAATGGCTGCCGAAAGACTTCGCCTGGCAGGGCAAGCTCAACGCCGATCTGCAACTGGATCTGCCGGCCAGCGGCCCCAACGGCGTGGTCAGCATCGACGCCAGCGGCGGCACCTTGCGCATGAAGGAAAAGGATCAGTGGCTGGACTTCCCGTACCAGACACTCAAACTGACCAGCAAACTCACACCGAAGCGCGTCGACACCGAACTCAATTTCGTCGGCGGCAAACTCGGCGAACTGATGGTGCAGGCTCAGCTGAATCCGTTGCCGAAAAACAAACCGCTGAGCGGATCGTTTCGCCTCAGTGGACTGGACCTGTCGGTGGCGCGGCCGTTTGTGCCGATGGTCGAGAAACTCACTGGGCGCCTCAACGGCAGCGGGACGATTTCCGGCGGACTCCTGGCGCCGCTGGTCAACGGCACCGTGCAGCTCAGCGACGGCGAAGTGTCCGGCGCCGAGTTGCCGATGGAGCTGCAGAATCTGCAACTTACCGCCCTGATTGCCGGTGAGTCGGTGCGCCTCGACGGCGGCTGGAAAAGTGGCAAGAGCGGGCAGGGCAGTCTCAACGGCAATGTCGCCTGGGGTCAGGCGCTGGTGGTCGATCTGGCATTGAAAGGCACGCAACTGCCGGTCAGCGTCGAGCCGTATGCCAAGGTGGAAGTGGCGCCGGACCTGAAAATTTCCATGGCCGGCGACGAACTGAAAATCGCTGGCAAAGTTCAGGTGCCCAAAGGCGAAATCACCGTGCGTGAACTGCCGCCATCAACGGTGAAAGTCTCCGATGACACGATCATCGTCGGTGCGCAGACCGAGGAGGGCAAACCACCGCTGGCGATGAAAATGGACATTGACGTGGTGGTCGGTGAAGACAAACTCGCCTTCGCCGGATTTGGTCTGACCGCCAACGTGCAAGGTCATGTGCACATCGGCGACAACATGGATACGCGTGGTGAACTGTGGCTGAACGACGGCAAATATCGAGCCTATGGCCAGCGCCTGACGGTACGGCGCGCGCGTCTGCTGTTTGCCGGCCCCCTCGATCAGCCGTATCTGGACATCGAAGCGATCCGCCAGACCGATGATGTGATCGCCGGTATTCGCCTGAGCGGCAGCGCTGAACAACCGACCACGCAGATCTTCTCCGAACCGGCGATGAGCCAGGAGCAGGCCCTGTCCTATCTGGTACTCGGGCGTCCGCTGAGCACCAACGGCGAAGATAACAACATGCTCGCGCAAGCGGCGCTGGGGTTGGGCTTGATGGGCAGCTCCGGGGTCACCAGCGGCTTGGCCAAAGACCTAGGCATTCAGGATTTCCAGCTCGACACGGCTGGCAGCGGCGATGCCACCAGTGTGGTGGCCAGCGGCAATATTACCGAGAAGCTGAGTTTGCGTTATGGCGTTGGCGTATTTGAACCGGCCAGCACCATTGCGCTGCGTTACAAGCTGAGCAAGAAGGTCTATGTAGAGGCGGCCAGTGGCGTTGCGAGTTCGCTGGATATTTTCTACAAGCGCGATTTCTGACGCGCACTTTTCTCCGTAAATCGAGTCGTTGCCATCGCGAGCAGGCGAAGGCCTACATTTGGAATGCGTTCCCCTGTAGGAGTGAGCCTGCTCGCGATAGCGTTTTTTCAGTCGATATCAATGGTGCGGCTGATGGCCTTATCGCGAGCAGGCTCACTCCTACACTGATCTGTGGTGGGCAAGGATTTTTTCTTACGGCAGATTAACTGGGGACGGGCGGCACACCAGCGAGGCCCGCTCATAGTTCAATGCCTTGTCACGTTCAGGTAACGCATACGGTGCTTCACAACGCTGGCCTTGCCAATTGATTGTGAGCGTCCCGGTGTCGCTTTCCACCAGCGCCAGTGCCTTGCCGCTCGGGTCGGAGATTGCCAGTTGCTTGCCAGCGCCATCTTCAAGGGAAGCACCAAAGGGAATCGGCCGGTGCTGCGTATCGAACAAGGCAAATTGCACGCGGCGCCCGGTCTTGCTCGCATAGCGTGCCAGCACCACTGCACCACGGCGCGGCACCACTTGCCGGGTCGCGTTATCGATTTCGATATCGGCGCCCAGATCGCGGGTGTCGAGGTTGATCCAGTTGACCCGATAGGGTTGCGCATTGGGCACCACGGCATAGCCATTACGAGCGGTTTTCGCCCCGGAGAAGCTGCCGATCTTTACCCCGGAAACCCCTTCTACCTGCGCCAGCGCAAACGTCTCACCGACGGTTTGCCCGAGGTTGATCCCGCCGCCGTGGCCGACGATCGAACCGGCCAGATTGAGGTTCTGCGAGTTGTAGCCGCGCCCCTGACTGTAACCGGCACTGATGTCCATTACCGAGGTGCGGGTGCTGAGGTTGGCCGAACCACTGCCGCCGCCGGTGCTGCTGCTACCACCTTGCACCGAATAGTAAGTATCGCTGTCTTCCGTCAGGTAACCATTGATCCCCACTTGGGTGCTGTCGGTGGCTTTCTGTGTGCTCGCGGAAACAAAGGCACGGGGTGCACGAGGTTTCGAACCCAGCGGGAACGACAGCGACAGGTTGACCAGGGTGTCGTTGTTCGCCGGCCCATAGTTGCCGATATCCTTGGTGTAGGTGGCGCCGAGGTTGTAACTGACTTCGCCCCAATAGTTGCTGTAACCCGCCGAGAGACTTTGCGAGCCACCGCGTCCCCAATAGCGCTGGTCACTGGCATTGAGGTAGACGCTGCCAAATTGCTGATCGCGTCCCAGACTCTGATTGACGGTCAGGTCGGTGCGGGTCTTCGAGTTGCCGGTGCGTTTTTCGCCCTCGTGGCTCAGTTCCTCGACATGGTCGGTGAGGGTGCGATAACCCTCGGTCGAATAGCGATAGGCGGCGAGGGTGAAGCTGGTGTCGGTACCGGTGAATGTCTTGGCGTACAGCGCGCGCAAACTGTTGCCCTTGACCACTTGGCCAAAGGTGCGGCTGGCGGAATGCGTCACGTCGAGCGACACGGCACCGATCGACGTATTGCGCCCGGCGCCCAAGGACAACGCCTGGAAATCCTCGGTCGCCTGCACGCCGATGATGCCGGACAAATTGCTGCTGATGCCATAGGCCAGCGTGCTGCTGAGGAACTGCGGTGTCTGCTGGTCATCGCTATTGCTGTTGTAGCGGCCGGCCGAGACGCTGTATTTCAACTGACCCTGACGCACCATGATCGGCAGGCTGGAGAACGCCTGCACCGTCACCCGGCGCTGACCGTCGGCCTCGATGATCGTTATTTCCAGATCGCCGTTGGAACCGCTGGGATAGATATCACTGATCTCGAACGGGCCCGGCGGCACGTTGGCGCTGTAGAGCATGTAGTTGTTCTGACGAATTTCCACGGTGGCGCTGGACTGGGCGATCCCGCGAATGACAGGCGCGTAGCCGCGTTCGCTGTCAGCGCGCATGCCGTCATCGGAGGCCAGTTTCAGGCCGCGATAGCGCACGCTGTCGAACAGGTCGGCGTCGGAGAAAATATCCCCGGCGCTGAACTGGCCCTTCAGCGCGGTCAGGTCATGTTGCAGATAGCTGCGGTTGCTCTTGAACGTACTCGGCTGGCCGGTGCTGCTGTTGAAGTTGGACTCATTGCGCAGACGCCAGCCGCCGAGGTTGATGCCGTTGCGCAGGCCGACGTTATTGGCAATGGTATCGGCCGTTTGCGTGCTGTTACGGTTGCTGCTGACCTGATAGTTGATGAATGCTGCCGGCACGCCTTCGTCCCACAGCGCCGGATCAACGTAACCACGCCGGCCACGTTCCATGGCGCTTTGCGGCACGCTGACCAGCAGGCGCAGGCGTGGCACGTCGTAACGCACGGAGGCATGCTCGATCAGTGCCGGCAGGTCGAGGCAGGCGCTCGGATCGTCGGCGTCGAGTTTGCCGCTGGCCTGCAACTTGGCGATGTCGACGCCCAACTGCTGGACCATCTCCAGGGTCAGGCAGGCCTGGATCTTGCCGTTGCCGGGGTGGCGGCGGAAGTCGATGTCGCGACGACCGACCAGCGTGTCATTGCTGTAGAGGTCAACCCGGTAGTGGCCGGGCAGTACGCTGTTACTGGCGAGCAGCGATTGCACATCGACGGTCGACGCGGCACCTTGCAGAAACGAGGTATTGAACTGTTCATCGCCGTCAGCCTGGCACGCCGTGCTGATAGCCGAGGCGATCAACAACGATGCCAGGCCGTCGCGTTTGAGTAAAAACATGCAGGAACCCTATATCACCTCCGATACGAACTAACGGAGCGAAGAGAAATACAGTGAAAGTGCGCGATCAAAGCGACTCGCGAGTTATGGAGATTCGTTCTTTGGACGAGCGCGGTTTTCGGCGCTGTTGGAAAGTTGCGCGGTAAAACGATCTTGAGCGCCATAGTCATTAATACTGCTGAATAACAAAGTTGGCGTGTTCGTCGAGTGAAGTTGTTTCAGGGCGAACTCTTTGCGTTCGCCGGGGGCGATCATCATCGAATCAAACGGGTGCTCGCTGAGTGCGCCGGATTGCAGGGTGATATCGGCAATAGACACGTGATAAAGACCGGGGTTGTTCACCACCAGCACGCTTTTTTCGGCGCGCTCGGCCAGGCGCCAGGTCAACTCACCCGGTGCAAGGTAGGCGTTGTTTTTCAGGCCCGCGGGGCGGAAGAACACCTTGATGCGCTGACGTACGGCGAGCTGCAAGGTGTTCTGGGTTTTCGCGGTCTGGGGGATTTCCTGCACGTTCAACCAGACCACCGATTCGCGGTCGGTCGGCATGCCGGTGCCTTCGTAGATGACCCGCAGTATTTGCTGTTCTTCGCCGCTGACACGCACCAGCGGCGGTGTGACCGCAAATGGCACGGAAGCGGTTTCGCTGGCTTCGGTGTCGATCCAGGACTGGATCAATACGTCTTCACCGCTGTTACGGACGGTGATGCCGGCTTCCTTGTGCTGGCCGTCGAAGATCAGGCGGGTGCTGCTCAGGGAAATGCCGGCCGTGGCCTGAGTGACCACGAACAGGCCCAGCAGGCCCGCGCAAAATGACAGTGAGTGACGATAAAACATGATGGTTACCGCGCAGATGATTGAAAGCACGGGGCCGCGAGGCCCCGCACCGGGCTCGAAAGTTCGCGCGGGTTATTCGTATTGGAGGGTGAACGGCAGGGTGGCATCGCCACGACCGGCAACAGCCAGTTTCGGGTCAACCGTGGTGACGTAGGCGGCCGAAAATTTCAGCGTGGTATTGCTGTCCTGCAGGGTGTTTTCGATCTTCGCGGTGGCTGGCGAGCTCAAGTCGATCACAGCGCCATTGGCGTCGAGCAAGGCGATACCGATGCCTTTTGCAGCCCCCAGGCCGCTGATCAGTCGCAGCACTTTAGTGCCAGGCTCGATGCCCGAACCGGCGCCTTTGGTCGGTTCGAAGATCATCGCAACCTTGGTGCCAGCGTTGCAGTTGATCTTCATGTCGAAGTTTTCGACGCTCAAGGTGCCGTTGCCTTTCGGCGCAGTCGCGGTGCCCATGTCTTTGATCGACACTTCACCCATGGCGACCGAAATGGTCTTGTCCTTGCCGGCGCTTTCAACCGAACAGGCGTCGTTGTTGATGGTGCCGGTGAAGTTGATGGTGCCGCTGCCCGCCTTGGTTGGCGTAACCGGTGGGTCGGCTGCCAGGACATTGCCGGCCGCAGCGAAGATCGAAAGGGCGAGAAGCGTTCGGGACAACTTTTTCATGTTGCTTTTTCCATTGGTGGGGTTAAAGCAACACAATAAAACGCGGTTTACCGATGGAACATCAGACGATTCCTAGATATACGGAAGTCTCATCGAATTGTCCGCTTTGTTAGTTGAACAAGTTGCGTTCGATGCAATAAGTCAATAGTTCCTGGTCACTGCTGACTTCAAGTTTGCGCATCGCCGAGATTTTCTGCGTGCTGATGGTTTTGGCACTTCTGTTCAAGTGGCGGGCAATGTCGTTGACGCCCTGGCCCTGAACGAACAAACGCAGGATTTCATGTTCCTTGGGCGACAGCCTTGAAAAACGTTCGTCCAGATCAGCGCCGTCGTTCACCACTGATGTCGGCGCGGGTGTCTGCCAGCGCACCGGGCTGCCTTTGGCAATGGCTTTGAGGGCGGCGGCTATTTCATCGTGCAGCTGGTTTTTCTGAATGACCGCCAGCACGCCGAGTTCCTGCAGGCGCGTCAGGATCAACGGATTGGAGATCATGGTCAGCACCAACACCCGAACCTTGGGAAAATGCCGCGTCAGGTATTCCACCAGTTTCAGGCCGTCACCGTAGGGCGACTCGGCGGGCATGTTGAAGTCGGTGATCAACAAATCCACAGGCCGGGTCTCCAGCAGCTTGATCAGCTCATCGGAGCCAACGGCTTCGCCCACCACGCGAAAGCGTTGATCACGCTCGACCAGTTCCCGTACCCCCAGCAGCACGATGGGGTGATCATCGGCAATGACAACGTTGAAGGTTTCCATGAGTGATTTATCCAGAGTGAAGTTATTCGAGGGAGTCGAGCAAATCATTCAGCCGCGCCAGGTGTTGGCGTACTTCCACGGCCAGCGCGGGCGTCACGGCCATGCCGGTCAAGCGACATTCCAGTTCGACAAACGCGCTGGCCAAGACGTTGATCTGCACCGCCCCCAACGCCCCCGCCATGCTGTGCAGTTGCTGCGCCACGCTGTTGGCGTCGGCTGCATCCAGTGCCGTCAGGGTGGTCTGAATATCCTGGCGCAGGGTGGTGACAAACAACTCGCGCATTTTTGCTGATAGCGGCGGCGGGGCATCGATAACGGGGGCCACAGCGATTTTGCAATGTTGCTCAAGTTGCGTGCGCAGGGTAGCGAGGTTCAGCGGTTTGACCATCCACGCGTTCATGCCAACGGCGGCACAGCGTTCGCCTTCTTCGCGCAGGGCGTTGGCGGTGACGCCAATGATCGGCAGCGTCGCGTCCTGTTGGCGTACGGCCTCGGCCAGCCGGTAGCCATTCACGACGGGCATATTGACGTCGGTCAGCAGCAGATTGAAACGACCGGGCGCCCACTGTGCCAAGGCCTGTTCGCCATTCGCGGCGACGACCACCGCGCAGCCCAGTGCTTCCAGTTGTTCCTTGATGATCGCCGCGTTGATCACGTTGTCTTCGGCCACCAGCACCTGCAGATTCAGTGGGCGGGTCTTTGCCTGCAACGAGGCTGGGCGCTGCGCATGGGTGCCGTGTTGTGCCAGATAAATCGCCCAGGCAATTGCGCGCACATCGTCGGCGTCGACCGCCCAGTCGGTGCCATTCAGTTGCGACGGGTTTGGCCCGCCCGCTACGGCGACGATCCTTGGCCCGCTCCAGCGCGGGGCATTGTCGAGGGGCATGAGGTCCACCAACAGCGCCGCCGATGGCGGCATCTCGGTCGTCACCAAGCGACAATCCAGGCCAAAACGATTGAGCCAGGCGATGAGGTGCAGCGCCAGTTCGTTAACGGGTGCACGAACATAAACGGCGGGGCTTCCGGCCACGAACGCGGGGCAGTCGGCCAATGCGCCCGGCACGTTCTCCAGTGCGAGTTGCAGGGTAAAACTGCTGCCCAACCCCGGTTCACTGACCACGCTCAACTGACCGTGCATCAACTCGCACAGCCATTTGCAAATGGCCAGGCCCAGACCCGCGCCGGCCTGACTGTCGGCGTCGTTGACCTGATAGAACGGGTCGAACAATTGCTGTTGCTGCGCCTGGGAAATCCCCACGCCCGAATCGCTGACCTGCCATTGCACTTCGGCGCTGCCAGCGGCGTTTTGCAACACGCGTCCGCGCAGCACCACGCGGCCATTGTCGGTGAATTTGATCGCGTTGCTCAGCAGGTTGTTGAGAATCTGGCGGATGCGCAACGGGTCACCCAGAAGCCGGTCCGGCAATGCCGAATCGATGCACGCATACAGTTGCAGGCCTTTGGCGCGGGCAAAGGCGCTGTAAGTGCGCACGACGTCTTCAGTCAGCTCCAGCGGACAGAAGTCCTGAAGCTCAAGGGTCATTTGCCCGGCCTCGATCTTCGACACATCGAGCACATCGCTGATGAGCTTGAACAGGCTGGCGGAGGAGCGCTGGATGGTGTCCAGATAATCCTGCTGGCGCGGCGCGAGCGGCGTCAGGCCGAGCAATTCGAGGGTGCCTAGCACACCGTAGAGCGGCGTACGAATCTCATGGCTCATGGTGGCGAGGAAACGACTTTTGGCTTGGTTGGCCGAGTCGGCGGCCTGCCGTGCTTCTTCCAGGGCTGCCGCGTCTTCGATGTGCCGGGTCACATCGTGCAGCGCACACAGCCAAGCGTCCTGGCCCTGGTAACGTGTCGAGACGAAGGCCATATGCAGGTGCCGCCCGTCGATTTCCAGATCGGCATGACCGGACTGTGTGTGCGACTTGAGCAGGCTCATCAAACGGCTGCTGTCGTGCCATTGCTGGGCGCGCTGGTTTTCCAGGAGTACGTGGTGATCGCTGCGGCGGATCACGCACAGGCCGGTTGGCGCGGTGTCGATCACCGCCCGGCTGAATGCCTCGCTTTCGGCGATGCTCGCGTGCGCACTTTGCGCCGGCAGTATCACGCGCGCGGTGTACCAGCGATTGATGGCCCGACCGCAACCGAGCAACGCCAGCACCACCGCCACGAGGCACAGCAATGGCCACAGCGCATAGCTGAGGAAACTGCGCAGGCTGATGACGTAGATCGCGGTCCAGTGTTGCTCGCCGGGGCTGCTCAGCTTGAACACCAGGCCGTCGCGGTTGAAGTTTATCCCTTCATCCAGTGCCTGGTCGGACCTCTGTGCGCCGGTCAAGACCACGCCGGCCGGGGTGATCAAAGTGAAGTCATCGTAAATCGACCACTCCATCAATCGCTCGATGTTGTTCACCTGGGACAGTTTCAACAGCGTGCCGAGCACCACCCAGGAATCGGCACCTTCAATGGTCAGCGTTGGCTGCAGCAGATTGATCCTGACGTAGGCCAGCAGGGTCGGTGTCGCCTCGCTGTCCTGAGTGGGCGGGTAGGGCGCCCAATGCACTTGATGATCGGCCGCGGATGAAGGCTGCTCGCGTGTGTGCTGGTTCACCTGGCTCATTATTTCGGCAAACGCGCCAATCTGCATGGGGCCGGCACCGCGCAAGCGCCCGGCGGAGGGCACGGCCACGTCGAAGTTGTCGGGGCCATTGAGCAGGATCACTTGCGGCGACTGATAGTGCGATGCCGCCCAGAACGCGCTGTAGTAGGCGGCCAGATAACTGCCCAGCGCGAAAACCTTGGGGTATTGGTCGGCGGCGATTCTGTGCGGATCGATCTTTACACTGAACGGCAGGGAGAACGGCAAGCCGCGTCCTTCATAGACATTCGGGCCTTCTTCGGGCAGCAGCTTTTGCGAATAAGTGGGCAACACCAAAGGGAAATATTGGCCCTTGGCACTGGCTTGCGAGATATCGCGCAGAAACACTTCCTGCTCGTGGATGTTCTCCATCAACCGGGCGAAGTGAAACTGCAGGGTATCGCGCTGCTCTTCGAGCATGCGCTGCACGCCAACATAGCTGATGCCCAACAGCAGCAACACCAGGGCGCCGAGCAGCAGCAGACTTTTGTTCAAGCGCAGCGAACTGCTGGCCAGTTTGTCCAGAAATGCATTGGTATGCGGCATTACAGCGCCTGGCCAGCGGTGATGGGACAGCCTTGGGACACAGTGACCTCGGTAGCGAGCGACGTTGAACAACAGCCACGTGCCGCTCAATAGGCAGTCGCCGGCCCGTCGTGGGTCAGCAAGTGCTGGAACTGCTCGGCTGAAACGGCGTGGGAAATCAGGAAACCCTGAACCTGAGTGCAGTCGATCTTACGCAACAGAGCAAGTTCTTGTGCGGTTTCTACGCCTTCGGCCACCACGGTCAGACCCAATTGGCGACCGAGGCTGACAATGCTGGTCAGGGCTTGCGCGAGTTCGGCGTTGGCATTGCAGCCTTGTACCAGAGCACGGTCGATTTTCAGTTCGGTGAACGGCGCGGACACCAGGTTCATGTATGAGCTGTAGCCCTTGCCGAAATCGTCCTGCGACAGACCGAACCCCTTGATCCGCAAGCGGCACGCGCCGGCGTAGAAATTGCTGATGTCATCGGGCACCGAGCACTCCATCAACTCGAAACAGATCCGCGCGGGCAAGCCCTGATGGGCAAGCACGAAAGCGAGGATGCGGTCGGGCAGGTCGTGGCTGTTGAGCAGGTGCGTGGGCAAATTGACCGAGACCGGAATGTCATAGCCCTGTTCGCGCCAGGTCGCTTGGGCGGTGATCGCCTGTTTCAGCACGCACCAGAGCAACGGCTCTTCGAGACCGAACGCAATCAATGCCGGCAAGAACACACCGGGCAACAGCGTGCCATGTTCGGGATGGTTCCAGCGTACCAGCGCTTCGGCGGCAACAATGCGGCCATTGCTCAAGGCCTTTTTGGGTTGAAACCAGGCTTGCAGTTCACCATTGTCGAGGGCGTTGGAAATACTCTGACGATCAATGCCGGGATGGTTCGCCGCTGGAGCGCTCTGGCGCAGCGCCTGCAATTGATCGATCAGGCAGCGCAGGGCGGCAGCGTTCACTGGTTTGGAAATCAGCCCGATGACTTTCACTTGCAGGTTGCTCGCCACCAGGCTCGCGCCCATCAGCATGCGTCGTGAGGCGGCGCTCATGATCGCCAGCGCCGGACGCGAACGTTGGGCGGCGAGGCCCTGAATAAATTGCACGCCGTCCATGCCGGGCATCAGCAGGTCGGTGAGCACCAGATCGAAGTCGCGTTGTTTCAGGTAATCCAGTGCTTCTTCGCCGTCCCTGGCGCACGCCAGATCAAAGTCGCCCAACTCGCTGAACAGGTTCTGCAAATACAGGTGTTGGAAGGGGTGGTCTTCGACAATCAGAATGCTACAGGGCTTCATGGGCGACTCGTTCGTAGGGAGCCAGGACAGCGAACAAGGCTCGTAGCGTAAAAGGTTTGACCAGGCAGTGATTCATGCCGGCAGCCAGGCACAGCGCGTCCTCACCGCGCAGGGCGTTGGCGGTCGCGCCGATGATCGGAATGCTGCAACCGAGGCGCCGCAGGGCTTTGGCCAGCTCATAACCGTTGAGGCGGGGCATGTTGACGTCGGTCAAGATGATGTCGAACGCAGCGTCGGGCCACAGCGCCAAGGCCTCTTCGCCGTCGCTGGCCAGTGCCACGGTGCAGCCGAGTTCTTCGAGCTGATCGCGCAGGATCAGTTGATTGATGACGTTGTCTTCGGCCACCAGGATGTGCAGGTGCAACGCGCTCATCGCGTGGGGTTCATTGTCTTGCGGGCGGTGAAGGATCTGGCCGCTCTGGGCCTGGCGAACGGCCCGTTGAATCGCCAGCAGATCATTCAGATTGACCTGCCAGCCGTCGCCGCTGAACTGCGGCTCGTGGGCGCCGTCACCGCTGGCCAGTACGCGCGGCCCGCGCCATGTCAGGTTCGGGCGCTGTCCGAAGGCCGCGGGATACAGTTCCAGCAACACTGCCGTTGTATCAGGCTCGATGTCGTCCGGTGCGCCGATATGCGCGCGGGCGCCCCAACGACGCAACCAGCCACTGACGCTGTCGGCCAGTTCGCGCACGGGCGAAACGACATAGACAATGTCCGCTGCCAAGGGCGGCAAAGCTGCGGATGGTGTGTTACTGCAGCGTTGCTCCAGCGGCACGCTCAGGGAAAAACTGCTGCCCAGGCCCGGCTCGCTGACCATGCGCAGGGTGCCATTCATCAAGTGGGTCAGACGCTGGCAGATCGGCAACCCCAGGCCGGTGCCGGCAACCACATTGGTGTTGCCGGCGGTCTGGTAGAACGGTTCGAAAATAAACGCCTGATCGTCATGGGCGATGCCTTTGCCGGTGTCCGAAACCTGCCATTGCAGACACACGCGTTCGCCTTCGCGAGCGAGCAGTCTGACTCGCAACACCACGCGCCCGGAATCGGTGAACTTGACCGCGTTGCTCAGCAGGTTGTTGAGGATCTGTCGCACCCGGCTGACATCGCCGATCAAGTGCTCAGGCAGTTGCGGGTCCAGGCAGGCATAGAGTTGCAGGCCTTTGCTTTGCGCGGCAGCGGCGTAACCCTGCACCACCTCGTGCACCAGATCTAAGACGGAAAATTCGCTCAGCTCCAGCGCCAGTTGCCCGGCTTCGATCTTCGACACATCGAGCACGTCGCAAATCAACTGCAGCAAGGTGGCCGACGACCCCTCGATCGCCCGCAGGTAACTTTTCTGCTGAGTGTCCAGCTGCGTGCGCGCGAGCAACTCCAGAGTGCCCAGTACGCCGTAGAGCGGGGTGCGGATTTCGTGGCTCATGGTCGCCAGAAACAAGGTCTTCGCTTCGTTGGCGGCATCCGCCGATTGGCGTGCCTGTTCCAGTGCTGCTTCGATTTGCCGCCGTGCGCTGATATCGCTAAATGCACAGAGCAACACGTCTTCACCCTTGTAGCGGGTGGGCGCACAGCTCAGGTACAGGTGACGACCGTCGGCGGTCTCGAAGTAATCGGTCAGGCATGGCGTGGTTTCGTCAAATGCATCACGGATCCAGCCCGCGCCCAGTTGCTCGCTGCACTGGCCCAGCCATTGCCGCGCGAGGGTGTTGTCCAGCACCACTTGGCCGTCACTGCGGCGCAGCACGCACAGCGCCACCGGCGCGGTCTGAATCACGTCGCGGCTGAACAGTTCGCTTTCCACCAGCGCCTGTATGCGCTGGATCGCCGGGGTAATGACGCGATGCTCCAAACGACGAACCAACAGGCACACCAGGCTGATACTCAACACGCAGAACAGCAGCGCGCCGAGCATTTGTGGCCACAGGGCGCGCAGCACCGCCAGCAAATCAATGGAGTAAGTCAGCTGCCAATCCGACGATTTCAGCTGTTTGCGCAACACCAATTGCTCGGGCAGCCAGCCATCGCCGACGAAGCCGAAAAAATCCTGTTGCCGCAGCAGCGGCAGATTCTGTTCGGGCGGTGGTTTATGGCTGTTGCTGAACAGCGGCTTGCCTTGGGAGTTGAACATGGTGAACTCGCCGGCGCTGTGGTCGTTCAAGGCGTTGGAGACTTCACGGTCGTCCATTTCCAGGCCGAGCCAGCCGGAGTGGACATCGCGTTCATCCAGGCGAATGAAGATGTACAGCTGCGAGTGCCCGTCTGCGGCATGGGTCAGCCACAGTTCCGACAAGGTCGCCGTGAGCTTGAGCGCTTCCAGTTGATCCAGCGTGGCCTGTGGCAAACCGACGACCAGCGGCGTCGCGTTGTATAGCCGCAATACATGACCGCCATTGCTGACATACAGCAGATTGAGCTGCTTGGCTTTCAGGTAATCGCGCATTCGCTGGGTCAGCCAGATGCTCCATTGCTTGCCCGGCGGTTGCCCCAGCAGCAGACGGATTTCTTCTTCGGACACCGGCACGTTTATTTTCGCCTTGCGTGTGGCCGACAGGCTCAGGCTTTCCAGCAGCGCTTCACGGGTGGTGAAAAAGGTATGCGCTTCGGCGATGGCGCTGCTCATGTAGCTGCGCCGTTGGGAAATCTCATTGTTGAAGGTAAACAGCAGGAAGCTGTACACGCCGCCTAGAATGCCCACCAGCAGCACCAGGGCAAAAATGCGCAGCAGGCGCCGCGCCGCATCGGGCGAGGACAGGAGCGGGCTGATCTGATGGAGGTAGTTCTTCAATCTCATCCCGGCACTCTATGGAGGGCCGGGAGCGGGGGAAATCAGACGATCCTTAGAGTGCTACAAGTAGTTCACGACGAAGGTGACTTCGGTGTTGGCGCTGCCAGCCTTGAGTTCGCCCGTGGGCAGACGGTAGTACGCGGCGGTTAACGGGATTTTGAAATCGGTTCCGGTGGTGGTGAAGGCGTTGAACGGGTAGGTGGTGTCGAATGCGATCGGTTGCCCGACGTCATTCATCAATTGCAGGCCGATGCCAGTGGCGGTGGAGGTGCTATTGAGTGCAACGATGCCCTTGGTCGCGTCGATGACGGGCGTGGTGGCCTTGAGCGAATAGGTGACTTTCCTGATGCCGGTCTGGCACTGATTCAAGGCGATGGCGAAGCGCACGGTGCGGGGTTTGGCGCCCGCTTCGCTGAACTCCTGGAGTTGATAGTCATCGCCCATGGCGACCGGGACGGCAGGGGTCTGGCAGGAGGCTGCGTTCAACACCAAAGCGTTGGCCAGGTTGTATTTGCTCAAGATGATTTCACTTGATTGCAGATTGCCCAGATTGCCGGCCGGTATCGTGATCTGCGCCGCCAATGGGCCTGACTTGACGATTTCCAGACGGGTCGAGCCTGATGGTATGGCGTAGCGCCCTGGCACTAACGCACGCAGCGAACCCTCATAGCGATTTAGCGCATCTATCCAGACCCGGAAGGAAAGCCCTGTATTGCCCAGAGGGAACGTGGATACTTTGTCGGTCGGGGTACCATAGACAGGATTGACGCCCACACCATATTGCGTGGAGGCGGTGCATTCCCATTCGTTATTAGACGATTGCTGCGCAGTATCCTGGTAAACCACGGTTCCATCGGGCGTGTCAGCGGGGATGGTCAGACCACCATTGGCCAGGCTGGCGCCGAAATTGAGCGTTTGCGTGTTGATATTACCGGTGAATGAGCAAATGGCTGCCATCGCGTCCGTTGCGCAGGCCAGCAACGTCGCCGCGGCGCAGGTGAGCAGGGAGCGTTGCAGTTTTAGACGCTTCATGAAAGGGACTTTACGTGTTGGCCAAAGAGTGGCGTACGTTAGACACGCCGTTTGCCGATGGACATCAGGCGATTCTTAGAACACCCTCGCGCGAATCCGCAAACGCGACGATGTATTAGACTCACCTGAGCCTGAAAGCCGTGCACGTGGTGCGCTTCCCGGTTTACCAGAGAGGTCACATGGTCCGCTTGAGTATGGTCTTGCTCGGTCACGAATTCGTCCGCAAGCGTTGGTCAGCGCTGGCGTTGACGGGCATTGTCTGGGGCGCGGCCGGTGTGGGCATCTTCATTGATGCGCTCGACGGCGTTTTGTATTTCCCGCTGCATCTTTTCGGTTACCTGTTATTGCTCGAAGCGCTGATCCTGCTGCTGGTGCCGGCACCGCAAGCCGGGACCGCTGCTGCCCTGCGCAAAGCGCGAGGATTGGCTTTTCTCTTGCTGGGACTGCTGATCGTCGACCGGCAACACGCCGCCGGGCTGATTCTGGCGGTGCTGTTTGGCGGGGCTTTTCTGCTCGATGGCGGCTTTCGGTTGGCGGCAGCGGTGGTGGTGCGTTTTGTCGGTTGGCAAGTGTCACTGCTCACGGGTTTGTTCGAAATCGGCTTTGGCGTGTTCATCTTCGAGCCGTACCCGACGCTGTATAAGGGCACGGTACCGTTTTGCATTGGCATGAGCCTGTTTCTCACCGGTTGCGCCTTGTTGCGGCAAGCCGTGCGCTTCAAAAACCAGCCGCCGCTGGCCAGTCCTGTCGAGGGCCCTGCGCCGGCCAACAGCGGCGCGGTGGTGATTCATGTCTGGACCCCCAGCGGCACCGTCGATGACACCTTGGTGCGCAATCGCCTGCTGAATCGCTACATCGCGGCGGTCGACATCAACGGCGTGATCTCCGCCGGCCACGCGGCACTGGAATGTGGCCCGGACATCTACATCAGCCATTACCCGTTGGATGACATCGATCGTTCGGCGGGGGATTTCGTGCGCTTGCTGCGGGCGACGCCGAACAACGATGTCGCCGGCAGGTTTCTGCCGGACTATGCCGGCGAGGTGGCGGACTGGTGTCCGTCTTCGGTGCAGGTCAGTTTTGCCCACTACGATGCGCGGCGACTCAGTGCGTTCTGGGCGGAGTATCGGCAGAACAGCACGTACAACCTGACCAGTCGCAATTGCTCCAGTGCCGTCGCCCATAGCCTCGAAGCGGCGCTGGAAGGGGCGATGAACCGGGGTCATTCGAGCATGCTCGACTTCGCCCGAGTCATCTTCAGCCCCGAGTTCTGGGTCGCCGCGCAAGTGCGCAAACGCGCCGAGGCGATGGCCTGGACGCCCGGGCTGGTGCTCGACTATGCGCGAGCGCTGCATGCGGCCATCGAGCCGGCACCGCCGGGCTGGCACAGCATTTATGCGGTGAGCAAACGTGCCTTTGGCTATGTGGCGACTGCCTTGCGCGGGCGTGAGGTGCATCCGGTGCAGCCGCCACCAGTGCATCCTTCTGACGATTCCTCGACATCCTCATAGAGATCAAAAGATCGCAGCCTTCGGCAGCTCCTACACGGTTCTGATCCCTGTAGGAGCTGCCGAAGGCTGCGATCTTTTGATCTTCGTCACCCCTCTTCAGCACAAAAACCAACTCCACTGGTCAACTATTTACAAAGCTTCCTAACTATTTCGTTGACATTCGCTGCCTAGGCAGTAACATCTCGACATACATTCACTGCCTAGGCAGTTATTAGGTGAGCAAATGAAGCATTTCACCCCGGACGAATTCAAACACTGCCATCTCGGCCTGTTGCTTGGCCGTGCTGCGCTGCTCAAAGACCGGATCATCGACACCCACATGGAACCCCACGGCATCACCGCCGCGCAGTTCAAGGTGTTGATCATCATGGCCCAGTACGGCGTCGATACCCCGGCCGAACTGTGCCGGCATCTGTCGCTCGACAGCGGTTCGATGACACGCATGCTCGATCGTCTGGAGCAGAAAGGTTTTCTCGCTCGCCAACGCAGCGAAGGCGATCGCCGTCAGGTGCAACTGACCCTGACCGAGCAAGGCCAGCAACTGGCCGATCGCCTGCCGCACATCGGCGCCGATGCAATGAATGAACTGGCCGGCGCCGTCACCCCGGACGAGCTGAAGACCCTGGAATACATCCTCAAGAAAATCCTGCTGGCAGCCGGTGACCCGATCACCCTCCAGCGCTTAGGTGAACACAATGAGCGGTAAAACCCTGCGCAGCAGCCTGACCCTGGTGCTGTCGGCGATGATCCTCGCCGGTTGCGCCAACTACAGCGGCCTCGACACGTCGGGCGCGAGCCTCGATGCGAAAAACCTGAAAGTCGGCCAATCCCTCAACGGCGTGACCCTGTCGCCGGCCGCGTGGCCGAAAAGCGACTGGTGGACCAGCCTCGGCGATCCGCAACTCGACGGCTTGATCCGCGAAGCTCTGCACGACAGCCCCGACATGCAAATCGCCGAAGCCCGCGCCCATCAGGCCAGCGCCGCTGCGTATGCCGCCGATGCCGAGCGTTATCCAACCCTCGACGCCAGCGCCGGCATCAGCCGCTCGCGCCTGGCCAAGGATCAGGATCCACGGGGGCAGGGCGATGCTTACGCCACCGTGCGTAATGTCAGCGCCGGCTTCAATTACAACTTCGACCTGTGGGGCGGCCAGCGTGATGCCTGGGAAGCCGCACTCGGTCAGGCCCGCGCCGCTGAAGTCGATCGTCAGGCGGCACAGTTGACGCTGGCCGCGGATGTTGCTCGCGCCTATAGCGATCTCGGTCAGGCGCATATCGTTTATGACCTGGCCAATGACGACCTCAAGCGTACCAAGCAGATGCTCGATTTGAGCCAGCGTCGCCTGAGTTCCGGGATCGACAGCCAGTACCAGTTCCAGCAAACCCAGAGTCTGGAAGCCAGTTCCGAAGCCAGCCTGATCGATGCGGAAAAACGCCTGAGCAGCGCCAGGATCGCCTTAGCCGTGCTGCTCGGCAAAGGCCCGGATCGCGGTAACGAAATCGCCCGGCCAAAAGTCCTGCAAGCCAGTGCTGTCGCGGTGCCGTCGGTGTTGCCTGCCGAATTGCTCGGTCGTCGCCCGGATCTGGTTGCCGCCCGCTGGCGTGTCGAAGCGGCGAGCAAAGACATCGACTCGGCGAAAACCCGCTTCTATCCCAACTTGAACCTGTCGGCTTCGGCCGGTGCCGAATCTTTGTTGGGTGACGCGATGTTCGGTTCGGCCAGTCGCTTCTTCAACATTGCCCCGACCATTTCGGTGCCGATCTTCGACGGCGGACGCCTGCGCGCCAACCTCGACGCCCGCGACGCCGATTACGACCTGGCAGTGGCGCAGTACAACAAAAGCCTGGTGAAAGCACTCGGTGATGTCAGCGACACGATCAACCAGTTGCGTGACATCGGCCGGCAGATCGGTGCGCAGCAACACGCCACCGAGATTGCTCAGGATTCTTACAACACCGTCGTCCAGCGTTACGGTTCCGGCATCGGCAACTACCTGGACGTGCTCAGCATCGAGCAGCAATTGCTGCAGGCCCAGCGTCAGTTGGCCAACCTCAATGCCGAGCAGATCGACCTGTCGATTCAACTGATGCAAGCGCTGGGCGGCGGCTTCCAGGGGCAAACCCTGACCGCAGCCAACGCCACCCCAGCCACGCCGCACAACTAATTCAAGGTAATTGTCATGGCCACTGCCGAAAACACCCAAGCTCAAGACAACACCCCGGACACCGGCAACCCGCGCAAACGCAAAGTGATGCTGTTGGTCCTGGCGGTCGTGGTTGCACTCGCCTGCGCCGGCGTCTGGGCGTATCACGAATTCATCGGGCGCTTCAATGAAAGTACTGACGACGCCTACGTCAACGGCAACGTCGTCGAAATCACCCCGCTGGTGACTGGCACCGTGGTCAGCATCGGTGCTGACGACGGTGATCTGGTGCATGAAGGCCAGGTACTGATCAACTTCGACCCGAACGACGCCGAAGTCGGCCTGCAAAGTGCTCAAGCGAAACTGGCGCGCACCGTACGTCAGGTGCGCGGCTTGTACAGCAACGTTGATGGCATGAAAGCCCAGGTCAACGCGCAACAGGCTGAAGTGCAAAAAGCCCAGGACAACTACAACCGCCGGAAGAACCTGGCGCAGGGCGGGGCAATTTCCCAGGAAGAACTGTCCCACGCTCGCGACGACCTGACCTCGGCGCAAAACGCCTTGGCCAATGCCAAGCAGCAACTGAAAACCACCAGCGCACTGGTCGATGACACCGTGGTGTCGTCGCACCCGGACGTGATGTCCGCCGCTGCCGATCTGCGTCAGGCTTACCTGACCAATGCCCGTAGCACCTTGATCGCGCCGGTCACCGGTTATGTGGCCAAACGCACCGTACAACTTGGTCAGCGTGTGCAGCCGGGCACGGCGCTGATGGCAGTGATTCCGCTGGATCAACTGTGGATCGATGCGAACTTCAAGGAAACCCAACTGCGTGACATGCGCATCGGTCAGCCGGTTGATATCGAGTCGGACATCTACGGCAGCGACGTGAAGTACAGCGGCACCGTCGACAGCCTTGGCGCCGGTACCGGTAGCGCGTTTGCCTTGCTGCCAGCGCAGAACGCCACCGGTAACTGGATCAAGATTGTTCAGCGTGTGCCGGTGCGCATCCACATCAACGCCGAAGAACTGGCCAAGCATCCGCTGCGCGTCGGTCTGTCGACCAATGTTGAAGTGAACCTGCACGACCAGAGCGGTCCGGTGCTGGCGCAACAGCCTCCACAAAAGGCCTCGTTCAGCACCAATGTTTACGACCGCCAACTGGCCGAAGCCGACGCGATGATTGCGCAGCTGATCCACGACAACAGCGCAGCGGTCAGCAAAACCGCGCAACGCTGAGATCACACCTGTGGTCAGGGGATTTATCTGAGATACAGGGATTGATCTGGGAAAAGGAATTCCTTGTGGCGAGGGGATTTATCCCCGTTGGGTCGCGCAGCGGCCCCTCTTTGGATCAGGAAAAGACGGGACTGCTGCGCAGTCCAACGGGGATAAATCCCCTCGCCACAGTAGTTTTCCTTATCCCATAGATTGTTTTCCGCATGGGCAGCCGCGTCTGTAACGGACGCAGCGCCAACCCGGTTCCAAAGGATTCGCGATGAGCAATAACGCCTCTTTCACGCCGCCCAGCCTGTTGCTCAGCACCATCGGTCTGTCGCTGGCGACGTTCATGCAAGTGCTCGACACCACCATCGCCAACGTGGCGCTGCCGACGATTTCCGGCAACCTGGGGGTGAGTTCGGAGCAGGGCACCTGGGTGATCACCTCGTTCGCGGTGAGCAACGCGATTGCGCTGCCTCTGACCGGCTGGCTCAGCCGCCGTTTCGGCGAGGTAAAACTGTTTTTGTGGGCCACCATTCTGTTTGTGCTGGCCTCGTTTCTCTGCGGTATCTCGACGTCGATGCCGGAACTGATCGGCTTCCGCGTGCTGCAAGGTCTGGTCGCCGGGCCACTGTACCCGATGACGCAAACCCTGTTGATCGCGGTCTATCCGCCCGCCAGGCGTGGCATGGCCCTGGCGTTACTGGCGATGGTCACAGTGGTGGCGCCCATTGCTGGGCCGATTCTTGGTGGCTGGATTACTGACAGTTACAGCTGGCCGTGGATCTTCTTCATCAACGTGCCGATTGGCATCTTTGCGGTGATGGTGGTGCGCTCGCAGTTGGCCAAACGTCCGGTGGAAACCAGCCGTCAGCCGATGGATTACGTCGGTCTGATCACGCTGATCATTGGTGTTGGCGCGTTGCAGGTGATCCTCGACAAGGGCAATGACCTGGATTGGTTCGAGTCGAACTTCATCATCATTGGCGCGGCGATTTCGGTGGTGGCACTGGCGGTGTTCATCATCTGGGAAATGACCGACCAGCATCCGGTGGTCAACCTGCGCTTGTTTGCGCACCGTAACTTCCGCATCGGCACGCTGGTGCTGGTGCTGGGTTACGCCGGGTTCTTCGGCATCAACCTGATCCTGCCGCAGTGGTTGCAGACGCAAATGGGCTACACCGCAACGTGGGCCGGGCTGGCCGTGGCGCCGATCGGGATTCTGCCGGTGCTGCTGTCGCCGTTTGTCGGCAAGTACGCGAACAAGTTCGACCTGCGCCTGCTGGCCGGGCTAGCGTTCCTGGCGATTGGCCTGAGCTGCTTCATGCGGGCTGGGTTCACCAACGAAGTCGACTTCCAGCACATCGCGCTGGTGCAGCTGTTCATGGGCATTGGCGTGGCACTTTTCTTCATGCCGACCCTGAGCATTTTGATGTCTGACCTGCCGCCGAGCCAGATTGCCGATGGCGCGGGCCTGGCGACGTTCCTGCGGACGTTGGGCGGTAGTTTTGCGGCGTCGCTGACCACGTGGATCTGGATTCGTCGGGCGGATCAGCATCATGCGTATATGAGTGAAAGCATCAGCACTTATGAGCCGGCCACACGTGAGGCGCTGAACCAGTTGGGCGGGGCGAGCAACCCGGCGTATGCGCAGCTCGATCATGTGCTGACCAGTCAGGCGTACATGCTCTCCACCGTGGATTACTTCACGCTGCTGGGCTGGGGCTTCATGGGGTTGATTCTGATTGTGTGGCTGGCCAAGCCACCGTTTGCTGCGAAGGCCGGCCCGGCCGCTTCCGGGCACTAAGGTCAAAAGCCCCTCACCCTAACCCTCTCCCGGAGGGAGAGGGGACTGACCGTGGTGGATGTTCGAGGTACACCGACTTGCAATACCGAGTCGAACTCGGGTTTTGAAAAGCATAGAGATCGGCTCCCTTTCCCCCTCGCCCCCTTGGGGGCGGTCCGACGTTTCGGGAGGGCTGGGGTGAGGGGGTAAAGCTTTTAGCCGTGCGGCAAAGCCAGCGGCGGGGCGAAGTCGAACGGCGCCAAGGCGTACCCGCTCTCATCCACCTGCAACGCCCAGCCCTGACGATCCCAATCCCCCAGCACAATCCGCTTCGCCGCTTCATCGCCGATCTGCAACTTGTGGATCGCCGGGCGATGGGTGTGGCCATGGATCAGGGTTTTTACGCCGAACGCCTGCATGATCCGCGGAATCTCCTCCGGCGTGACATCGACAATGTCATTGGCCTTCATCCGCGTCTGTGCACGGCTCTCGCTGCGCAGCTTGCGCGCCAGCTTATGGCGGCTGCTCAGCGGCAGGTTACGCAGGATAAACAGGGTGATCGGATTACGCAGATAGCGCCGCAGCTTCATATAGCCAACGTCGCGCGTGCACAGGCTGTCACCGTGCATCAACAGCACCGGCTCGCCATAAAACTGCACGACACTCGGGTCCTTCAACAACGTACAGCCGGCCTGCTTGCAGAAGGCCTTGCCGAGCATGAAGTCGCGATTGCCGTGCATCAGAAAAATCGCCGTGCCGCTGTCGCTCAATTCGCGAAGGGCCTGGCAGATGGAACGCTGGAAGGGCGTCATGGCGTCGTCGCCAATCCACGCTTCGAAGAAGTCGCCGAGAATGTACAACGCACTCGCCGAGCGGGCGCGTCCGGCGAGCAAATCCAGAAACGCCCGGGTGATGTCCGGGCGCTCCTCTTCCAGATGCAAGTCTGAAATCAGCAATATCACGCTTCGATGATCTCGGCTTTCTCGATGATCACGTCGTCTTTTGGCACGTCTTGGTGGCCGGACTTGGAAGTGGTCGAAACACCTTTGATCTTGTCGACAACGTCGGTGCCGGCAACCACTTTAGCGAATACCGCGTAGCCCCAGCCCTGAGTAGTCTTGGCGCTGTGGTTCAGGAAGCTGTTGTCGGCGACGTTGATGAAGAACTGCGCGGAAGCCGAATGCGGCTCCATGGTACGGGCCATCGCAACGGTGTACTTCTCGTTCGGCAGGCCGTTGTCGGCTTCGTTCTGGATGCTTGGACGCTTGTCTTTCTTTTCCTTCATGCCTGGCTCGAAACCGCCGCCCTGGATCATGAAGTTACCGATTACACGGTGGAAAACGGTGTTTTCGTAGTGACCGGCTTTGACGTATTCGATGAAGTTGGCAACGGTCACCGGTGCCTTTTCAGCGTTCAGTTCGAGGACGATGTCGCCATGGTTGGTGGTCAATTTAACTTGAGTCATGATCGCTACTCTTTATAAGGAATTCGTGGGTAATGGGACATGTCGACCCGTTACCGGTTCAGCCCATCAGGGCCAAGGTGCGCAGTTTAGCGTGACAGGCGCGAATTTCGAGGCGGTTTTTTCATTTCTTGGCGATAAAAAGCGCGCCTTTATAGGGCCTGCTCTGTCAGCCCCTTGACAGCATCGGCTATGATAGCGGCTTTGTTTTGTCTGGCCCCTCTCTGCGGCCGCGCACATGTAAGTCAAGGATCCTATGAGCAAGCCCACTGTCGACCCTACCTCGAATGCCAAGTCCGGCCCTGCCGTGCCGGTCAACTTCCTGCGGCCGATCATCCAGGCAGACCTGGACTCGGGCAAGCACACCCAGATCGTCACCCGTTTTCCGCCTGAGCCCAACGGCTACCTGCACATCGGCCACGCCAAGTCGATCTGCGTGAACTTCGGCCTGGCCCAGGAGTTCGGCGGCGTCACGCACCTGCGTTTCGACGACACCAACCCGGCCAAGGAAGATCAGGAATACATCGACGCGATCGAAGCCGACGTCAAATGGCTGGGCTTCGAATGGTCCGGCGAAGTGCGCTACGCCTCGCAGTATTTTGACCAGTTGCACGACTGGGCCGTCGAGCTGATCAAGGCTGGCAAAGCCTACGTCGACGACCTGACCCCGGAGCAGGCCAAGGAATACCGTGGCAGCCTGACCGAGCCGGGCAAGAACAGCCCGTTCCGCGACCGTTCGGTGGAAGAAAACCTCGACTGGTTCGCCCGCATGCGTGCCGGTGAGTTCGCCGACGGCGCCCGCGTGCTGCGCGCGAAGATCGACATGGCCTCGCCGAACATGAACCTGCGCGACCCGATCATGTACCGCATTCGCCACGCGCATCACCACCAGACCGGCGACAAGTGGTGCATCTACCCGAACTACGACTTCACCCACGGTCAGTCGGACGCCATCGAAGGCATCACTCACTCGATCTGCACCCTGGAGTTCGAAAGCCATCGTCCGCTGTACGAGTGGTTCCTCGACGCTCTGCCAGTGCCGGCGCACCCGCGTCAGTACGAGTTCAGCCGTCTGAACCTCAACTACACCATCACCAGCAAGCGCAAGCTCAAGCAACTGGTCGATGAAAAGCACGTGCATGGCTGGGACGATCCGCGCATGTCCACGCTGTCGGGCTTCCGCCGCCGTGGCTACACGCCGAAATCGATCCGCAACTTCTGCGAAATGATCGGCACCAACCGTTCCGACGGCGTGGTCGACTTCGGCATGCTCGAATTCAGCATCCGTGACGACCTCGATCACACCGCGCCGCGCGCCATGTGCGTCCTGCGTCCGCTGAAAGTGGTCATCACCAACTACCCGGAAGGCCAGGTCGAGAACCTCGAACTGCCGCGCCACCCGAAGGAAGACATGGGCGTGCGCGCGCTGCCGTTCGCCCGGGAAATCTACATCGACCGTGACGACTTCATGGAAGAGCCGCCGAAGGGCTACAAGCGCCTGGAACCGGCCGGTGAAGTGCGTCTGCGCGGCAGCTACGTGATCCGTGCCGACGAAGCGATCAAGGACGCCGACGGCAACATCGTCGAACTGCGTTGCTCGTACGACCCGGAAACTCTGGGTAAAAACCCTGAAGGCCGCAAGGTCAAAGGCGTGATCCACTGGGTGCCGGCAGCCGCCAGCGTCGAGTGCGAAGTGCGTCTGTACGATCGCCTGTTCCGTTCGGCCAACCCTGAGAAGGCTGAAGACAGCGCGAGTTTCCTCGACAACATCAACCCTGATTCGCTGCAGGTACTCACCGGTTGTCGTGCGGAGCCATCGCTTGGCAATGCACAGCCGGAAGACCGTTTCCAGTTCGAGCGCGAAGGCTACTTCGTCGCCGATTTGAAGGACTCGAAACCAGGTCAGCCGGTATTCAACCGTACCGTGACCCTGCGCGATTCGTGGGGCCAGTGATTCAGCGTCAAGGAAATTAAAAGTGCTGACGATTTACAACACGCTCACCAAGAGCAAAGAAGTCTTCAAACCGCTCGATGGCAACAATGTGCGCATGTACGTCTGCGGGATGACCGTGTACGACTACTGCCACATTGGCCACGGCCGCAGCATGGTCGCGTTCGACCTGGTGACACGCTGGTTGCGATTCAGCGGTTATAACCTGACGTACGTGCGCAACATCACCGACATCGAAGACAAGATCATCAATCGTGCTCGCGAAAACGGCGAGCCGTACGATGCGCTGACCGAGCGCATGATCACCGCGATGCACGAGGACGAGGCACGCCTCAACATCCTCAAGCCGGACATGGAGCCGCGTGCCACCGATCACATTCCGGGCATGCTGAGCATGATCCAGACCTTGATCGACAAGGGTTACGCCTACGCCCCGGGCAACGGCGACGTGTACTACCGCGTCGCCAGATTCATGGGCTACGGCAAACTGTCGCGCAAGAAAATCGAAGACCTGCGCATCGGTGCGCGCATCGAGGTCGACGAAGCCAAGCAGGATCCGCTGGACTTCGTCCTGTGGAAAGCCACCAAGCCGGGCGAGCCAAGCTGGGAATCGCCATGGGGCGCCGGGCGTCCGGGCTGGCACATCGAGTGCTCGGTGATGTCCACCTGCTGCCTCGGCGAAACTTTCGACATTCATGGCGGCGGCAGCGACCTCGAGTTCCCGCACCACGAAAACGAAATCGCCCAGAGCGAAGCGGCCACCGGCAAGACCTACGCCAACGCGTGGATGCATTGCGGCATGATTCGCATCAATGGCGAGAAGATGTCCAAGTCCTTGAACAACTTCTTCACCATTCGCGACGTGCTGGAAAAGTACCACCCGGAAGTCGTGCGTTACCTGCTGGTGTCGAGCCACTACCGCAGCGCGATCAACTATTCGGAAGACAACCTCAAGGACGCCAAAGGCGCACTCGAGCGTTTCTACCACGCGTTGAAAGGGCTGCCGAACGTTGCACCGGCGGGCGGCGAAGCATTCGTCGAGCGTTTCACCACGGTGATGAACGACGACTTCGGCACGCCGGAAGCCTGCGCAGTGCTGTTCGAGATGGTGCGTGAGATCAACCGTCTGCGTGAGAGCGATCTCGCTGCAGCGGCGGGTCTGGCAGCGCGCCTGAAAGAACTGGCGAGCGTGTTGGGCGTGTTGCAGCTTGAGGCCGATGACTTCCTGCAAGCCGGCGCCGAAGGGCGTGTCGATGCGGCTGAAGTCGATGCGCTGATCGCGGCGCGTCTGGCGGCACGTGCCGGGAAGGATTGGGCTGAGTCCGATCGGATTCGTGATCAGTTGACGGCGATGGGCGTTGTGCTGGAAGACGGCAAGGGTGGGACTACCTGGCGTCTGGCTGACTGACCGAACCTGCTCGGCGTGATGATCGTTCCCACGCTTTGCGTGGGAACGCCTCCTCGGACGCTCCGCGTTCGGCTTTGCAGAGACGCAGAGCGTCCCGGGCTGCATTCCCACGCGGTGCGTGGGAACGATCAACAAAACCCGCCGTGTGCGGGTTTTTGTTTGGCCGCGAGAAAAGCCCCTCACCCTAGCCCTCTCCCAGGGGGAGAGGGAAATGATTGGGGGATATTCAGGAAATACGCCGACTTGAACGTGTTGCTTTGAATCCATAATCAACTGGCTTTTTCAGGTCGATGCATCAAGTCAGACGCCTCGGTCAGCTCCCTCTCCCCCCGGGAGAGGGCTGGGGTGAGGGTTGCTTTTGCCGTTCGCGTAGGTCTTGATGTCGGCAACGCGTTCAGCCGGATGCTGAGCGGCGATGATCATGTAAGGGAAACACCATGGCAAATCACTATCGCGAACTGCTGACCACCCCCGGCGCCACCGGGCTAGTGCTCGCGAGTTCTATCGCCCGCTTGCCACAGGCAATGATCGGCATCGGCATCATCACCATGCTGGTGCAACAAACCGGGGTTTACTGGCTGGCCGGCGCCGTCGCCGGCACGTTCACCCTGGCCAATGCGTTACTCGGCCCGCACATCTCGAAACAGGTCGATCAACATGGCCAGAGTCGTGTGCTGCCCATCGTCACAGCGTTCAGCATTGGCATGTTGCTGGCGCTGATCACCGCCGTCTACTTGCGCGCTCCAGCCGCGTTGCTGTTCGTTCTGGCTGCACTGGCGGGGACGATGCCAAGCATGCCGTCGATGATTCGCGCCCGATGGACGCAGTTGTTCCGGGGTAAGCCGCAACTGCACACGGCGTTCTCGCTGGACACTGTCCTCACCGAAATGGCCTACATTGTCGGCCCGCCACTGGCGATCGGTTTGAGCGTGAGTTTTTTCGCCGAAGCCGGGCCACTGGTCGCGGTCGGATTGCTGGCCGTCGGGGTGACGGCGTTTCTGCTGCAACGCCAGACTGAACCTAAAGTTGTCGTGGGCCACGCCAGTCATGGCGGCTCAACCCTGCTGATTCCCGGTGTACGCACCATTGTGCTGGCGCTGTTGGCGATGGGTGTCATTGGCGGAGCAATCGATGTCGCCGTCGTGGCGTTCGCCAATGCGCAGGGCTGGCCAGCGTCGGCGACCTTTATCCTCGCCGCCTATGCGTTCGGTTCACTGGTTGCGGGCCTGACGTTCGGCGCGATGAGGGTTTCGCTGGCGATCGAAAAACAGTTTCTGATCGGGATCCTGGTCACGGCGTTCACCGGCGTGTTGCCGATTTTTGCAGCCGACGTGTATGTCCTGTCAGCGACGCTGTTCATCGCCGGCATCTCGTTTGCGCCAACGATGGTCGTGGTGATGAAGCTGGGGACGATCATCATCCCGCCGTCGCGGATCACCGAAGGGCTGACGTGGATGACCACGGGTATCAGCATCGGCGTTGCACTGGGCGGGATGTTGGCGGGGGTGGTTATCGATGCGTACGGCGCGCGGGCGGGGTTTGGCGTGGCGATTGGCGCGGGGATCATGATGGTGGTTGTTGTGTTGTTCGGGTTGCGTACATTGGGGGCTGCTTCGGCTGTGCAGGTTGAGCCGCAATTTTCGCCCTCACCCTAACCCTCTCCCCCAGGAGAGGGGACTGAATGGGGGATGTTCAAGAAATACACCGACTTGAACGTGATGCTTTGAATCCATAATCGGCACGATGTTTCAGGTCGATGTCCAGCGCCAGACACCTCGGTCAGCTCCCTCTACCTCTGGGAGAGGGCTGGGCGGGCGGCGTTCCGATGAGGGGCGTGGAGTTCACTCAACCTTCAATCTGCCGCAACCGCTTATAAAGCGTATTCCGACTAACCCCCAACCGCCGCGCCAAATGCGAAATATTCCCCCCGGAAGCCTTCAACTCACGGTTCAACGCCTCCACATCATTCAAATCAACCCCCAACGGCACCGCGCTCTCCACCGGCTCCATCTCCAGATCCACAAAAAAATCATCCGGCAAATGCTCCGGCCTCACCGGTTGTTCCTCGGCCATGGCCAGCGCCACCTGCATCACGCTGCTGACCTGACGCAAATTCCCCGGCCACGGATGCCGTTCGAACAACTCCAGCACCTCACGACTCAACCCGGCCCATTGCGTCGGTTCACGATGCTCTTCCCACAGCCGCTTGAACAACGCCTCCTTGTCACTGCGCTCGCGCAATGGCGGCAACTCCAGCGTCAGCCCGCCAATGCGGTAATACAAATCCTCCCTGAACCGGCCCAACTGCACTTGTTCGCGTAAAGAGCGGTTAGTCGCCGAGATAATCCGCAAATCCACCGGGAACAACTCGCTGCTGCCCACCGGCTGCACGCAACGCTCCTGCAACACCCGCAACAACCGCGCCTGCGTCGGCAGCGGCATGTCGCCGATTTCATCAAGGAACAACGTGCCTTTGTCCGCCTTGCGAATCAGGCCGATGCTGCCTTTCTGATTGGCGCCGGTGAAAGCGCCTTTTTCATAGCCGAACAGTTCCGACTCGACCAGTTCGGCGGGGATCGCTGCACAGTTGACGGCAATGAATGCCTGTTTGCAACGCGAGCTGGCCTGATGCAGGGCTTTGACGAAGACTTCTTTGCCGACTCCGGTTTCGCCATGGATCAGTAGAGGAATGTCTTTTTCCAGCAAGCGTTCCGCCTGACGCACGGCTTTTTCCACACGACTGTCGCCGAAGTGCAGGGTGTTGAGGCTGATGGCGCCGGCTGTCTTGATCGGCGCTTCGACGCTTTTTGCTTCAGCGAAGAGGCGAGGTTGAATCGGCGCCTGCTTCGGTCGCTTCAACAAACATTGAAAACGGTTACGCCCGGAGGTCTGCAAGGCAAACGGCAGGCCGTCCGGTTGATTGATCAGCTCCAGCATCGACACCTTGAACAGGCTCTCGACGCTTACCCGCGACAGGCGCACGCCGAGCAGATTGTCCGCTCGGCGATTAGCCGACAACACCTGACCGCTCTCATCAAAAATCAACAACCCGGCCCACTGACTGTCGAGGTTGTTCAGCCCGGTGTTGAAGGTCAGTTGAAAGTGCTGGCCATGGAACAGGTTGAGGATCAGCCGGTTTTCCACGGTCTGGCTCATCATCTTGACCATGCCCAAGGTATGCGAGGGCGGCAGGTAGCTGTCGCTGGACACGTCGAGCACCGCGATCACCTTGCGCTCGGCGTCGAAAATCGGCGCGGCGGAACCGGTCATGAAACGGTTGGCCTTGAGAAAATGTTCGTCGTGTTCGATGTGCACGGCTTGCTCACAGGCCAGCGCCGTGCCGATCGCATTGGTGCCGCTGGTGCGTTCCACCCAGCTCGCACCGGCCTGAAACCCTCGCGCCAGATTCGGTTCGATAAAGCGTTGCGTGCCCCACGAGGTCAGCACTTGGCCCTGATTGTCCGCGAGCATGATCAAGCAGTTGGAGTTGCTGAGGATGTTTTCGTAATAGGGCAGAACTTCCTGATGCGTGGTCTGCACCAGTGAGTGATGACTGTCGAGCAGATGCGCAATGCCGGCGGCAGGCAACTGATCGAAGGCCGGCGTGCTCTGGTGATCAAGACCGAACGCGCGGCAACGTTGCCAGGAAGTCTGGACGATCGCGTCGTGGGACAGCGGCGGGGCAGGTGCGGCCATGGCAGTCAGCCTCTGATGCAGCATTCTTATTATTGTTATGCGATCCCCTCTGTAGGAGCTGCCGCAGGCTGCGATCTTTTGATCCTGTTTTTTGACAATCAAGATCAAAAGATCGCAGCCTGCGGCAGCTCCTACAGGGGGATCGGTTCGCAAAAAGCGTTCATAGAGTGTTGTTCACTATTGTTCATTGTCAATCGCCCAACTGTTCAAATGTGTTCAGCAATGAACGCCGGTTCCCCGTGCTTTCAACGATTTTCGCGACAAATCAATCACTTGCCTTTTCTGGCACGAAACTCGCTCCCGTGCACAGGTCGCTTGACTCCAATAATAAAAAGGCCGAGCCATGTCACTCACCCTGGAGCACGTCAGCCGTACCGTCGAGGGCCAGACCTGGATCGACGATGCGTGCCTGAAATTCGAAGCCGGTTCCTTCAACGTTTTGCTCGGCCGTACGCTGTCCGGCAAAACCAGCCTGATGCGCTTGATGGCTGGTCTCGACAAGCCCGACAGCGGCCGCATCCTGATGAACGGCGTCGATGTCACCCAACGCCCGGTGCGTTTGCGCAACGTGTCGATGGTCTATCAGCAGTTCATCAACTACCCGACCATGACCGTGTTCGAGAACATCGCCTCGCCGCTGCGCCAGGCCGGTGTGTCCAAAGAGATCATTCACAGCAAAGTGCAAGAAACCGCGCGAATGCTGCGCATCGAGAAGTTTCTGCAGCGCTATCCGCTGGAACTCTCTGGCGGCCAACAGCAGCGCACCGCCATGGCCCGCGCACTGGTCAAAGACGCCGAGCTGATCCTGTTCGACGAGCCGCTGGTCAACCTCGACTACAAACTGCGCGAAGAGCTGCGCCAGGAAATGCGCGAGCTGTTCAAGGCGCGCCACACCATCGCCATTTATGCCACCACCGAACCCAACGAAGCGCTGGCACTCGGTGGCACCACGACCATTCTTCACGAAGGCCGGGTGATCCAGAGCGGGCCGTCGACTTCGGTGTATCACCAGCCGCAAACCGTATTGGCGGCGGAATTGTTCTCCGAACCACCGATCAACCTGATGCCCGGGCGCATCGCCGGCAACGAAGTCAGTTTCGCCAATTTCGTGCACTTCCCGTTGAACGTCGATCTGCGTCCGGTGGGTGAGGGCGAGTTTCGCTTCGGCGTTCGTCCCAGCCATATCTCGCTGGTGCCGAGCAACGATGACGACCTGGAATTGGCAGTGACCGTCGAAGTCGCCGAGATCAGCGGTTCGGAAACCTTCCTGCACGTGCGCAACGAGCATTTCCTGCTGGTGCTGCACCTGCCCGGCGTTCACGAATACGACGTCGATGCGCCGATCCGCATTTACATCCCGACCCACAAACTGTTCGTTTTCGATGCGCAGGGCCGTCTGGTGCAAGCACCGGGCCGGCGTGTCGCGAGGGTTGCCTGATGGCCGAAATCCGTTTGCAGCACCTCGCCCACAGCTACAGCAAAACCCCGAGTGGCGCGGAGGATTATGCGATCCGTGAGATGGATCACGTCTGGGAGCAGGGCGGTGCCTACGCCTTGCTCGGGCCGTCGGGTTGCGGCAAGTCGACCTTGCTCAACATCATTTCCGGCCTGCTCAGCCCTTCGCAGGGCCATGTGTTGTTCGACGGCAAAGCGGTTAATGACCTGACGCCGGAGAAGCGCAACATTGCCCAGGTTTTCCAGTTTCCGGTGGTCTACGACACCATGACCGTGTTCGATAACCTCGCCTTTCCCCTGCGCAATCAGGGCATGGCTGAGGCGAAAGTGCACAGCAAGGTGCAGGAGATTGCCGAAGTCCTCGACCTGCAAAACCTCCTGAGCAAGAAGGCGCGCAACCTCACCGCTGACGAAAAACAGAAAGTTTCGATGGGCCGTGGTCTGGTCCGTGACGACGTCTCGGCAATCCTCTTCGACGAGCCGCTGACGGTGATCGACCCGCACCTGAAGTGGAAACTGCGGCGCAAGCTCAAACAGATCCACGAGCAGTTCAACATCACCATGGTCTACGTCACCCACGATCAACTCGAGGCTTCGACCTTCGCCGACAAGATCGCGGTGATGTACGGCGGCCAGATCGTCCAGTTCGGCACGCCACGGGAATTGTTCGAGCGGCCGAGCCACACCTTTGTCGGCTATTTCATCGGCAGCCCGGGGATGAATCTGATCGAGGTGCAGCCACAACCCGGCGGCGTCGGTTTCGCCTCGACGCACCTGCCGCTGTCCGACGCGATGCAACGGCATATCGAACACGGTCAGTGGAAAAATCTCAAGGTCGGTATCCGCCCCGAATTCATTCATGTCTGGGACGAGCCGTTTGATGACGCCATGCAGGCAAAAGTCATCCACGTCGAAGACCTCGGCACCTACAAGATCATGACCCTCGACCTCGACGGCGCACCGCTCAAAGTGCGCCTGGCCGAGGACAAACCGGTGCCGCAGGGCACTGCCTACATCAGTTTTCCGGCGCAGTGGCTGATGGTTTATGCCGACGAGTTCCTCCTGGAAGCCGACAGCGGCGAGGTGCAGCCATGAACAAGGTGCAGAACAACAAGGCCTGGTGGCTGGTGTTGCCGGTGTTCCTGCTGGTGGCGTTCAGTGCGGTGATCCCGATGATGACCGTGGTCAACTATTCGGTGCAGGACATCTTCGACCAGTCCAGCCGCTACTTCGTCGGCGCTGACTGGTACAAGCAGGTGCTGCTTGATCCGCGTTTGCACGACTCGTTGCTGCGCCAGTTCATCTACTCGGCCTGCGTGTTGCTGATCGAAATTCCGCTGGGCATCGCTGTCGCCCTGACCATGCCGACCAAGGGGCGCTGGTCGTCGGTGGTGCTGATCATTCTGGCGATTCCGCTGCTGATCCCGTGGAACGTGGTCGGCACCATCTGGCAGATTTTCGGCCGCGCCGACATCGGTCTGCTCGGTTCCAGCCTCAACGCGATGGGCATCAGCTACAACTACGCAGCCAACACCATGGACGCCTGGGTGACGGTGCTGGTGATGGACGTCTGGCATTGGACTTCATTGGTGGCGTTGCTGTGCTTCTCAGGTTTGCGCGCGATTCCCGATGTGTATTACCAGGCCGCGCGCATCGACCGCGCCTCGGCCTGGGCGGTGTTCCGCCATATTCAATTGCCCAAGCTGAAAAGCGTGCTGCTGATCGCAGTGATGCTGCGCTTCATGGACAGTTTCATGATCTACACCGAGCCGTTTGTGCTCACCGGCGGCGGGCCGGGCAACGCTACGACCTTCCTGAGTCAGACGTTGACGCAGATGGCGGTAGGGCAATTCGACCTCGGTCCGGCAGCGGCGTTTTCGCTGGTGTACTTCCTGATCATCCTGTTGGTGTCCTGGCTGTTCTACACCGCCATGACTCACTCCGACGCCAACCGCTGAGGCCCGGCCATGAGCAAAAGAAAGCTTATTCCGTTGTTGGTGTACATCCTGTTCCTGCTGGTGCCGATCTACTGGCTGCTGAACATGTCGTTCAAGAGCAACACCGAAATCCTCGGCGGGTTGACCCTGTTTCCGCAGGATTTCACCTGGCACAACTACAAGGTGATTTTCACTGACCCGAGTTGGTACAACGGTTATCTCAACTCGTTGTACTACGTCAGCCTCAACACGGTGATCTCGCTGAGCGTGGCGTTGCCGGCGGCGTATGCGTTTTCGCGCTATCGTTTTCTCGGCGACAAACACTTGTTCTTCTGGCTGCTGACCAACCGCATGGCGCCACCGGCGGTGTTTTTGCTGCCGTTCTTTCAGTTGTATTCGTCGATCGGTTTGTTCGATACGCACATCGCTGTGGCGTTGGCGCACTGCCTGTTCAACGTGCCATTGGCGGTGTGGATTCTCGAAGGTTTCATGTCCGGTGTGCCCAAGGAAATCGACGAAACGGCCTACATTGACGGCTACAGTTTTCCCAAGTTCTTCGTGAAGATTTTCATCCCGCTGATCGGTTCCGGTATCGGTGTGACGGCGTTTTTCTGCTTCATGTTTTCCTGGGTCGAACTGCTGCTCGCGCGCACGTTGACCTCGGTAAATGCCAAACCGATCGCAGCGGTGATGACCCGCACGGTGTCGGCCTCGGGTATCGACTGGGGCGTGCTGGCAGCGGCGGGGGTGTTGACTATTCTGCCGGGCATGCTGGTGATCTGGTTTGTTCGCAACCACGTGGCCAAGGGCTTTGCCCTCGGCCGGGTCTGAGGAGCTGATGATGGAATGGATGAGCTGGACCACCCCGACAGCAGGGTTCTTCATCGCCATTGGTCTGCTGCTGGTGGGCATGACCACGTGGGAATTGCGTTCGCCGAGCATCCTGCGGCGAGGTTTTCTGCCGATTGCCACCACCCGTGGCGATCGCTTGTTTATCGGTCTTCTCGGCAGCGCCTACCTGCATTTGCTGGTCATCGGCGCCACCGACTGGAGCATCTGGGTGGCGTCCGCGTTGTCCCTGGTGTGGCTGTTGGCTGTGATGCGTTGGGGCTAGTCGAGTCATTCGGCAACCGTGCTCCGAAATCCTAAACAGGAGGTCTCTATGTTCGACAAAAACAATAAGCTGCGACATAGCATTTCATTGGCAGCCATGCTGGCACTCAGCGGTTTGAGCGCAGTCGCCTGGGCTGATGCCTACGAAGACGCGGCGAAAAAATGGATCGGCAGTGAATTCAAACCGTCGACCCTGACGGCTGAACAGCAACTCGAAGAATTGAAGTGGTTCATCAAGGCTGCCGAGCCGTTTCGCGGCATGGAAATCAAGGTCGTTTCCGAGACCCTGACCACCCACGAATACGAGTCGAAAGTGCTCGCCAAGGCCTTCACCGAAATCACCGGGATCAAGCTCACCCACGACCTGCTGCAAGAAGGCGACGTGGTCGAGAAAATGCAG
Organism: Pseudomonas helmanticensis; assembly: GCF_900182985.1. Lineage (NCBI taxonomy): Bacteria > Pseudomonadati > Pseudomonadota > Gammaproteobacteria > Pseudomonadales > Pseudomonadaceae > Pseudomonas > Pseudomonas helmanticensis. Next base: position 1,917,395 of record NZ_FXUY01000001.1, on the reverse strand, counting down.
ACGGTGATGCAGTCCGACAAGAATATCTATGACGGCTGGGTCAACGACTCTGACCTGATCGGTACGCACTTTCGCTACGGCAAGACCGAATCGATCACCGACCTGATGGCCAACGAAGGCAAGAACTTCACTTCGCCGACCCTCGACATCAAGGACTTCATCGGCATCTCGTTCACCACCGCGCCGGACGGCAAGATCTATCAACTGCCCGACCAGCAATTCGCCAACCTGTATTGGTTCCGCGCCGACTGGTTTGAACGCGCCGATCTGAAAGCCAAGTTCAAGGAAAAGTACGGCTACGAATTGGGCGTGCCGGTGAACTGGTCGGCCTATGAAGACATCGCCAAATTCTTCAGCGAAGACGTCAAGGAAATCGACGGCAAACGCGTATACGGCCACATGGACTACGGCAAGAAAGACCCGTCGCTGGGCTGGCGTTTCACCGATGCCTGGTTCTCCATGGCCGGTGGCGGCGACAAAGGCTTGCCCAACGGTTTGCCGGTGGACGAGTGGGGGATTCGCGTCGAGGATTGCCATCCGGTCGGTTCCAGCGTGACCCGTGGCGGCGACACCAACGGCCCGGCCGCTGTGTTCGCCACGCAGAAATACGTCGACTGGCTGAAGGCCTACGCGCCACCGGAAGCGGCGGGCATGACTTTCTCCGAGTCCGGCCCGGTGCCGTCGCAGGGCAATATCGCTCAGCAGATCTTCTGGTACACCGCATTCACCGCCGACATGACCAAGCCGGGTCTGCCGGTGGTCAACGCCGACGGCACGCCGAAATGGCGGATGGCGCCATCGCCGCGCGGGCCGTATTGGGAAGAGGGCATGAAGCTTGGCTATCAGGACGTGGGTTCGTGGACGTTCATGAAATCCACGCCTGAGAAACAGAAACTCGCGGCGTGGCTGTATGCGCAGTTCGTGACCTCGAAAACTGTCTCGTTGAAGAAAACCATCGTCGGCCTGACGCCGATTCGCGAGTCGGACATCAACTCGCAAGCGATGACCGATCTGGCGCCGAAACTCGGCGGTCTGGTCGAGTTCTACCGCAGCCCGGCCCGCGTGCAATGGACCCCGACCGGGACCAACGTGCCGGACTATCCGCGTCTGGCGCAACTGTGGTGGAGCCACATCGCCGAAGCGGCCAGCGGCGAGAAAACCCCGCAACAGGCGCTGGATGGCCTGGCCAAGGATCAGGACGCAATCATGACGCGCCTCGAACGCTCCAAGGCCCAAGCGGTGTGCGCACCGAAAATGAACCCGGAGCGCGATGCGCAATACTGGTTTGATCAGCCAGGTGCACCGAAACCGAAACTGGCCAACGAGAAGCCGAAGGGCGAGACCGTGAGCTACAACGAACTCCTGAAATCGTGGGCGGATGCGCGCAAGTGATAGCTGAAATGTGAAAGGCGAACGGCACCGCAAGGTGCCGTTTTTGTTGGTGCCCGACCTACCGCAATCGCCAGCAGGCTAGCTCCCACAGGCTTTTGCGGTGCCGACACATTCAATGTAGGAGCTGCCGCAGGCTGCGATCTTTTGCTCTTGTTTTTAGATCAAGATCAACAGATCGCAGCCTGCGGCAGCTCCTACAGAGGTGATTCGGTGGTGGGGAAGCCCAGGCGGAACACGGTCATCGCGCCCGGCAGGCTCTTAACCTCGGCCACGCCTTGATGCAGGCTCATGATCGAGCGCACGATCGCCAGTCCCAACCCGGTGCTGCCCTGCGATCTGGAGCGGCTGCTGTCGACACGGTAGAAGCGGTCGAACAGATACGGCAGATGTTGCGCTTCAATCCCGGCGCCAGGGTTGCTGACCAGTAGCGAGGATTGCTTTGCGCCTTGCTCGATCAGCAACGTCACGGTTTTTCCGGCGGGACAATGGCGCAACGCATTCGACAGCAGATTCGAAATCGCCCGCTGAATCATCAACCGATCGCCCAACACCGAAGCGCTGCCAATGACGTTCAAGTGAATGCGCTTGTCCTGCGCCGACAACGAAAACATCTCCGCCACTTTCGCCGCCTCAACCTCCAGCGCCACCGCTTCAAACGGTGCCAGCGCCGACGGATGACTGACCTGCGCCAGAAACAGCATGTCCGAGACAATCCGCGCCACCCGCTCCAGCTCTTCGGTGCACGACACCAGCACATCCTTGTACTCGTCCACCGAGCGCTCGCGTGAGAGCGTCACTTGCGCCTTGCCCATCAGGTTATTGATCGGCGTGCGCAGCTCATGCGCCAGATCATCGGAAAACTGTGACAACTGCTGCACCCCGGCATCCAGCCGATGCAGCATGAAGTTGATGCCCTGCGCCAGTTCGCTCAACTCCTGCGGCATGTTCACCACCGACAGGCGATGATCGAGATCCTGGGTCGAGACCATCGCTGCGACTTTGCGAAACTCGCGCATCGGTGCCAATCCGCGCTGCACCGCGCCCCACGCCGTGAGGCCGATGAACACCAGCAGCAACGGCAAGGCAATCAGCGTCGAGCGCAGATAGGCGCTGAGCAAGGCCTCATCGTGGGCGTTATCAACCGACAGTAGCACTGGCACGCTGCTGCCGTCCTTGAGGCGAATCAGTTGGGAGGCGGTAAGGAATTGCTTGCCTTCAGTGTCAGTGCTGTCGCTGTAGGCCAGTTGATCGGTGGTCGCGCGCACGGCTTTTAATTCGACCCGTGGATCGGCCAGGCCCGAGCCGGATTTGAGCAGCGGCGAGCGCTGATTGAGGCGGTCATAAATCGTCAGCGTGAGGTTGTCATGGCCCATTACCTGATCGAGCAGAATGTGCGGCTTACCGCTGATTTCATTGGCGTCGACGTACAGCGACAGGCTGTGTTCAACCTGTTGCATCTTCTTTTCCAGGCTGTCTCGGGACAGCGCATTCAGCTCATGGGTCAGGGCGAAGTACGCCAGAATCGCCAGAAACACCACCAGCAGCGCACCGAGAATGCTCACCGTCAAACCGAGGCGCATCGACAGACTGGCCGGCTTCATTCGCGCGATTCCAGGACATAGCCGACACCGCGCAGGGTGTGGATCAACTTGCTCTCGAACGGGTCGTCGATTTTCGCCCGCAAGCGGCGGATCGAGACTTCGACGACATTGGTGTCGCAATCGAAATTCATGTCCCACACCAGCGAGATGATTTGCGTGCGCGTCAGCACTTCGCCGGACTGGCGCATCAGCAGGTGCAGCAGGGCGAATTCCTTGGTGGTCAGGTCGATACGCTGCTCGCCACGGAACGCGCGGTGCCTGCCCGGATCGAGTTCCAGATCCGCGACTTTCAACACCTGCGGCAGCGGAATGTTTTCACTGCGGCGCATCAACGTGCGCACCCGCGCGAGCAATTCGGGGAACTCGAACGGCTTGACCAGATAGTCGTCGGCGCCCAGGTCGAGGCCGCGAATCTTGTCGGCCAGACGCCCGCGCGCGGTGAGCATCATCACTCGCGTGGAGTGCGTGCGGCGCAGTTGTTCCAGTACACCCCAGCCATCCAGTTCGGGCAGATTCACATCGAGAATCACCAGGTCGTAGGCTTGCTGTTGTGCCAGGTGCAAACCGTCGGCACCGGTGGCTGCGTGGTCAACGATATAACCACTTTCGGTCAAACCCTGATGCAAGTATTCGGCAGCTTTAAGCTCGTCCTCGATGACAAGGATTCGCATGATCTTTCACCACTTTTATTTAATGGGTATTTAATTTAGGCGACTGGGAAATTTATTGTTTTTGTGAGGTGTTCCGGACGTTGTTCAATAACGATAAGAAGCCCCTCACCCTCTCCCAGAGGGAGAGGGGACTAAACGTGGGATGCTTCAGAACTGCACCGACGTGGAACATCTTTACGGAATCCATAATCGACTAGATGTAACAGGTCGATATATAACGCCAGACATCTCGGTCGGCTCCCTCTCCCCCCGGGAGAGGGCTGGGGTGAGGGGAAGTCCGAACGATAAAGGTTGTAGTGGCTACAGGGTCAACCGCCAAGCGCTTTAAAACGGCGCTCTGCGACAGCCTGTCGCAGCAAAAACTACAAAATCCCCATGACATTGATTTTCACAAGTGCTGTTCAGCAGATCTCTAACCCGCATTTGTTTCGATGTATTACGACAACAGCGTTTGCACTTCGCATCCTAGAACAAAACAACTTCGGCAAACCGTGGATAACAGATTTGTAATGTTCCAGTCACCTTGTCGATAAGTTCAAAACCCTACCGTGGCGGCATTGAAAATCCTGAATCAAAGGAAGTCTGCCATTGCCCGGTTTATTACAACTGACGGCGCGATCACGCCTGAAAAAAACAGTCAGCGGCATGCTGCTGATCGCCAGTGCAAGCCTCGCGAATGCTGCGACCCTGACGCTTGATCAGGCCCTGCAAAACGCCTTTGCCGGCAACCCGGAGCTGGCCGCTGCGCAGTGGGAAATCGGCATTGCCGAAGGCGATTGCCAGCAGGCCGGGCTGATGCCCAATCCCGAAGTGTCTTGGGAAGCCGAAGACACCCGTCGCGACTCACGCACCACGACGATCATGCTCAGCCAGCCGATCGAACTGGGCGGTAAACGCGGCGCCCGTATCGATGTTGCCAGCCGTGCGCAGGATGCCGCCGCAATTGAACTGGAGCGCAAGCGCAATGCCTTGCGTGCCGATGTGATTCAGGCGTTCAACAGTGCGCAAACCGCGCAGCAACGCTTGCTGCTGTCCCGTCAGTCACTGCAACTCGCTGAGCACGGTTTACGTGTCGCCCAAGGGCGGATCGAGGCGGGCAAATCGTCGCCCGTCGAAGGCACGCGAGCGCAAGTGCAGCTCTCGGAAGTGCGCCTGGAACTGCGCCGCGCCGAACGCGATCAAGCCACTGCTTACCAACAATTGGCGCAGGTCATGGGCGCGCCGTTGCCGGCGTCGACCAGGGTGCAGGCGCCCGCGCAAAGCATGCCGGCCGTTCCGCCACCGACAAGATTGCTCGAGCGTCTGAACGAAAGCGCCGAGCTGCGTCTGGCGAATTTGCAGATCGATCAGCGTGAAGCGTCGCTGGGACTGGAAAAGTCCCAGCGCATTCCCGACCTCACCGTGAGCGTCGGCAGCCAGTACAGCGAGGCCGAGCGCGAGCGGGTCAACGTGGTCGGGCTGTCGATGCCGATCCCGCTGTTCAACCGCAACCAGGGCAACGTCCTCGCGGCGGCACGCCGTACCGATCAGGCGCGGGATCTGCGCAACGCCACCGAACTGCGCTTGCGCACGGAAATCCAGACCAGCCTTGAACAATGGCAGACCGCCAACGGCGAAGTCAGCGCGTTCAACCAGACCATCCTGCCCGCCGCGCAAAGTGCGGTCGACAGCGCCACGCGCGGGTTCGAAATGGGCAAGTTCGGCTTCCTCGATGTGCTCGACGCGCAACGCACATTGATCGCTGCGCGCAGCCAATACATCCAGGCCGTCAGCGAAGCGACCGACGCCCGCGTACGCATCGAACGGATCTTCGGCGAGCTCAGCGTCAGCCCTTGAATTTCACTTTTCAGATCACTGCGCGCAGGCACGGCGCAGAGGAGTTTCCATGGATAAAAAACTGATGATTGTCGCGGTGGCGACGTTGGCGCTGGGCATTGGCATCGGCTCGCAGTGGTCAAGTAACGCGAGTATCGACGCCCACGCCGACGAGGCGTCCGAGCACGCCGATCACGCCGAGGAGGGCGCTGCCGCAGAGGGCGAACATGGCGAGGAGGGCCACATCCAATTGAGCGTCGAACAGATTAGCGCAGCCGGTATTCAACTGGCCGAGGCAAAGCCGCAAAGCATCGACCTCGGCCTGCCGTTCCCCGGCGAAGTGCGTTTCGACGAAGACCGCACCGCCCATGTCGTGCCACGTGTGCCGGGCGTGGTCGAGACGGTCTCGGTCAACCTCGGGCAGACGGTGAAGAAGGGCCAGTTGCTGGCGGTGATCGCCAGTCAGCAAATCTCCGATCAGCGCAGCGAGCAAGCTGCCGCGCAACGCCGCCTGACGTTGGCGCGCACCACCTATGAGCGCGAGAAAAAGTTGTGGCAGGACAAGATCTCTGCCGAGCAGGATTTTCTTCAGGCGCGCCAGGCATTGCAAGAAGCCGAAATTGCCGTGAGCAACGCCAGGCAAAAGATCAGCGTACTCAGCGGCAGCGTCGTCGCCACCGGCGGCAATCGCTATGAGTTGCGCGCACCGTTCGACGGCGTAGTGGTGGAAAAACACCTGACGCCGGGCGAGGTGGTCGATGAAACCACGCCAGCGTTCACGCTCTCGGATTTGTCGCGGGTGTGGGTCACGTTCGGTGTTTCACCGAAGGATCTGAACAAGGTGCAAGTGGGCAAAGCGGTCACCGTCAGCGCCGCAGAATTGAACGCGGAAGTCGTCGGCAGCGTGGCATATGTCGGCAGTTTGCTTGGCGAGCAAACCCGCACCGCGACCGTGCGCGTCACGCTGGAAAATCCGCAGGGTTCGTGGCGTCCCGGCCTGTTCGTCACGGCGCTGGTCGCCACTGAAAGTCGCCAGGCAAAAGTCGCCGTGCCTGAAGCCGCGATCCAGACCGTCGAGGACAAACCCACGGTATTCGTGCGTACCGATGACGGCTTCGCAGCGCGGGCCGTCGAGCTGGGCAGTCGCGCCGCGGGCCACGTCGAAGTCACTCAGGGGCTGGAACCGGGCGTGCAAGTCGCCAGCGTCGGCAGCTTCGTCCTCAAATCGGAACTGGGCAAAGCCTCGGCCGAGCACTCGCACTGATCCGCTACTTTCGACCGGAAGATCCTCATGTTCGAACGCCTGATCCAGTTTGCCATCGAGCAGCGCATCATCGTCCTGCTCGCCGTTCTGCTCATGGCCGGCCTCGGCATCGCCAGTTATCAAAAACTGCCGATCGACGCCGTCCCCGACATCACCAACGTCCAGGTGCAAATCAACACCGGCGCCGCCGGGTTCTCGCCACTGGAAACCGAGCAACGCATTACCTTTCCGATCGAGACCGCGATGGCCGGTCTGCCGGCGCTGGAGCAGACCCGTTCGCTGTCGCGTTCGGGGCTGTCGCAGGTCACGGTGATCTTCAAGGACGGTACCGATCTGTTCTTCGCCCGCCAATTGGTCAACGAACGTTTGCAGATCGCCAAGGAGCAATTGCCCGAAGGCGCGGAAGCGATGATGGGGCCGATTTCCACCGGCCTCGGCGAGATCTTCTTGTGGACGGTCGAGGCTCAGGAGGGCGCGCTCAAGGACGACGGCACAACCTACACGCCGACCGATCTGCGGGTGATTCAGGACTGGATTATCAAACCGCAATTGCGCAACGTACCGGGCGTGGCCGAGATCAACACCATCGGCGGTTTTGCCAAGGAATACCAGATCGCGCCGGATCCGAAACGGCTGGCAGCGTACAAGCTGACACTGACCGATCTGGTCACCGCGCTGGAGCGCAACAACGCCAACGTCGGCGCCGGTTACATCGAGCGCAGCGGCGAGCAATTACTGATTCGCGCACCAGGGCAAGTGGCGAGCACCGAGGACATCGCCAACATCGTCATGGCCAATGTCGAAGGCACGCCGATCCGCGTGAAGAACGTCGCCACCGTCGAAATCGGCCGCGAATTGCGCAGCGGCGCGGCCACCGAAAACGGTCGAGAGGTGGTGCTCGGCACGGTGTTCATACTGATTGGCGAGAACAGCCGTACGGTCTCGCAAGCGGTGGCGGCCAAGCTCGAACAGATCAACAAATCCTTGCCCGCCGGCGTGATCGCCGTGCCGGTGTACGACCGCACGCACCTGGTCGATAAAGCCATCGCCACGGTGAAAAAGAACCTCATCGAAGGCGCGATTCTGGTGATCGCGATTCTGTTTTTATTCCTCGGCAACATCCGCGCGGCGTTGATTACCGCGATGGTGATTCCGCTGTCGATGCTGTTCACCTTCACCGGCATGTTCAGCAACAAGGTCAGCGCCAACCTGATGAGCTTGGGTGCGCTGGACTTCGGCATCATCGTCGACGGCGCGGTGGTGATCGTCGAAAACACCCTGCGCCGCCTGGCCCATGCGCAGCAGCATCACGGACGTTTGTTGAGCCGCGCCGAGCGTTTCAAGGAAGTCTTCGCGGCGGCGAAAGAGGCGCGGCGTCCGCTGATTTTCGGCCAGTTGATCATCATGGTCGTGTACCTGCCGATTTTCGCCCTGAGCGGCGTCGAGGGGAAAATGTTCCACCCGATGGCGTTCACCGTGGTTATCGCTTTGCTTGGCGCGATGCTGTTGTCGGTGACCTTTGTACCGGCGGCGATTGCGCTGTTCGTCACCGGCAAGGTCAAGGAAGAAGAGGGCGCAGTGATGCGCGGCGCCCGTCACGTTTATGCGCCGGCGCTGGCCTGGGTGATGAGTCATCGCACGGTGGCCGTGGGCGCGGCGCTGGGTGTGATCGTGCTCAGCGGCGTACTTACCAGCCGCATGGGCAGCGAGTTTGTGCCGAGCCTCAGTGAAGGCGATTTCGCCTTGCAAGCCCTGCGCGTGCCGGGCACCAGCCTGACGCAATCGGTGGACATGCAGCAGCGTCTGGAGACATTGATTCTGGCGAAAGTGCCGGAGGTCGAGCGCGTCTTCGCCCGCACCGGCACCGCCGAAATCGCTTCCGATCCGATGCCGCCGAACATCTCCGACAGTTACGTGATGCTCAAGCCCAAGGATCAGTGGCCAGACCCGGGCAAATCACGTGAAACCCTGATGGATGAACTGCAAAAGGCTGCCGCGACCTTGCCGGGCAGCAACTATGAACTGTCGCAGCCGATCCAGTTGCGCTTCAACGAGTTGATCTCCGGTGTGCGCAGCGATGTCGCGGTGAAGGTGTTTGGCGATGACATGGACGTGCTCAATGCCACGGCGGCGAAAATTGCCGCAGCGATGCAGAAGGTCAAGGGCGCCTCTGAAGTGAAGGTCGAGCAAACCACTGGTTTGCCGGTGCTGACCATCAACATCGACCGCGATAAAGCCGCGCGTTATGGGCTGAATGTCGGCGACGTGCAGGACACCATTGCCGTCGCGGTGGGTGGGCGGCAGGCCGGGACGTTGTACGAGGGCGATCGCCGCTTTGACATGGTCGTGCGTTTGTCCGATGCCATGCGCAAGGACATCGACGGCTTGGCGGCGCTGTTGATCCCGGTGCCGGCGGTGAATGGCTCGGCGAATCAGATCGGCTTTATCGCCCTGAAGGACGTCGCCAGCCTCGACCTGGTGCTTGGGCCGAATCAGGTCAGTCGCGAGAACGGCAAGCGTCTGGTGATCGTCAGCGCCAACGTGCGCGGGCGTGATATCGGCTCGTTCGTCAGCGAGGCTGGTCAAGTTATTGAACGTGACGTGCAGGTGCCGGCCGGTTACTGGACCAGTTGGGGCGGGCAGTTCGAGCAACTGCAATCAGCGGCCAAGCGCTTGCAGATTGTGGTGCCAGTGGCGTTGCTGTTGGTGTTTGGTTTGTTGTTCATGATGTTCAACAATCTCAAGGACGGCTTGCTGGTGTTTACCGGGATTCCGTTTGCTCTGACGGGCGGGGTCATGGCGTTGTGGTTGCGCGATATTCCGTTGTCGATTTCGGCGGGCGTGGGGTTTATTGCGTTGTCCGGTGTGGCGGTGTTGAACGGGCTGGTGATGATTGCGTTCATTCGCAATTTGCGCGAGGAGGGGCGTTCGCTGTCCGATGCCATTCACGAAGGCGCGCTGACACGTCTGCGCCCGGTGCTGATGACGGCGCTGGTGGCGTCGCTGGGGTTTATCCCGATGGCGCTGGCCACCGGCACCGGCGCCGAAGTGCAGCGGCCACTGGCAACCGTCGTCATCGGCGGAATCCTGTCCTCGACGATCCTCACGCTGCTGATATTGCCTGCGCTCTATCAACTCGCCCATCGCCGGGATGAGGACACCGTTCCAATTCAATAGTTAATCCCCCTGTGGGAGCGAGCCTGCTCGCGAAGGCGATCTGTCAGTCAACCACGATGTGACGGAACCACCGCTTTCGCGAGCAGGCTCGCTCCCACAGGGTTTCCGTGCACTGATCCGGGAGATAACGGATATGTAATTTCCACGCCACCGTCACGCAAGGTTCGGCTTGTTACCTTGATTCCGTCAGCTACTTAAACGAGGAATCAAAGATGAAACTTGCCCAAATCAGTGCCTTCGCAGCCGCTCTGGCGATCTCTTCCCTGGCTTTGGCCGAAGGCGGCGGCGACCGCACTTTCGAGCGGATGATGACCAGCAACGACCGATCCATGGAGCTGTTCATCGCCAAGGAAAAAGCCGCCGCCAACCCGGTGGTCATCAATGAAAAGAAAGACGACAAAACCCAAGACCTGTAAGCCGGCAGGACCCGCACAAGCCCGTCATCGCGCATCGATGCCGGGCTTTTTTCAAGTCTGGATGGAAAGGAAATACACATGAAAATGCTCAAGTTGCTCGCGTTCACCGGTGCCCTGGCGACGTCGGTCAATGTTCTTGCCGAAGGCGGTGGTGACCGTACTTTCGAACGCGCCTTCAGCGCCAACGCCAAAGCCATGGAGCAATACGCCGCCAAGCAGGGCAAAGCGCCGCCGGTGGTGACGGACTACGCGTACGGGATGAAGCTCGACGTGGCCAAAGTGGTGAGTGTCGTGAAGCCGCAGCCAGCCTGCAATGTGGTGCCCACCGCCATGACCTACGAGGACTCGAAAGGTCAGCTCAACACCCTCAAATACAACGTGATGGGCGTATGCCGTAACAACGGCGGCTGAATCCCCACCGAGCGCGGTCCGTGTAGGAGCTGCCGCAGGCTGCGATCTTTTGACTGTGATTTTAAAAGAACCAGATCAAAAGATCGCAGCCTGCGGCAGCTCCTACAGGGGGGTTCGTGGGCGTAAAAAAGGCGTCCCGAAGGACGCCAAAGGATTCACCTCTACCAAAGGAGCAAGGAGCTTCTAAAGGTGAATTTTCATGAACCGAACAGTCACAGAATCGCCAGCGGATATTCGATAATCACCCGCACTTCATCCAGGTCCGACTCAAACGCCGTGGCGCGGGTCGTGGCCTGACGCAGGCGCAGCGAGAGGTCTTTCATCGAGCCGCTCTGCACCACGTATTTGACTTCGATGTCACGCTCCCAGCGCTTCTGGTCGGTCAGTGGATTGCCCTCGGCATCGCGGCGCATGTAGACGGCGTTGGCGTTGGAATAGTCGGCGTCCGAACCGCGTGCGTAACGGGTCATGAACGACAAACCGGGTACGCCGTAAGTGCTCATGTCGAGGTCGTAGCGGACCATCCACGAGCGCTCTTTCGGCGAGTTGAAGTCGCTGTACTGGATGGAGTTGTCGAGGAAGATCGAGTCGGACTGGCGCAGGTAGTCGAAGTCGTCATTGCCGTTGTTGCGCTGGTGGGAGAGGGCGACGGAGTGGGCGCCGAGCTTGACGCCGACGCGGCCGCTCCAGATGTTGTTGTCGAATTCGCCGAGCAGTTGTTTGCCCTCGTCGACTGCCTTGTAATAATTCAGGCCGGCGAACAGCGACAGCTCATCGGACAGCGAATAAGTCCACGCGGAGCCAGCGTAATACTGATTCCATGCATCTTTCAGGCGACTGGAATACAGGCTGAAACTGAGGTTCTTGTTCAGCGCATAATCACCGCCGCCATAAGCGATCCACGGCGAATTGACCGGCCCGGCGTAGAACGTCGCGAAGTTCTCGCGCATGTCACTGGACACCGGTTGGCTCATGGCATGCAGCCGCCCGCCCTGTACCGACAGACCCTCGATGCTGGTGTTGGTCGCCGTCACGCCACGAAAACTTTCCGGCAACAATCGCGAGTCACCCGCCGCGACCACCGGGTTGGCGGGGAAGACATCGCCGACCCTGAGCACCGTATCAAACGCGCGCACTTTCGCTGCGCCACCGACCTTGGTGTACTCGTCCCGCGCCTCGCCGTCGCTGTTGACCGGCAACACGTCAAACGAGCTGCGGCCACCGTTGCGCCCATCGCCGGTGTCGAGTTTCAGACCGATCATCGCGAAAGCATCAACACCCACTCCGACGGTGCCTTGGGTGAAGCCGGATTCGAACTTGCCGATCAGCGCCTGCGCCCAGGCTTCGGAGTAGCCATTGCCGGTCGGGCTGGATTGGCCGTTGCGATGATCTCGGTTGAAGTACAAGTTGCGGTTGAGCAGCGTCAGGCTGCTGCCTTCGATAAAGCCTTGCGGCTTGTCCTCCGCCATCACCATGGACGGCCCGGAGCCAACCACCACCGCTAACGCGGCTATCGATATTTTTGAATTGTTAACCATCAATCACTCCTGAGGTTCGGCAGAACGCGAACGGGCTTCGGCGTGGTTTTTATTGTTCGGCGCAAAAGGCGCGCCGGCAGGGTCGCCGGGTGACATCGTTGCAAGCTGCGGATAACGCCAAGGTGATGGGGGAATTACAATTTCGTCATGTGCAGGTGGGTGGGTTTCGATCCGCCAGCCAGCAAATCTGGCGAACGCGCAGAGCGACAAACGGTCGATAGTGGCCACTGAATCAACGCGCTTTTACCCGGTCGTATGGGCGGCTGCGCGCACCGCGTCGCGAAAGCGAGGACGAGGGCAGCGTGGCCGATTCCGTCGTCAAGACCTTGGTTTTAGGGATGTGTTGAATGAAGCGCGCAACAACGATGCTGCTGACTGTGACCGCCGCCGTATTGCTCGGTGGCTGTGTCGCGGATTTTGATGATGACCACCGCCATGGCCGGCATTACGACCGCGATCACGGGCGCAATTACGATCACGACCGCCGTTGGGATGACCGCGACGACGACCGCCGCGATGGCCGTCGCTATTATCGTGATCGCGACGATGACTGATTAAGCACAAAGAGGGCGTTCCCGCACAGGAACGCCCTCTGTCATTGCCTCTCGATTAAAAATGAGCGCTCGCCTGGACGCTGGATCGCGCAGGCACTGAGGCCTCGATGTCCAGCAAATGGGTGGCGAGAATGTCGCTCAGAAAGCGGAACTGATCGTTGATGCCGACCACTTCATTGCTGAAATGGTTGCTCGCCGCGGGCATCAGCAGATCTTCGAAATTTTCGTTGAACACCAGCGCCTGAGCCTTGTGCGACACGGCGTGCTGATCGTAGTAGTTGCTGCCGAACACCGGGAAACTCACGGAGAGTGTGACGTGGGTGTGAATCATGCTGTGAACTCCTCGTTGTGTCTCGGATGGGGCAATCGTGCCTTTGGTTGGCGGCAGGCGGAAGGCAATCGTGGCAATGGTGAATATCGACGGCAATGATGGTTGGGGTTTTCGGGTGTTGCTGATGGCGCCATCGCGAGCAGGCTCACTCCTACATTTGAAATGCATTCTTCTGTAGGAGTGAGCCTGCTCGCGATGGCGCCAGACCAGGCAAAACCGGACAAACGGCCTTAAACCCACACCTATACTCAAATCTGTCTCCCCGGATCTTCAAGGACGCCCTCACCGTGAACCCGCGTGCGCTGCTCGTCGCCGCCCTGTTCCTGCTGGCCGGCTGCGCCACCTCGACCCGGGCGCCGGTGGCGGCGCCGCAAGCCGTGTTCGTCTCGCCGCAGACCTGGCAGCAGATCGACCGGGAAATCGTCAGCGCCTCGCAACAGGCCACCGAGCAGGTCAAGCTGTTCGCCCGTGGCTCGATGGAACATTGGCGCACTCGCGTCTATCAGCAAACTGAAGAAAATTTCATCCCGTGGTTCAGCAGCTACTGGACGCAGGAATGGCTGTCGATGAAGGTCAGTTGGTACACCGTCAATGCCGGTGGCGAACAGGATGCTTCAGCCAAGCGCCTGGCGGCGTATCTGCTTGAGCAATATCAGAAAAGAGTACTGGCGCCGGTGGCGGTGGAGATCGATCCGGACGCGATCCTCGGGCAGGCCACCGAGTTTTATACGCAGCTGATGGCCAAACAGATGCCGCTCATCGCCCAGCGTCACCGCGTACCGCTTGCGCAGCTTAACGGGCATTTGCAGAAGATCCCGGCCATCGCCCTCGGCCCGCCGCCGGCGCGGGACGCGTCGCTGTTGCAAGTCATCAGCACCGCGCCGCTGAACACCTTGCCGGCGTATGCCGCGCTGATCGACAAGATCCACACCGACGGCGGCGCCAAGGGTATCGCCTCGACCGACGCCGGCATGGCGCCGGTGGCCAAACGTGCCAGCCAGCGGATGGAGGCCGAAATGGCCCCGCGCGGGGCTGCCAGTGCCGTTGCGGCGGCAGCCGGCAAACTGGCGGGTGGGCTGATTTCGGTGGGGGTGGCGGGCATCCGCGCGATCATCCAGGCCAATGACCGTCCCGACAGCGAAGCGCTGATCCGCAGCAGCCTCGGCGGCACTTTCGACAAGGCCTGGCTAAAACTGGTGCAGAACCCGACCACCGGGGTCATGGCCGGCGCGCTGCACATGGCCGGGCAGGTCGAGCGCAATCTGGCCGGCAGCGAAGCACCGTCGGTCGGCTTGGGTGTGGAGGGTGTCGAATGGCGTCCGCCGCAATCGACTACTCAGCAGATCGAACCCAACGTACAAGGAGAATGATCATGGCTTACATCGATATTTTTGTGGCGCCGGTGCCGACTGCCAATCGTGAACAGTACAAACAACACTGCGTCATCGCGGCGAAACTGTTCAAGGAGTACGGCGCGCTGAGCGTCGCCGAATGCTGGGGCGATGACGTGCCTGACGGCAAGCTCACGTCGTTTCCAATGGCGGTGAAACTCAAGGACGGCGAAACCGTGGTCTCGGGCTGGCTGATCTGGCCCGACAAAGCCACCCGCGATGCCGGCATGGCAAAAATGATGGAAGACCCACGGATGAAACCGGACGTCAACCCGATGCCGTTCGACGGCCAGCGGATGATCTACGGCGGCTTTCAATACCTCCTGGAACCCTGAACCACGCACACCTCCCTGTAGGAGCTGCCGAAGGCTGCGATCTTTTGATCTTGTTTTTTCAATCAACCTCAAAAGACCGCAGCCTTCGGCAGCTCCTACAGAGGCGTCATTCGGAGGAGGGGGTGATTCGGCAGCCTTTGCGGTTGCGGATCTGTTCGTCTGTCGGCCGTTCGCGGACGAATTCGAAGCGTGGCTCGCCCTCGCTGTAATGCACCAGCCAGCCCCATTCCAGCTCATGTTCGTCCTGCCCGGGATGCGGCGGTCGTGCCCACCACGGCTCTTTGCTGAGGATCTCGCGCATGGCGGCCTCCGATTGATGGCAATCCTTGAACTATAGCTTCCTGACACGAGTCGTCTGATCAGGCTGTGTAGAATCCGCCCGATTACGATAAACAGGGGGCAGGGCCATGACCGATGAAGCGAAACGACTGTTTTTCGCCCTCGATTGCCCGGCGGTGCAGCGCAAGGCAATCGCCCAGTGGCGCGGGGAGTTGGGTTTGCGCACCGGAAAGCCGGTGCCGGCTGACAATTTTCATCTGACGTTGCTGTTCCTCGGTGCTGTGCCGTTGGCGCAGATCAATGAGGTTTGCGAGGCTGCTGGAAAAGTGCGCAAACCGGGGGAGCCGCTGAAAATTCTGCTGGATCGCTTGCAGGTCTGGCATCGTGCCGGGGTCTTGTCGTTGGCGCCTGAACAGGCGCCGCAGGCGTTGTTGCGCTTGGTCTACGCGCTGGAACAGGCGATGTTGCCGTTCGGTTTCGAGGAGACCTCCCACGAGTTTCGCCCGCACCTGACCTTGGCCCGGGACTACCGCGCGCCGGAGCCGGAATCCGCGACGTTACCCGAGTTTTTCCTGCGCGCCGAACGCTTTGCCCTGTTCGAATCGCACAAGGGCCGCTACCGGGTTCTGCAGGATTGGCCGCTGATTTGAAGCGACAAAAAAAGGCGCCCGAGGGCGCCTGAGAATTCACCCGAGCCGAGGGAGCCAGGTGAGGCCGTTCATAGCAGGGTGCAGCGGTGGTAAGGCGCTGCGTGAACGGGAAAACACTAATTCTGAAATTTACACTGATCGTTCCCACGCTCTGCGTGGGAATGCCTCTTGTGACGCTCCGCGTCACGCTTTGGGACGCAGATCGTCCTGGACTGCATTCCCACGCGGAGCGTGGGAACGATCATCGGCTCACTTACCGAGTTTCACCCGGGTCCAGCCACGGGTCATGATTCGCTGTGTGGCGATCGGCTGATCCGGCACCGCATACAACGTCGCCATCACCGCTTGCGACGGGTATGAGCCCGGGTCGTTACGGATCGCTTCATCCACCAGTGGCGTGGCCGCCGAGTTGGCGTTGCTGTAACCGTTGCTGTTGGTGATCTCGGCGATGATGTCCGGACGCATCAGGAAGTCCATGAACAGGTAGGCGTTCTCGACGTTCGCTGCATCGCGCGGGATGGCGACCATGTCGTAGAAGCTGCCGGCGCCTTCCTTGGGAATGCTGTAGTCGATCACCACGTTGTTGCCCGATTCCACCGCGCGGGCCTTGGCCTGCAACACGTCACCGGAGTAACCGACCGCCACGCAGATGTTGCCGTTGGCCAGATCGGAGATGTATTTCGAGGAATGGAAATACGCCACGTTCGGGCGGATTTTCATGAACAGCGCCTCGGCTTCCTTGATGTGCGCGGTGTCCTGGTCGTTCACCGGGTAGCCCAGGTAGTGCAGGGCGGCCGGGATCATTTCGGTCGGCGAGTCGAGGAAACTGATACCACAGGCTTTGAGCTTTTCAGCGTTTTCCGGTTTGAACAGCAAGTCCCAGGAATTGGTCGGAGCATTGGCGCCGAGCACTTCCTTGACCTTGGCCGGGTTGAAACCGATGCCGATCGAGCCCCACATGTACGGGAACGCGTGGGCGTTGTCCGGATCACTGGCAGCGGCGTTTTTCAGCAGCACCGGGTTGAGATTCTTCCAGTTCGGCAGCTTCGATTTGTCCAGCGTCTGATAGACACCGGCCTTGATCTGCTTGGCCAGGAAACTGTTCGACGGCACGACCAGGTCGTAGCCGGATTTGCCCGCCAGCAAACGTGCCTCAAGGGTCTCGTTGCTGTCGAAGACGTCGTAGGTCACACGGATGCCGGTCTCGTCTTCGAACTTCTTGACGGTGTCCGGCGCGATGTAATCGGACCAGTTGTAAACACGCAGCACCTTGTCGTTGGCCTGGGCGCCCATGACCATTGCGCCCATTAAGGACAGTGTCAGCAGAGTCCTGCCAAACATTTTCATCGGTACAACTCCATTCTTCTTATTCAAAAACTTTAATCAAAAGCACAAACCAGCTGTACACATAACCTTGTGGCGAGGGGATTTATCCCCGTTGGGCTGCGAAGCAGCCCCTTGCAGTTCAACCTGAAAACTGTGTATTCAGGTTTTACGACTGCTGCGCAGCCGAACGGGGATAAATCCCCTCGCCACAGTTGTTCATCAGTGTTGCTTAGGCAGTCGCCGCTGCGGGTTGCTGCCACGACTCGTTTGCGGTCTGATCCATCGCTTCCTGAATCGCACGCTTGCGATTGGCTTCTGCCTTGCGGCCGAAGTACCAGACCAGGAAGGTCACCAAGGAAACCGCCAGCAGAATCAGGCTCGCCACCGCGTTGATCTCAGGCTTCACGCCCAGACGCACCGCCGAGAACACTTCCATCGGCAACGTCGTCGAACCCGGACCGGAAACGAAGCTCGCCAACACCAGATCATCCAGCGACAAGGCGAACGACATCATCCCGCCCGCTGCCAGCGACGGCGCGATCATTGGAATGGTGATCAGGAAAAACACCTTGAACGGCTTCGCACCGAGATCCATCGCCGCTTCTTCGATCGACAGATCCAGCTCGCGCAGGCGGGCGGAGACTACCACCGCCACATAGGCTGCACAAAACGTGGTGTGGGCGATCCAGATCGTGACGATGCCACGCTCCTGCGGCCAGCCGATCAACTGCGCCATGGCCACGAACAGCAGCAACAGCGACAGACCGGTGATCACTTCAGGCATCACCAACGGCGCGGTCACCAGGCCACCAAACAGCGTACGACCCTTGAAGCGCGTCACACGAGTCAGGACGAAGGCGGCGAGGGTGCCCAGCGCTACGGCGGCAACGGCGGTATAGCAGGCGATTTCCAGCGAGCGCACCACCGAGCCCATCAGTTGCGTATTGTCGAGCAGGCCGACGTACCACTTCACCGACCAGCCGCCCCAGACTGTCACCAGTTTGGATGCGTTGAACGAGTAGATCACCAGAATCAGCATCGGCAGATAAATGAACATCAAGCCGAAGATCAACATGAACTTGGAAAAACCGAAGCGTTTCATCCTCGTGCCTCCATCTCTTTGGCCTGGCTGCGGTTGAACAGCAGAATCGGCACAATCAGGATCAACAGCATCACCACCGCCAGCGCAGACGCCACCGGCCAGTCGCGGTTATTGAAGAACTCTTGCCACAGCACGCGACCGATCATCAGCGTCTCCGGGCCACCCAACAATTCCGGAATCACGAACTCACCGACCACCGGAATGAACACCAGCATGCACCCGGCAATAATGCCGTTCTTGGCCAGCGGTACAGTGATTTTCCAGAAGTTGTTGAAGTTGCTCGAACCCAGATCCGACGCGGCTTCGAGCAAGCTGCCGTCGTGCTTGACGAGGTTGGCGTAGAGCGGCAACACCATGAACGGCAGGTAGGCGTAAACCACACCTATATAGACGGCGGTGTTGGTGTTGAGGATCTCGATCGGGTGATCGGTCAGCCCCGTCCACATCAGAAACGCGTTGAGCAGACCGTTGTTGCTGAGGATGCCCATCCACGCGTAAACGCGGATCAGGATTGCGGTCCAGGTCGGCATCATGATCAGCAGCAGCAGGACGTTTTGCGTTTCCTTGCCAGTCTTGGTGATTGCGTAGGCCATCGGGAAACCGATCACCAGGCACATCAGCGTGCTCAGCGCCGCGACCTTCAGCGAACCGAGGTAGGCCGACAGGTACAACTCGTCTTCGCCGAGCATGGTGTAGTTGCCGATGTTCAGCATCAGCTGGAATTTCTGTTCGGCGTAGGTGTAGATCTCCGAGTACGGCGGGATCGACAACGCGGCTTCCGAGAAGCTGATCTTCATCACCAGGAAGAACGGCAGCATGAAGAACAGGAACAGCCAGATGAACGGGATGCCGATAACCAGTTTTCGTCCGCTGGGCACCAGGCGCAGGAATTGCTGATTGAAGGTTTTCATGAGCGCAGTACCACGCCGCTGTCGTCTTCCCACCACACGTAGACCTTGTCGTCCCAGGTCGGACGCGCGCCACGGCGTTCGGCGTTGGCCATGAACGACTGGACGATCTTGCCGCCCGGCAGCTCGACGTAGAACACCGAGTGGCCGCCGAGGTAAGCGATGTCATGCACCTTGCCTTCGGACCAGTTGTAGCGGAACTCAGGCTTGGTGGTGCTGACGAGCATTTTTTCCGGACGGATCGCGTAGGTGACCGACTTGTCCTGCACCGAGGTGCTGACGCCATGACCGACGTAAATCTTTTGCTGCAGGTCCGGGCTGTGGATGATCGCGTGACCTTCAAGGTCTTCCACCACGGTGCCGTCGAAGGCGTTCACGTTGCCGATGAACTCGCAGACCATGCGGCTGACCGGGGCTTCATAGATGTCGATCGGGCTGCCGATCTGCGCGATCCAGCCGAGGTGCATAATCGCGATGCGCTCGGCCATGGTCATGGCCTCTTCCTGGTCGTGGGTCACCATCACGCAGGTCACGCCGACGCGCTCGATGATCTGCACCAGCTCCAGTTGCATCTGCGAACGCAGCTTTTTATCCAGCGCACCCATCGGCTCGTCGAGCAGCAACAGCTTCGGACGCTTGGCCAGCGAACGGGCGAGGGCGACGCGCTGACGCTGACCGCCGGACAGTTGATGCGGCTTGCGTTTGGCGTATTGGGTCATGTGCACCAGGCGCAGCATTTCATCGACACGGGCGTCGATTTCGCTGGCCGGCAAACGGTCTTGCTTGAGGCCGAAGGCGATGTTCTGCGCAACGGTCATGTGTGGGAACAGCGCGTAGGACTGGAACATCATGTTGATCGGCCGCTCGTACGGCGGCATGTCAGTGATGTCCACGCCGTCGAGCAGAATCCGCCCTTCAGTCGGGCGCTCGAAACCGGCGAGCATGCGCAGCAGGGTCGATTTACCCGAACCGGAGCCACCGAGCAGGGCAAAGATTTCACCCTGATGAATCTCCAGGGACACGTCATCCACTGCGGTGGTTTCGTCGAACTTCTTGGTGACGCGATCGACTTTCACCAGAACCTTTTTCGGTTGCTGATGACCCTCAAGAGCCTTCCTGTAAGTGCTGGAGGCGTTTGCCATGTGAAACTCCCAACATGTTTCAGTCGCCTGGCCAATGTGGCCGGGCTTAAGTGGATTGCAAGCCAGGAACAACCATCCCCCTCACACATGGCCCTGTAGGAGCTGCCGAAGGCTGCGATCTGTTGATCTTGTTGTTTACAAACAGCATCAACAGATCGCAGCCTTCGGCAGCTCCTACAGGGGCCACATTTTCAGTGGGTTGCCCTGACTTGGTCGGCGCCGCCGTCCTGGCTGCCTGGGTCGTACTTGTTGTTATTACGGGTGTTGTCTTTCACGGATGACGGATGCGCGAAGGCACACCCGACATTCATGGGGGCAGTAAATCGTTATGTATTGCTGGCTGATGTCAGCGCTGGTTGCGCCGCGCCGCCCGTTGTCGGCAAGCCGCACCAAACGCCTGGAAAATCTTCAGGTAATTCGGGTTGTCGAGCACTTGCCATTCCGGGTGCCATTGCACGCCGAGGGCGAAGGTCGGGCTGTGCTCGACCGAGACCGCCTCGATCAATCCGTCCGGCGCCACCGCTTCGGCACGCAGGCCGGGCGCGAGGCGGTCGATGCCCTGGCTGTGAATCGAGTTGACCTGGAACTCGCCCGGCAACCCCAGCGCTTCGAACACACCGCCATCGAGCACGGTCACCGCATGGGCCGGTGCGTATTGCACGGCCACGTCCGGGCTGTCGGCTTCACGGTGATCGAGCATGCCCGGCAGTTCATGCACCTTCTGATGCAGGCTGCCGCCGAACGCCACGTTCATTTCCTGGAAACCACGGCAAATGCCGAGCACCGGAACGCCCGCCGCAATGGCCGCACGCAATAAAGGAAGGGTGGTGGCATCCCGCGCCGGATCGTGATCCGTGCCGGGCGCGCTGGCCGGGCCTTGATAGTGGAAGGGTTCCACGTTCGAGGGCGAGCCGGTCAGCAGCAGACCGTCGAGTTGACCGAGCAGGTCTTCGATTTCAGTCAGGTTGCCAAGGGAAGGAATGACCACTGGCAGCCCGTTGGCGCCAACGCTGACAGCACGTAAGTACTTGTCGCCGCTGATGTGATAGGGGTGCAGGCCAATCTGTTTGACGCACGCAGTAACGCCGATCAATGGCTTGAATGCCATTTTTATTCACCTCGAAGTTTGACACTTGAACGAGCTTTTCCGGAGCTTAGCCTCGTTGATTTTAATTAACAACTGCCATGTAAAAAATTCTAAACGCCGTTCATCATATCTTCATGATTCTCGGGGCTCTGGCGCCTGTATTGGCACGCAAGTGTTAAAAAAAGCCCGAAAAATAAACCCTGAGCGGCCATCTGTTCGCTATTGACTTCACTTTGCCGTTCGGGTTGACTGGCTCGGCGAAACAGTAGTGAACATAATAATTAACAGCTAAATAGGTGCATCATGTCGGTCCCTCTGCGTACCGTTCAACTCAACGAAGCAAACGCATTCCTTAAGAAATATCCTGAGGTTTTGTACGTCGACCTTCTGATTGCGGATATGAACGGTGTGGTGCGCGGCAAGCGCATCGAACGCACCAGTCTTCATAAGGTTTACGAAAAAGGTATCAACCTGCCGGCCTCGCTTTTCGCGCTCGATATCAATGGTTCCACGGTGGAAAGCACCGGCCTGGGTCTGGACATCGGCGACGCTGACCGTATTTGCTATCCGATCCCCGGCACTCTGAGCATCGAGCCGTGGCAGAAGCGCCCAACCGCACAACTTCTGATGACCATGCACGAGATCGAAGGCCAGCCGTTCTTCGCTGACCCGCGTGAAGTGCTGGCCAACGTCGTGCGCAAATTCGATGACCTCGGCCTGACTATCTGCGCCGCGTTTGAACTCGAGTTCTATCTGATCGACCAGGACAACGTGAACGGTCGTCCGCAATCGCCGCGTTCGCCGGTGTCCGGCAAGCGTCCGGTATCGACTCAGGTGTACCTGATCGACGACCTCGACGAATACGTCGATTGCCTCCAAGACATCCTCGAAGGCGCGAAAGAGCAGGGCATCCCCGCTGACGCGATCGTCAAGGAAAGCGCCCCGGCGCAGTTCGAAGTCAACCTGCATCACGTGTCCGACCCGATCAAGGCGTGCGACTACGCCGTCCTGCTCAAGCGTCTGGTGAAGAACATCGCCTACGACCACGAGATGGACACCACCTTCATGGCCAAGCCGTATCCGGGCCAGGCGGGCAACGGTCTGCACGTGCACATTTCGATCCTGGACAAAGAAGGCAACAACATCTTCGCCAGCGAGGATCCCGAGCAGAACGCCGCCCTGCGTCACGCGATCGGCGGTGTGCTGGAGACCCTGCCTGCGCAAATGGCCTTCCTCTGCCCGAACGTCAACTCGTACCGCCGTTTCGGCGCGCAGTTCTATGTACCGAACTCGCCAAGCTGGGGCATCGACAACCGCACCGTGGCCGTGCGCGTACCGACCGGTTCGCCGGACTCCGTGCGCATCGAACACCGTGTCGCCGGTGCCGACGCCAACCCGTACCTGCTGATGGCTTCGGTGCTGGCCGGTATTCACCACGGTCTGACCAACCAGATCGAACCGGGTGCTCCGGTCGAAGGCAACAGCTACGAGCAGAACGAACAGAGCCTGCCGAACAACCTGCGCGACGCACTGCGCGAGCTGGACGACAGCGAAGTCATGGCCAAGTACATCGACCCGCTGTACATCGACGTGTTCGTCGCGTGCAAGGAAAGTGAGTTGGCCGAGTTCGAGAACTCGATCTCTGACCTTGAGTACAACTGGTATCTGCACACGGTGTGATGGGTTCTGGCCCTCAGAAGCCGAAGAGCCCCTCACCCTAACCCTCTCCCAAAGGGAGAGGGGACTGATCCGGGGATGCTCGGGCAATCCGCCGACCTGAACGATTTTTGCCGAATCCATATTCGACTCGGTCATTCAGGTCGGTGCATCTCCCAAGACACTTCGGTCGGTCCCCTCTACCTCCGGGAGAGGGCTAGGGTGAGGGCAGCCATCCCAAGCCAGACATCGCAGCCAGACAACACCCCCAATCCCCCCTTGTCGAGCCACAACAATGACAACGACCCGCAACGACTGGGAACAACGCTTCCAGTCCCTGACCATCGAAGCCCGCGCGTTCATCAATGGTGAATACCGCCCGGCCATCAGTGGCGATACGTTCGAATGCCTGAGCCCCGTTGACGGCCGTTTTCTGGCCTCCGTCGCCAGCACCGATGAAGCCGACGCCAACCTCGCCGTTGAAGTCGCGCGCCAGTCTTTTGAATCCGGCGTGTGGGCGAAAAAAGCCCCGGCCGAACGCAAGCGCATCCTGATTCGCTTCGCCGATCTGATCCTGCAGAACCAGGAAGAACTGGCGCTGCTGGAAACCCTCGACATGGGTAAACCGATCAGCGACTCGATGAGCATCGACATCCCGGCGACCGCCAACGCGATCCGCTGGAGCGCCGAAGCCATCGACAAGATCTACGACGAAGTCGCCGCCACCCCGCACGACCAACTCGGCCTGATTACTCGCGAGCCTTCCGGCGTCGTCGCCGCCATCGTGCCGTGGAACTTCCCGTTGATCATGGCCAGCTGGAAATTCGCCCCAGCGCTGGCAGCGGGCAACTCGTTCATTCTCAAGCCTTCGGAAAAATCGCCGCTGACCGCGATCCGCATCGCCCAACTGGCGCTGGATGCCGGCATTCCGAAAGGCGTGTTCAACGTCCTGCCAGGCTTCGGTCACACCGTCGGCAAGGCGTTGGCGTTGCACATGGACGTCGACGTGCTGGCCTTCACCGGCTCCACGGCGATCGCCAAGCAACTGATGATTTATGCAGGCCTTAGCAACATGAAACGCGTCTGGCTCGAAGCAGGGGGCAAGAGCCCGAACGTCGTGTTTGCCGACGCACCGGATTTGCGCGCGGCAGCACAAGCAGCGGCCGGCGCCATTGCCTTCAACCAGGGCGAAGTGTGCACGGCGGGTTCGCGCCTGCTGGTCGAGCGCTCGATCCGCGAGCAGTTCATTCCACTGCTGGTGGAAGCGCTGCAAGCTTGGAAACCGGGTCATTCACTGGATCCGGCGACCACCGTCGGCGCCGTGGTCGATCAGCGTCAACTCGACAACGTGCTGCGCTACATCAGCATCGGTCGTGAGCAGGGCGCCGAGCTGATCGCTGGCGGCCAACGCACCCTCGAAGAAACCGGTGGCCTCTATGTGCAACCGGCGCTCTTCGACGGCGTGACCAACGCGATGACCATCGCTCAGGAAGAAATCTTCGGCCCGGTGCTGTCGCTGATCACCTTCGACACTGCTGAAGAAGCGCTGCAGATCGCCAACGACAGCATCTTCGGCCTCGCCGCCGGTGTCTGGACCAGCAACCTGAGCAAGGCGCACACCTTCGCCCGTGGCCTGCGCGCCGGCAGCGTGTGGGTCAACCAGTACGACGGCGGCGACATGACTGCACCGTTCGGTGGCTTCAAACAGTCGGGCAACGGCCGCGATAAATCGCTGCACGCGTTCGACAAGTACACCGAGCTGAAAGCGACCTGGATCAAGCTCTGACTCTATTACAGCGGTGGTCGCCTTCTATTGCCGGCCCTCGGAGAAACGTATGAAACAGCAACACGTAAACAGCTACTACGCCGCCACCCGCAACGAAGTCATCGACTTTCCGGTTCTGCAAGAGTCGGTCGAGTGCGATGTCTGCATCATCGGCGCGGGCTATACCGGCCTGTCCTCGGCACTGTTCCTGACCGAAGCCGGCTATAAAGTGACGGTGCTGGAAGCGGCGAAAGTCGGCTACGGCGCCAGCGGTCGCAATGGCGGTCAACTGGTCAACTCGTACAGCCGCGACGTCGATGTGATCGAAGAGCGCTACGGCGACAAGACTGCAGAAATTCTCGGCAGCATGATCTTCGAAGGCGCCGACATCATCCGTTCGCGCATCAAGGAATACGACATCCAATGCGACTACCGCCCGGGCGGCATCTTCGCAGCGATGAACAAGAAACAACTCAATGGTCTGGCCGAGCAGAAACGCGGTTGGGAGCGTTACGGCAACCGCAATCTGAAGATGCTCGACGCAGCCGACATTCGTCGTGAAGTCGGCTCTGACGCCTACGTCGGTGGTCTGCTCGACATGCAGGGCGGCCACGTTCACCCACTGAACCTGGCACTCGGTGAAGCCGCAGCCATCGTGCGTCTGGGCGGCAAGATCTACGAACAGTCCGCTGCCGTGGAAATCACTTACGGCGAGCCGATTACCGTGCGCACCGCCAAAGGTCAGGTCCGCGCCAAGTACCTGCTGATCGCCGGCAACGCCTACCTGCCGCAAGGCCTCGACAACCGTGTGACCGCGAAAAGCATGCCGTGCGGCTCGCAGATCGTCGTCACCGAACCGTTGACCGAGAAACAGGCGCGCAGCCTGATCACCAACAACTACTGCGTCGAAGACTGTAACTATCTGTTGGATTACTACCGTCTGACTGCCGACAACCGTCTGCTCTACGGCGGCGGCGTGGTCTACGGCGCGCGCGAACCGGACGACATCGAACAACTGATCCGGCCGAAGATCCTCAAGACCTTCCCGCAGCTCAAAGACGTCAAGATCGACTACCGCTGGACCGGCAATTTCCTGCTGACCATGTCACGCATGCCGCAATTCGGCCGCATCGAGAAAAACGCCTACTACATGCAAGGCTACAGCGGCCACGGCGTCACCTGCTCGCACCTCGCCGGCAAGCTGATCTCGGAAATGATCCGTGGCGATGCCGAGCGTTTCGACGCCTTCGCCTCGTTGCCGCACATGCCAATGCTCGGCGGCCGCACCTTCTCGGCGCCACTGACCGCCCTCGGCGCCGTCTACTACTCGTTGCGCGACCGTTTCGGCATCTAGGTTACCTCCCCGGCGGCGGCCCCCAAGACCCCGCCGGTTTTTCTTATCGCAACACTCCCTGATATCCAAATGTGGGAGCTGGCTTGCCAGCGATGAGGCCAGCAAACACAACATCAATCCGACTGAAACACCAAAGATCAAATTGTAGGAGTGAGCCTGCTCGCGATGAGGTTAGAAAAGACACCATCACTCCCGCTGACACACCACAAAACCTGTGGGAGCTGGCTTGCCAGCGATGGCGGTCTTTCAGCAAAAGGGATGTTGAATGTGCCACCCAATCGCTGGCAAGCCAGCTCCCACAGGTTTTGTATTCAGCCCAGAATTACCACCGGCAGGTTCATTTCACCCACCGTCCATCGAACCTGCTGAGCAACACCAGCAAACGTGATTTAATAGCCGCCTTTCACGGTTCCGGGACACGGGAGCAACGTGATCCGCGCCCACGGCGCGTCACCCGCCACCCACCCCCATCGCCCTTAAGTCGTTCTCACATAAGGCTGTCATGGATACGGGTTCTCGACTCAAACTAGTACGCGAAAGCTACAAACTCTCCCAGCGCGAGCTGGCCCGGCGTAGCGGCGTGACCAATGCCACCATCTCCCTGATCGAACAGAATCGTGTCAGTCCTTCCGTCAGCTCGCTGAAAAAGCTGCTCGAAGGCATCCCGATGTCCCTGGCCGACTTTTTCACCTTCGACCAACCCCCGCGCGAGCACCAATACGTCTTCCGCGCCAACGAACAACCCGATCTCGGCCGCCACGGCCTGCGCCTGCTGCTGATCGGCGCTTCCGTGCCCAGCCGCCAGATGCGTCTGCTGCGCGAGCAATACGCACCGGGCGCGAGTTCCGGGGAAGAGCCGATTGTGCATGCGGAAGGCGAGGAGTGTGGGCTGGTTACGCGTGGCACGGTGGAGTTGACTGTGGATGGGTCGGTGAGCGTGTTGAATGCGGGGGATGGGTATTACTTTCCGACTACGTTGCCGCATAAGTTCCGGAATATTGGAGCGGATGAGGCTGAGATTATTAGTGCGAATACGCCGGCGAATTTTTAGGGAACGCTATTTTATCGATCATACGGAAACGAATTTTGTGTAAGAAACCGCAGAGATGCGGTTTTTTTATGTCCGAAATTTCTATCAATTTGGTCTTGGACGATGTTCATTGTGATGGTTGGTGTGCCATCATTTGGATCCAAAAAAGTTTTTGAGGTGTGCAGCGTAAGAGTAAAGGTCGCGATGGTTTAAGTAATGTTTCGTGCGTTATTGCTCTTTAGTTGATTAATGTGTTTTTGGCTTTATGGTGAGTTGGAGGTGGAAAGTTGGCTTTTTATAATTGCAAAGTTGATGGTTGTGCAGGGCTAGTTGATTTTGGAGAAAAAAATAAGAATAAGGGTTTGAGTGGTTATCCAAAAAGGAATCGAGGGTTCGCTATGCTACTGACTGTAAAGGATAAGCCGGTAGAGTGCCCTATTTGCCATAAATCTTATTATGAGTGGGAGCTGAAATGAGTATGCGCCTGAATGGTGAGGATGTAGCAAGTGGCGTTCGAGATGCATTTAAGGATGAACTGAAAAAAGGCCCAGCTAAGCGTCATGAACTAGGAAAGCACTTTTTGGGGGTTTCAACTGGTACTTTGGGGCTTTTTGCAGCTTTGCTGAAATTTTCTGTGGCTAGTCCAAGCTTGGATTATTTAACAGTTAGTTGTTTTGCAGCATTGCTACTTGCGACGTTGATTGCGTTATATATGTCTCTTCCTGTAGTCGTTGAAATTTCCGGAGATCTTGATGTTTATGATAAGTATAATGAGGTTATGTTAAGCGTGACTAGACTGAGTTCAGTTTGGACGCTTGTTTGGATATTTGGGTTTGTAATTGGGGTGGTCAAGTTGTTTCAGTGAGGTTTTGACATGTCGGTATCAAATCCTAAAAGAAGACCAGTCCCGTTTGGGGTCGTGCACGCTCCGCAGGTGGCTGGTTGGCATGATGGCCAAAAGGCAACAATTAATTTAGACTTTTTGAATAATGACGCAGTTTTTCACCATGAGCAGGCACACGAGGCAATTTACCTTAAAACTGCAGATGCTTTTCTGTTGAGTGTTTTGGATAGGATTTTAGAGCAAGGTGCTAAAGTTGATAAGAGGGTCGCAAGAAGGATAAAGATTACCTCCCAAACATTGTATGAGTCTTCTGTGACTGCGCATGAGGTCGCAGCGACTTACATTGGGCTTAAAATGCTTTCCGTAGCGGAGGCAGAAGTTGCACAAGGCTTCTTGCCTCCCGAATATTTAAAATACTATGAGACGGCTTCAAAAGTCATAGATCCACATTTTGGTAGCACTAATTTACAAGTTTTGGTTTTATCAACAGTTGCTCATTTCTCATTTGGCTCGCTTTTTTTAGAAAGGTTTTTTTCAAAAAATTGGCCGAGTTATAGAAAATTAAGACCTGAGTATCAGCCGAACTATCGGTTGGAAACAATTCTTGAATACTTAGAAAAAGGAAAAGCGAAATCGCTAAGAAAAGTCATTGATGATGCTGCATCTGATTTTTTTCTGAGTAAAAAAATTGAACCTTGGAATTTAGATGCAGAAGATGAGTGGATTCGAATACCAATAGCGGGGCATTTACTGGATCTGATTATTTGTCGGACAGTTGAAGCGTGGCTAGTTGAGCAGAATATTTTCGAATATTTGTCGGGCGATAGAAAAGTTGCGGCGCTAGATTCTCTTACAAAAAAATGCCTGGAATTAGGCTTGGAGTACGAGTTTCAACCAACTAATCGTCAAGAGTTTGATGGTTTGGATGGTTTGTTTTCCACGGATATCAAGGATTTCTTGGATTCGTATACGGATGGGGAGTCTATAGTCGCAGCTCGGCGTCAGTCTGCAACTCTTATTGCGAATGCTGAGGTTGTGAGTGTTCCTTATTTGGAGTTGCAAGAGTTTTCGAATTTTCCATTTTTCCTTCAAGCCAAAAAGCTTGTTGTAGTGTGTGCCGATCCATATGATGAGAATTCTTTTTGGTCGATCGTCTCGTTAGAAGTTGATGTTTCGATCAGTAATGTTGTTATAGACAACGTTCCATGCTTCGCGGTTCAGAGTTCGTATGCTGATGTTATGCAATGGTTGTATTTGATGGATGAGGGCGAGTGGATCGGTGTAGAGCCAGAGTTGCTTGTGTTATCTTTCGGTACGATTCGTAGACCTGAACCTTTTGAAACTTATCCGAGGCATATTAGTAATAGATGGCATGATCGATCCGTCTTTTATCCTGTAGGCGACTGGTCAAGTGTTATGGATACTGGAATAAAGCTGGGGGAGGTTGCTGCGGCTGATGTTTGTTTGTATATAAGAGAACAGGATTATGATGGTAGTGCTGATGAGCTTCCTACTGTTTTTCTAAAAATGATGCGTGGTGATAGTGTTCTAGGCAATTGCATTTTTAGACCGATTAGCAAAAACGCAAATAGGGCGATGGCAGTCCTGCAAAACAAATGGGAAAAACAGACTTCGTGTAAATTTATTTCTACCGCTGAGGCTAGAGAAGCTGGATTTAATGTTGATGGTGTTGTAACTGCGTTTGGTTGTTTGTTGGCGTTTTGGAGTTTTTTTTGAGTTATTTCGTGAGTTGTATGAGTTCAATGATTTATACATGCTTTTTGCTTGATATTTTTTCAGTTTCTAAGTGTGCGCTCAATAATAAAAGGTGGAGTTGTTATTGAGCGCTTTCGGTAGGTGTTTTTACGTATCCCCCCGCTTTTCAATCACCCGAAAAACATCACTCACATCCTGCACCATGATTCTGGCGATATTGGTAACGGTGTTGATGTCGTGCTCCGAGTGGTCTTGGAGGCGGGTACAGGCGATTAGGTCGAGGTATTTCAGAACGGCGTTGAGGCGTTCGGCGGCGCAGGCGTGTAGGTCGCGCAGTGGAGCGTTGGCGTCGATGAGGAGGACGGGGTGGTCAGTGGCGGGGTGGGACATTTTTGCGTAGTGGCTAAGCGTTTTATCCGTTGGCATAAACTAAAACTTCCTCGTAACTGGGAGAGAAGCTACTGCCATTCGCTGCGAGTCGAAGGGTGGTAGCTGTGTGCGGGTTCGCAGACCGAGGATACGAGGAACCCGGCAGACCCGAAGATCTCCCACACACAGCCACCATTGACGGATTTCGGGCGCTAGTGCGACCGCCACCGTTTTTCGGGGGCGCTAGGTTACTACACGTATCGTCAGGGCTGCGAAACCCTGGTGCTGAATTTGCTCAGCGACAGACGCACTCTAGGCAGCAATTCTGGCAGCGACAACTGACCTGTAGGACGTGAACCCCGCACCCGTGGCAAGGAAGCTTGCTCCCGCTCGGCAACGCAGTCGTCGTAATCCGGGGCGTGCGCTATGTCTGAGGGAAACGGACTATCCGGTTTTGGCGCAGCTTCGCAGCCCAGCGGGAACAAACTCCCTCGCCAAATGGGGTGTTTTCCTACGAAGTTTTCAGACGTCGAAATTGCGCGAGCCTTGTGGGCGATAACCATTCGTCCGACACACCGCACCTTCGCCGCACACCTTCTTCCAATGCTGTAACTCACCACGCAAAGGAAGAGCCAACATGCTGAACCATAAAATCGCGGTGTTTACGCTCGCGGCGTTCCTGTCCGGTAGTTCGCTTTATGCGATCGCAGCCGGCGAAACGCCCACCCCAACGGCAAACGATGGCACCAGCCAGACTCGTGAGCCGGCGGCCCCCGCCACAAACGCCGATCCGGCTGCCAATTCGTTGCCGCAAGGTGGCGATGGTGGCAAGACGGATAACGGCCCGGTGCCTTCTGCCTCCAAGCCCAGTGGCGCGGGGCAATCCACTGGTAACAGTAGCGGCGGTAATGGCGGAGGCTGATCAATGTTGCGCACTAAAAAGCCCGGTCTTTCGAGCCGGGCTTTTCTTTGCCTATCGCGAACACAGATATCAAACGCTTACTTTGCCTTCCATTGGCCACCGCCATTCTCACAATCAATCCGCGCCTGAGCCAAATGCTCCACGTCGTAGTAATACGTGGTCACTTGCGCGTTATCGGGGATGTTCAGCGCTTTGGCATTCTTGTCTTTACTGGTGGAATGCGGGTTGGCCAGGGATTCCTGGGTGATCGTAGCGATGCACGAGGCCTGATAGTGGTCGGCGCAGTGTTCGACCTTGTTCTTGCTGCTGTTGAGCATGTCCTTGCTTTCATTGCTGCACGACCAATCAATGGAGCCGACGGGCATGCCTTCGTATTCGTAACAACTGTGGGTTTCCACCGCCGGCACCGAAGCGCTGGAGGATTGGGTCTGCACGTCGCAGCCTTCGGCCATGACGCAGGTGGGGATGACGGCGAAGGTAGCGATCAGAAGCAGGAAGCGAATGTTCATCGGGGTTTCCTCTTCAAGGGCGCCGTGTCTGATCGATGATTTTGGCGCTTTATAGTTTCGAGAGGGCGCGGAGGAGGGAGGTTCCATCGGGTTTTTGATTTGCTCCAGTCGCGTACACTGCGAAACAATCGGAAACATTAAGCGCCCAAGGATTGGAACAATGCCCATGATCGAAATCGGCAGCCGCAACAACGCGCCCCCCTCGCAGCATCCATTCCACGATATCTACCTGTTTCACATTGACCCTGCGAAGCCAGACACGCCGTTCTGTTTCGAACAGTCGATGGCCGGCGGGTATATGGAGCACGGCGGCGCACGGTTTTTGGCGCTGGATGAGCTGGACGCCTGGCCGGGCGAGTGGCGAGAGCATCTGAAAAAGGCCGATTGCGCATGGGTTGCCGAGTTGATCGATGCCAATCCGCAAGCCGATCAGGCCACTTTGGTGTCGCTGATTCTTCAGCGTCATTCGGCGCCAGCGAAACCCGTCGGGCGCCTGAAAGCAATCGGCAACTGGCTCAAGCGCAACATTCACGTCGGCGGCCGTTACGGCGTTTAAACCACGGAGACTTGCATGACTCAAACCCTAGAACGCGCTATTGCCATCGCCGCCACGGCCCACGCCGGGCAGGTCGACAAGGGCGGCGCGCCGTACATTCTGCATCCGCTGAAAGTAATGTTGCGCATGACCACGCTGGAAGAACGCATCGTCGCCGTGCTGCATGACGTGGTCGAAGATTGCGCGATCAGCCTCGATGACTTGCGCAAGGAAGGTTTCAGCGAAGATGTTTTGAGCGCTATCGAATCGGTGACCAAAGTGCCGGGCGAATCCTATGAAGACTTCGTTGACCGCGCCGCACAGAATCCGCTTGGCCGGGTGGTGAAACTGGCGGATCTGGAGGAAAACAGCGACCTGTCACGAATCGCCTCGCCGAGCTGGGAAGATCTCGAACGAATCGAAAAATACCGCCGCGCAATCAGCCGGCTGCGCGCATAAATTACCCCTGTAGGAGCTGCCGCAGGCTGCGATCTTTTGATCCTGTTTTTTAAGGTCAAGATCAACAGATCGCAGCCTGCGGCAGCTCCTACAGGGGGGTATTTGATAGCCAGGAAGGCGACTATGAAATCCATTGTGTGTTTGTTGATTGCTGCCGGTTTCGGCGCGCTGTTGCAGTTCGAAGGCGTGCCCCACGGTTTGCTGTTGGGCTCGATTGTCGTCACCGCGTTGTTTGCCAGTAAAACCGGTATCGCGCCGGCAACCCCCTATGGACTGGGCTACATCCAGGTCACGCTGGGCATTGCCACCGGGTTGATGTTCGAAGCGTGGGACAGCGCAACGGCTTCGGCAATGTTGCCGAGCCTTGGTGTGTTGCTCGTTTGCCTGACCGTGCAAATCGCGCTCGCAGCCTTGTGGCTGACACGCGGCGCAGGCTGGAACCGAACCGATGCACTGTTGGCGGTTTATCCCGGTGCGCTGGCCGCGGTGTTCGATTTGCTCGAGTCGGAGAAAGCCTCGAGCAAAGTCATCATCGTGCACCTGATGCGCTTGCTGCTGATCACGGTGCTGGTGAGTTTCCTGATTCCTGGCCAAGCCGCTGCGGTAGCCGTTGCCGATGGTGATCCACTGACCACGGGAATGGCGCTGACCGCGTGTTCGGTGATCGCGCTGAGCGTGCTGCTCGGGCGCTTGCTGCTGGTGATCGGCGTCCCGGCCCCGTTCATGCTCACCGCGATCATCATCACTGCCGTGTTCGTGAAATCTGGATGGCTGCACGGTTTTCACATGCCCGATTGGAGCCTGAATCTGGCGGCGCTGATTCTCGGCGTGCGGATCGGCTCACGATTCCAAGGCCTTGGCTTTGCGGAACTGGGGCGTCATGGGCGCACAGCGTTGGTCTCGGTCGGTTTGATGATCGTGGTGGCGGCGGTGTTTGCTGAAGTGGCGGCACGGTGGTTGGGCAGTGATCCATTGTCGCTGTGGCTGGCGTACATGCCGGGAGCGATTGAGACGATTGCGATTGTCGCGTTTGGTGGTGGGCTGAATGTGGTGTTTATTCTGACTCATCATCTGAGCCGGATGGTGTTGCTGCATTTTGCGCCGGTGTTGTTGGTTCAGGTGCGACGGGCGCGGGAGGAAGCCTGACTGGAGCCACTGATGCCTGCATCTTGCGGTGTGTCAGTCCTCACCCCAGCCCTCTCCCCAGAGGGGCGAGGGGGAAAGGGAGCCGATTGTGGGCTGTTCAAAACTTGAGTTCGGCTCGATATTCCAGGTCGGCGTAGCTCGAAAAAACAACTCGGTCAGTCCCCTCTCCCTCTGGGAGAGGGTTAGGTGAGGGGCTTTTGCTCTACATGGTCAATGCGGCGCTAGCGGATGTGTGCGTCGAAGCCTTCGCTATCCGGCGCGATATCGCTCTTCAAAGTCAAAGCAGGAATCTCGTACTCCCCACCATTCTGCTGCCGAAACCCGATCGGCCGCGCACTCCACAACTCATCCAGCCGCCGCCCCAGCTCATCGCAAGTCTCGGCATACCGCGCCGCATCCATCCGACTGGTCCGATACACCACAAACGGTGGCACTACTTCAAAACCGGGGTAATACAAGATCCCGTGCTGAATCGGGAACAGCAGATCATCCATCGGCCCGTTGATCCCGCGCGGCGCATAGTGCGAGTCCCAGCCGCCAGTGGTGACCATCAACATCGCCCGTTTGCCTTTCATTTTCCCTTCGCCATAACGCTCGCCCCAACGGCTGTCGGAGTGTTCACCGACGCCGTAGGCAAAGCCGTAGGCGTACACGCGATCGACCCAGCCTTTGAGGATCGCCGGCATGGTGAACCACCAGAGTGGAAACTGCAGGATCAGCGCGTCGGCCCACAACAGTTTTTCCTGCTCGCGGGCGATGTCGGCAGCCTGGGTACCTTCGGCGTAGGCGACTTTCGAGTCGAGGGAGGCATGGAACGGTTTGTTCGTATCGCGCTGCGGGGCGTCGTCGGCGTCGAGCGTAGATTTCCAGTTCATGGCGTAGAGGTCGGAGACTTGCACCGTGTGGCCGGCGGCTTGCAGGCGCTGGATAGTGAAGTTGCGCAGCGAGCCGTTGAGGGAAGTTGGTTCCGGGTGGGCGTAAACCAGTAGCACTTTCATGTTGAAGCTCCGTTAGCTGAGTGACTGCAGGATCGGCGTTCAACCGGTATATTGGAAATGAATGTCTGATATGTCTGGTATAGCCATGAATAATTTGAGACGACTGGATATCAATCTGCTGCTGACCCTTGATGTGTTGCTCTCCGAGCACAACGTCACCCGCGCGGCGCAGCGCCTGAACCTGTCGCAGCCGTCGGTGAGTGTGCATCTGGCCAAGTTGCGCGACATCTTTGGTGATCCGCTGCTGTTGCCCGGGCCGCGCGGCATGCGCCCGACGGCGCGCGCCGATGAACTGCGTGAGCCGCTGCGCGAGGCATTGGAGGCGTTGGAGAGGGCGGTGGCGCCGGCCAGTGCGTTCGATCCTGCGCAGGCGACGCACACCTGGAAAATCGCCGCGACCGATTACGGCGAGTCGACGGTGGTGTTGCCGGCGCTGAGCGGCTTGCGCGAACAGGCGCCGGGCACGCGGTTGGCGGTGATCGACATGTTGCCCGCGCATCTGGTCAAACAGGCCGAGCAGGGCGTATTTGATCTGGCGCTGCACATCAGCGAAGACGCGCCGCCCGAACTGCATCGTCGACCGCTGTTCACCGAGCGCTACGTGTTGGCCGGTCGAATCGGTCATCCAGGTTTGCAACGCGCACCGACGCGCAAGCAGTTCTGCGGGCTGGAACACGTGATGGTGTCGCGTGAGGGCGGGGGCTTTTTCGGGGTGACTGACAAGGCGCTGGCCGATGTCGGATTGCAGCGAAAAGTGGTGTTGTCGGTGCCGCACTTTCTGATGGCGATGTCGGTGCTGGCGAGTACCGATCTGGTGGCGATGCTGCCGTCACGCCTGGTGCGTGGCAACCCGGCCTTGCAAGTGGTCGACGCGCCGCTGGAAGTGCCCGGCTACGAGATGGCGATGTTCTGGGGCGAACGCTCGCACCGTGATCCGGCGCATAAATGGCTTCGCGAGCATCTGTTGGCGTCGGTCTGAGGCGCTGTCAGGCGTGACCCAATGCCACCGCAAACGACACGACGATCATGCAAGCGAATGCGAAATTGAGATTCATGAGGTGTTCATCCTGAGCCTTTTAGAAGTGCTGCCATTGTGAACAGGCTGAAAGCAAAGAAAAAATTCGCCTTGTTGATTCCAATGATCGAAACAATTGATAGCCCGTGGTTTGTGTTTGACCGAGGCTTTGGCTAATCTCGCAAAAAACCTGCAACTACAAGCATAAACAGGCATAACCATGCGCGACCATTCCCTAGCTGAACTGCCCTCTCTGCGCCGACAGAAAATCCTTTTGCTCCTCGAACGTGACGGCAAAGTCATGGCGTCCGAGTTGAGCCAGCACTTCGCTGTTTCTGAAGACACCATCCGCCGCGACCTCGCCGAACTGGACAACGCCGGGCTGGTGCAGCGCGTGCACGGCGGCGCGCTGCCGCGCCCGAAAGACTCCGGCAAGGATTACTTCACGCGGCTGGAGGAGACCGATGAAGTGAAAATTCGTCTGGCGCAGCTCGCGGCTAAGCAGATTGAGGACGGGCAGATTGTGCTGTTCGATTCCGGCTCGACCACGTTGCAGGTCGCGCGCTCATTGCGTGCAGATATCAGCATCACTGCGGTGACGGCGGCGCCGATGACGGCGATTGCTTTGTCAGAATTCAAGGGTGTGAAGGTGATTCTCGCGGGTGGGCAGTTGAATCCGCGAACGATGGCGGCGGGTGGGCATGAGGCGTTGCGACTGCTTGCCGGAATCAAGGCGGATCTGGCGATTACCGGCGTCTGTGCGATTCATCCGGAGGGGGGGATTACTTCACTGCATTTTGATGAAGTGCCGGTGAAGCAGGCAATGCTGGAGGGCGCGACGCGGGTGATTGCGGTGACCACGGCGGACAAGCTCGGGGCGGTGGAGCCGTTTGTGGTGGGGCCGTGCGCACGGTTGCATACGTTGATTACCGAGCGGCATGTGGCGTCGGGGAGTGTCGAGGATTATCGGCGGTTGGGGATTGTGGTCGAGCAGCTGATTGATTGAGGTTTTGCGCTGGATTTGAGGGCCTCTTCGCGAGCAGGCTCGCTCCCACACTGTGAACACAAGACCCTGTAGGAGCTGCCGCAGGCTGCGATCTTTTGATCCTGATCTTTAAAAAACAAGATCAAAAGATCGCAGCCTGCGGCAGCTCCTACAGGGGGATTTGTTTCAGCGCAGGCGTTCGAGCATCTGGTAGTACCACATCCCGGCGGCCAGCAACGGGTTGCCGAGCAAATCGCCCATCGGCACACGAATGTGCTGACACGCGGCAAACGTATCGAACTGCTCCATCTGCCCGGTGATCGCCCGGCTCATGATTTCGCCCATGATGTGCGTGGTGGCGATGCCGTGTCCGGAGTAGCCCTGGCAGTACCAGACGTTATCGGAAAGTTTGCCCAGCTGCGGGATGCGATTGATCACGATGCCCATCGCGCAGCTCCACTGGTAGTCGATCTGCACGCCTTTGAGTGCCGGGAAAGTCTGCTCGATGCACGGGCGCAGTTCGGCGGCGATATCGCGTGAATCCTTGCCGCTGTAGTTGGCGCCGCCACCGAACAGCAAGCGGCCATCGGCGGTGAGGCGGTAGTAGTCGAGGACGAAGCGGCAGTCGTAGACCGCGAGGTCTTCAGGGTTGATCTGTCTGGCCAGATCGCCAAGCGGCGCGGTGGTGACGATGCCGCCCATGGCCGGGAAGATCTTGCCTTTCAGCTGACCGGGTTCGAGCTTGTGATAAACGTCGCCGGCGAGCATCACCTGATTGGCATCAATCTGCCCGTGAGCCGTGCGTACGCCAGGTGTATCCCCGTGAATGATCTCCAGCACTTCGCTGTTTTCGAAGATCAGGGCGCCGAGGCTTTCTGCCGCTCGCGCTTCACCGATGCACAGGTTGAGCGGGTGCAGATGCATGTTGCGGGTGTTCTTGATCGCGCCGTGATACAGGTCGCTTTGCAGCAAGTCGCGCACCTGGCTGCGATCAAGCAGGCTGACCTCGTCGCCCAGTCCGCGGCGCACGGCTTCTGCGTAATCGCTGCGCAGATCGGTCATGTGGCCGGGCTTGTACGCCGCGTGCAGATGACCGTGTTTGAGATCGCACTGGATGGCGTATTTTTTCACGCGCTGCTGAATGATTTCATGCCCGCGCCAGCGCAGGTGCCAGATGAAATCATCGACGTCGTCACCGAGTTTCGCGCGCATCTGTTTGCGCATGGCGCCGTCGCCGGAAAGGCTGCCGGTGACTTGGCCGCCATTGCGGCCGGTGGCGCCCCAGCCGATCTTGTTGCTCTCGACGATGGCGACTTTCAGGCCTTTTTCGGCGAGTTCGACAGCGGTGGCGACGCCGGTGAAACCGCCGCCGATGATCACCACGTCAACCTTGTGCCGGCCTTGCAGGGTCGGGTAATCGGTGTCCTGGTTGAGGGTGGCGGTGTAGTAGGAATTGCAGCGTTCGGTCATGTTAAAAGTCCACACAGAATTCGAATTCAGTACGCGGTCCCCTGTAGGAGTGAGCCTGCTCGCGATGACGGTGTGTCAGATAGATATTTGTCAACTGACACACCGTCATCGCGAGCAGGCTCACTCCTACAGAGAATAGGGTGAGGCTTTAGGCTTCAGTGAGATACCAGCGCCAATCCTGCTCACCCACTTCAGCCATGAACTGCCGGTACTCGGCACGTTTCACCGCCAGATACACGCCAAGAAATTCCTGCCCCAAGGCATCCCGCGCCCAGGCTGATTTTTCCAGCGCCTGCAGTGAAGTCAGCCAATCGGTCGGCAGCAATTCCTTCGCTTGCGCGTAGCCGTTGCCCTCGACCGGTGCACCTGGATCCAGGTCTTCACGAATGCCGCGATGAATCCCGGCCAGAATCGCTGCTGCCGCCAGATAGGGGTTGGCATCGGCACCGCAGATGCGGTGTTCGATGTGCCGGGTGTGGGCCGGCCCGCCCGGTACGCGCAGGCTGACGGTGCGGTTGTCGACGCCCCAGGTCGGCGCCAAAGGTGCGTAGCTGTTGGCCTGGAAGCGACGATAGGAGTTGGCGTTCGGGCAGAACAGCAACAACGTATCGAGCAAGGAGGCGAGCATGCCGCCGATCGCCGTGCGCAGCAGCGGGGTGCCGGCCGGATCTTCCGAGGCGAACAGATTACGTCCCTCACCATCGGCCAGACTGACGTGCATGTGCATGCCGGTGCCAGCCAGGTCATCGAACGGTTTCGCCATGAACGTCGCTTGCATGCCGTGCTTGTGCGCCACGGCTTTGACCAGCCGTTTGTAACGCACGGCCTGATCCATCGCCGCCAGCGCATCGCCGTGTTCGAGGGTGATTTCCACTTGGCCCGGCGCGTATTCGGAGATCGCCGTGCGCGCTGGAATGCCGTGCAGTTTGCAGGCGCCATAAAGGTCGGCGAGGAACGGTTCGATCTGTTCCAACTCGCGTAAACCGTAGACCTGGGTGTGTCGCGGTCGCCCACCGTCGGCGTCCAGTGCCGGTTGCGGTCGGCCGTTGTGATCGCGTTTGGCGTCGAGCAGATAGAACTCCAGCTCGCAGGCCATCACCGGGTGATAACCCTCGGCCTTGAGGCTGTCGATGACCTTGATCAGCAAGTGTCGTGGGTCGGCGATGCTCGCCGGCATGCCCTCGGTCGGGTGCATGCTGACCTGTACGGCAGCAGTCGGGATCTGCCGCCATGGCAGGCGCACCAGACTGCCTTCCAGCGGATAGGCGCGGCAGTCGATATCGCCGACGTCCCAGACCAGACCGGAGTTCTCGACGTCTTCACCTTGCACGGTCAGACCGAGGATGGTGCTCGGCAACGGGCGACCGCTTTCGTAGACGGCGAGCAGTTCTTCGCGGTGCAGCAACTTGCCGCGCGGCACACCGTTGGCGTCGAGGATGAACAACTCGATCATGTCGATATCGGGGTTCTGTTCGAGGAACAGGCGGGCGTCTTCAATGGCTGCGAATTTCATGTTCAATCACTCACGATGGCGCCGCACAGGCGCGCAGATTCGGGCCGGACACGACGCAGCAACAGGCGTGGGTGTCCTGGCAGGGATATCAAAAAGAAAAGGTATTTCGCTAATGCCCGATTGTCAGGACTGACTCTGAACCTGTGGCGAGAGAGCTTGCTCCCGCTGGACTGCGTAGCAGTCGCCGGCGTTTCAGATCAAGAGCGAGGGCCGCTTCGCGCCCCAGCGGGAGCAAGCTCCCTCGCCACAATGGTCTCGCCGTCATGTTGATCGCTGACTGGCAGGCATTAGCGATTTAAAGGGCGATATCCGGCGGGCGTGCGGAGTGACGCAGCTTGGAACGGCGCAGGGCCATGGGGAGATTGACGATACGATTCATGCGCGGCCCCTTTGGCAGAGGATGCACACAGCGGAGACGTTCAACGATTTTAGTTGTTGTGGTGACGTGCTCATAACGCGTGTTTCCGTTGGCGGAAAACGTCGGTGGCGGGATTGACTCGCCGACCGGTGTGCTCTGGATAGTAAGGGGGAATCTGCGGGCGTGTAAACGAGCAATGTGAAATATCTTGAACACCTGCTTGTGACCTCCAGTGCAGGCAAGATTTGGCAGGAGTCCTGTGGTGAGGGGACTTGCCCCCGTTGGGACGCGAAGCGGCCCCAAAAAAGCTGGGCCTGCTGCGCAGTCCAACGGGGGCAAGCCCCCTCGCCACAGGGTGGTGTTTCACACTTCAACCCCAAACAACGTCCGTGCCTCGGCAAAACACTTCTCGGCAATCGCCGATCGCGGTTCGGTCTTGCGCATCACCAACCCCAACGGCGCGAGCACGCTGGCGTCCGGCAACTGCATGAACGACAGGTGTTCGATCGGCTCTTCCAGGCCACTGTCCAGCGGCGTGATCGCGCAGCAGAAACCTTGGTGAATCGCCTGCAACAGTTGGTACGTCGAATCGCTTTCCAGAATCGGCTGTGGATTGAGTCCACGACTGCGGAAGCTCAGGTCGATGGATTTGCGGTAATGCATGCCGGTGGTGATCATCCCCAATGGCAATTTGGCGGCGTCTTCCCAGCTCATTTGCGTGCCTTCGAAATGGAAATGTCGATTGTCGTAGAGCAGGCCGACGCGGGTTTCGCCGATCTCGAAAAACTCGAAATAGTTCGGGTTGACGTGGTCCAGGTAACACACGCCGAGGTCGAGTTGATTGTTGCCCAGGCCGGCGATGATCTCGTCGGAACTGAGCGAAGACAGACTGAACTTCAACTCCGGATAAGTCCCCGACAACCCCTGAATGTAATTGACCGGATTGAAGCTGCTCAGCGGTACCAGACCCAACCGTAAGCTACCGACCAGTTGCCCGCGACACGCCGCCGCTTCCGCGAACAAACCGTCATGGGCCGCCAGCAACGTTCGTGCCCAGGCCAGTACGCGCTCGCCGGCCTGAGTAAAACCCTCGAAGCGTTGACCGCGATTGACCAGCACCAGGTCCAGCTCATCTTCCAGATTACGCAGGCGCATCGACAGGGTTGGCTGGGTGATATGGCAGCGTGCAGCGGCCTGGCCGAAGTGGCGGGTTTCATCCAGTGCGATCAGGAACTTGAGTTGTTTGATGTCCACGACGGCACCTGCTCGATGGGGAGTTTTTGATTGAGTATTGACGCAGATGGGTACAGCGCACGGAAAGTGCAGGCTGCGACGATCTCATTTGGGTGCCAGTTCGTCCAATCGGTTGTACTTAAAAACCTGTCGATCAGCTCTATCAGCCCCGATTTGATCGGCTTGCAGCGCCGTCGAAGTGACCGATAGAGCAGGTCGATAGGGTGGTTGGCCAGAGTGATTAGACAGTACTCATAAGTGGCACTTAGGCTGCTCGGCAATCTGATCAATGACTGCCGGAGAGTGCCATGAGCGCCAAAGCGGATGCCCTGTTTGTCCCCCTGAACATTGCCGTACTGACCGTCAGCGATACCCGCGACTATGCCAGCGACACGTCAGGCCAGTTGCTGGTCAGTCGTTTGCTGGAAGCCGGTCACACCCTGAGCGAGCGCAATCTGCTCAAGGACGATCTGTACAAGATCCGCGCTCAGGTGGCGAACTGGATCGCCGACGAGGGCACTCAGGTGGTGCTGATCACTGGCGGTACCGGCTTCACCGGGCGTGACAGCACGCCGGAAGCGGTGGCTTGCCTGCTCGACAAGAAAATCGATGGTTTTGGTGAGCTGTTCCGCGCGATTTCGATTCTCGATATCGGCACCTCTACCGTGCAAAGCCGTGCGTTGGCCGGGCTGTCGAACGGCACGCTGGTGTGCTGCCTGCCGGGTTCGACCGGTGCTTGCCGTACTGCATGGGAAGGCATCCTCGCCGAGCAACTCGACAACCGTCATCGCCCGTGCAATTTCGTCCCGCACCTGAAAGCCGTGCAAGCTTGCGGACCACGCGGATGAGCCGTTCGCCATTGATGCCGGTCGAGGATGCTCTCGAACAGTTGCTGGCCATGGCCGATGCGCAACGGCTGGCAGACAGCGAAGTGCTGCCACTGGAGGACGCGCGTGGCCGGGTGTTGGCCAGTGATCTGGTGGCGACCCTCGATTTGCCGCCGTGGCCGAACAGCGCCATGGACGGTTATGCGTTGAACCTGGCTGATCTGGATCAGCAGCCGCTGACTGTCTCGCAACGGGTTTACGCGGGTGCCGCTCCGCAGGCGTTATTGCCGGGAACTTGTGCGCGCATTTTCACTGGGGCTCCTGTACCACAGGGCGCCAATTGTGTGGAGATGCAGGAAAACGCCGAAGTGCTGGACGATGGTCGTGTGCGGTTTTTGCAGCCATTGAAGCTTGACCAGAACATTCGTGCGCAAGGCCAGGAGAACCGCGTCGGCGATATTTTGCTGCGCGCCGGTAAACGCCTCGGCCCGTTTGAACTGGCGGTGGCGGCGGGCCAGGGGTTGGCGCAACTGCATGTTGTGCGGCGCCCGCGCGTGGCGTTGTTGTCGACCGGCGATGAGCTGGTCGAACCGGGCCAGCCGTTGCGTCCTGGCAGCATCTACAACAGCAATCGCATATTGCTCGGGCACTGGTTGCGTGAGCTGGGTTGTGCGGTGATCGATGGCGGAATTCTGCCGGATCATCCGGCGCAGACGCGGCTCAAGCTTGAACAATTGCAAGTCTCTGCCGACCTGATTCTGACCACCGGCGGCGTGTCTGCCGGCGACGCCGACTGCCTTGGACAAGTGCTGCGCGACAGCGGCAAACCGCTGTTGTGGAAACTCGCGATCAAACCCGGAAAGCCGCTGACGGTGGGCCATTTCGGCGTGGTGCCGGTGATTGGTTTGCCGGGCAATCCAACGTCGGCGCTGGTAACCTTTGGCTTGCTGGCGCGACCCTATCTGCTGCGGGTGCAGGGCGTGGAAGAGGTCATGCCGCTGAGCTTCACGGTCAACGCAGGTTTCGATTGGCACAAGGCTGGCGGTCGTCGTGAATACCTACGGGTAAAGCTGGACGCGGGCCATGCGGTGCTCTATCCAAACCAAAGCTGCGGCGTACTGCTCGGCGCGAGCTGGGCCGACGGCCTGGTAGAAGTCCCCGAAAACAGCACGCACAACCACGGCGACCCGCTGCGCTTCATCCCCTTCAACGAACTGTTCTGACCTCCGCATGAATGCAAAACCTGTGGGAGCTGGCTTGCCAGCGATGGCGGTCGGTCAGCTGAAATTGATGCTGGCTGACACGGCCTCATCGCTGGCAAGCCAGCTCCCACAATGTTTTGTGGTGTTCGTAATTCGGAGGTGTACACAGACCCTGTAGGAGTGAGCCTGCTCGCGACAGCGCCAGACCCGCCGACATGCCCGTTGCTGACCCACCGCCATCGCGAGCAGGCTCACTCCTACAGTGGTTTTGGGTCGAGACAGAGATCCACTTGCAAGCCACAGTGGGGAAAGGAGATCAGCTCAGGACATAGTCCACCGGCTTCAGCGCCGGCGGTACTTCGGCGCCAAGTTCGGCGAGGATGTCGCGTTCGATGGTGCGCACCAGCGCATCGGTCGGCAGGTCGTTTTCGTCGCGGCCGAAGGGGTCTTCCAGTTCGTCGGCAATCGCATCCAGGCCAAAAAACGTGTAGCTGACAATCGCCGTAAACAGCGGCGTCAGCCAGCCCAGCGGTTCGGCCATGGCGAACGGTAGCAGGATGCAAAACAGATAAATCGTGCGGTGCAACAGCAGCGTGTATGGAAACGGCAGCGGCGTGGTTTTGATCCGTTCGCACACCGCTTGCGCTTGGGTCAGGCTGGTCAGATGGTTGGCCAGCAGCATGTAGCGCCACTCGCTCAACTCGCCGTTTTGATGCAGATCGGAACACTGCTGGCCGACCGTTTGCAGGATCCGTCCGCTGTAGTCCGGCGTCTGCGGATCGGGTTTGGGCGTGACCCACTGGCTGCTCGCATCCGCCTCGCTCTCCTTGCGCAAACGCGCGTTCAGCGCATGGGCAAAACCGCACAGATTGAGCAACAACGGCTTGCGCGCAACGGACTCACGAATCACATGGGTTTCGCGAATCACCGAGCGAATCTGCACGATCACCTCGCCCCACGCCTTGCGCGCCTCGTACCAGCGGTCATAACAGGCGTTGTTGCGAAAATTCATGAAGATCGACAACGACAAACCGAGCAAGGTAAACGGCGTCGCGTTGACCTTGGTGAAGTTGCTCGGATGGAGGATTTCCACCAGCACGATGGCCGAAGCCAGCAGAGTCACCATCAGCGTGCGCAGGGCGATGCGTTTGGCGATCGAGCCCTTAAGGGTGAAGAGAATGGCGAACTGATTGACCTTGGGCCTGATGATCATGCTGTGCGGTTCCGATAACCCATGGAGATGGCGGATCAGCCGCCGGTCATGTTCATGAACCGCACGACCTGGACATCGTCGTTCACTTCGAAATTATGTCGATACGGCTTGAGTTTCATTGCCTCGATGATGGCTTTCTCCAGCCGTTGCGGTTGCCCCGGATGGGCGCGCAATACGGCTTTCAAATCCACCGATTGCTCGTTACCCAGACACAGTAGCAGGCGCCCTTCGACGGTGAGCCGCACGCGGTTGCAGGTGCCGCAAAAATTGTGGCTGTGCGGGGAGATAAAACCCAGGCGAATCTCCGGCGCCTCGGCCAGCCGCCAGTAGCGCGACGGACCTTGAGGAGTTTGGTCGGCGCAGGTTATGAGCAACTTTCAATGCCGTCCAATCACTGTTAATGACCGGCTGATTGATCCCGTCGATGATGAAATTCTTTGCCTCGAAAGCGAAATCGATGGTGAATATGCCTGGGAGGGGGCTTTCCAGC
Organism: Pseudomonas helmanticensis; assembly: GCF_900182985.1. NCBI lineage: Bacteria > Pseudomonadati > Pseudomonadota > Gammaproteobacteria > Pseudomonadales > Pseudomonadaceae > Pseudomonas > Pseudomonas helmanticensis. The sequence goes on along the minus strand of NZ_FXUY01000001.1, from coordinate 1,872,396 downwards.
GATGGCGGTGGGTCAGTCGATGGCGATGTTGTCTGGGCCGGCCTCATCGCGAGCAGGCTCACTCCTACAGGGAGTTATTGCGCGCCGAACATCGCGGTCCAGTAGATGCCGGCGCTGCTTTTCGGATCGGTCGCGTAGGCGGCGCCGAGTTCCTTGTATTGCGGGTTCATCAGGTTGGCGCAGTGGCCGGGGCTGGCGAGCCAGCCTTCGACGACCTTGTGCACGGTGTCTTGCCCGGCGGCGATGTTTTCGCCGACCAGTTGGCCGCTGTAGCCGGCGAGCTCCGCGCGGTCGCCCGGGGTGCGGCCGTCGCGGTCCTTGTGGTCGAAATAATTGTTGTTGGCCATGTCGCGGCTGTGATCCTGGGAGATCGTGCCCAGGGTCGCATTCCAGGCCAGCGGTGCAGCAGCGGCAAATGCCTGACCGCCGCACTGACGCGCCTGACTGCGGGCGACGTTGAGTTCACTCAGCAGCTTTTGCCCTTCACTTTGCCCATCACCGAGTCTGGCCGACAGCAGCGGTCGCGCCAACACGATGCGCCAGTCACGGTCGTCGCGGCTGACACCGACATCGACAAACTGCGGATCGAGCACCACCTGACAGAAGCTTTCCTTGATTGCCTGCATCGCCGACGCCGCATCGCGCGGACCGTTAAGGGTGATCGCCTGCACATTGACCATCGGATAGCTCGCGCTGGCCATGGCTTGCTGCAGATCGACGGCACCGGTGGCGCGAAGTCTCAGCCGGGGATCGGCCGACAGCGGTGGCAGTTCATTCGACGCCTGAGTGCCGCAACGCTGCGGCTGGCTGCGATAGCTGTTGATCGATTCGATCAGTTGCGACTCATCGCCGGCCATGGCCGGAATGGCCAACAACACGCCTGCGGACAACGCGGCACAACGCAAAACGAATGGCATGAAGCGCATGGAAATCTCCCTTGAGCTGAATGCGCCCATGATGCGCGAAAGGCCCCCGGTGGGTGCAATGTCTTTTTCTTCATCCGAGTGTTTTTTTCTGCGCAACTTTATCTGGCAGTTTGCCGTCTACACTCAGCGAAGACCCCGGGAGCCGGGCGTCTCACCCACGCAACACCTTGCCCGATGCGGGCGCTGCCGGAAGAAACGACATGGGATTGAAAGGCTGGGCGGGTTGTCTCGTATTCACCCTGTTGGCAGGCGCAGTCTGGGCCACCGATCAGGCCCCGGTCAAAGCCAAGGCCGAAGAGAAAGCCCAGGTGCTGGAAGAGAAAGCCGCGGACAAAGTCAGTGCCGCCCCGGCACCAAAATCCGAGGCCATCACGCCCACCGAAGTGCAAGCCGTCGACCCGGCAGGCACTGCACCGCTGGACGATCCGATCACGTGTCTGGCACGGAGTATCTACTGGGAAGCCAAAGGCAAGGACACTCCGGAAATGGAGGCCGTGGCCAACGTGGTGATGAATCGCCTCGGCCACGACGGTTTCCCCGGCACCGTTTGCGAGGTGGTCAAGCAGGGTTCGGAAACCAAGAGCTGCCAGTTTTCCTGGTGGTGCGATGGCAAGCCCGATCAGGTCAAGGAAGACGCCGAGTACGCGCTGGCCAAGGAAATCGCCGGCAAGGCCTTGAACCGGCAGCTCCCGGATCGCACCCATGGCGCACTGTATTTCCACGACCGCAACGTTCATCCGAGTTGGGCCAAGGAATACACCAAGACCGCCGAAACGAAAAAATTCCTCTTTTACAAACCGGCCGGTGGCGACGCGCGTTAGGCGCAGACTTGCCGCACACACTCGCGCAACCAGCGATGCGCCGGATCGGTGTCCATGCGCGGGTGCCAAAGCATCGACACGCTGATGTCCGGCATCTCGAATGGCAGGGTAAAACTGTGCAGGCCGGTGCGCAGTTTGCTGGTGTGACGTTGCGGAACGGTCGCGATCAGGTCTGACTCACGCACCAGCGTCAGCGCCGCCGAGAAACCGCCAAATGAGGTGACGATGTCTCGCGTCAGTCCGAGCGCAAGCAGCGCTTCGTCCACAGGGCCGCTGCTGCGGCCGCGTCGTGAAATGAGAATGTGCTCGCCGCCGGCAAAGCGCTTGCTGGTGATTTTTCCCGCGCTCAACGGATGCCCCTCGCGTACCACACCGATCCACTGATCCTGAAACAGGATGCGGCTGTGCAGCGTCGGGTCGGTGCTGTCGTCGACCACGCCGGTTTCCAGATCGACGCGGCCTTCGCGCAGCGGCGTGCTGTCCTTGTCGGCCTTTTGCACAAAACGCAGGCGTACACCCGGCGCTTCTTCGCCGATGCGCGCGAGCAGGGCGGCGGCAAAGGTTTCGACAAAACCGTCGGTGTTGCGCAGGGTGAAGGTGCGTTGCAATCGGCCCGGATCAAGCACTTCGGCCGGCCGCAGAACCGCCTCGGCCTCCTGCACCAGATGACTGACCCGTTCGCGCAACTCCAGTGCGCGCGGCGTCGGCACCAGGCCTCGTCCGGCTCGCACCAGTAACGGATCGCCGGTGGTTTCGCGCAGCCGGGCGAGGGCGCGGCTCATGGCCGACGGGCTAAGCCGCAGGCATTTCGCGGCGCGGGCGACGCTGCCTTCGCGCAGCAATACGTCGAGGGTGATCAGCAGGTTGAGGTCAGGCGCGCTCATGACATGGCGTTCCATGCAGGTATCGAGTGCAAAGCATGCGTCTTGCGCCGTGTGTTGTCGAGGCTCAGGCTATGGCGATTGACCTTTGCACTGCGAGCCCGCCATGCCTCGAGAATCTCTAAGCACTCCCGCCCGATGGGCGCTGACCAGTCTGGCCCTGTCGATGTTGATGCCGTCACTGGACACCAGCATCGCCAACGCCGGCTTGCCGATCCTCGCGGCGGCGTTCGATGCGACGTTTCAACAAGTGCAATGGATCGTGCTCGCCTATCTGCTGGCGATCACCACATTGATTGTCAGCGTCGGGCGTCTCGGTGATGGCTTCGGTCGGCGTCGCTTGTTGTTGACCGGGATCGGCATTTTCACCAGCGCTTCGTTGGCCTGCGCATTGGCCCCGGGACTTGCCTGGCTGATCGGCGCACGGGCAGTGCAGGGCGTCGGTGCGGCGATCATGTTTGCCTTGACGATGGCGTTGGTCGCCGATGCGGTGCCCAAGGCGCGGGCGGGCAGCGCGATGGGTTTGCTGGCGACGATGTCAGCCACCGGCACCACCCTCGGGCCATCGCTGGGTGGACTGTTGATGGCCCATGTCGGCTGGCAGGCGATTTTTCTCCTCAACGTGCCATTGGGTTTGCTCAATGCGTGGTTGGTGTATCGCTATCTGCCGGCGGATCGGCCAACGGGGCCGCGTGTCGCGTTTGATTATCCTGGCAGTGCGGTGCTGGTATTGACGCTGGCGGCCTATGCGCTGGCGATGACGCTTGAAGGTTTCACGCTGCCGTTGCTGCTGGCCAGCCTGGGCGGCGCGGGGTTGTTCCTTGTGGTCGAGAAGAGGGCCAAGGCGCCGCTGATTCGCTTGGCGCTGTTCAGCGACCGTCGATTGAGCAGCAGCCTGGCGCTGACCTTGCTGGTGACGACCGTGATGATGACCACGCTGGTGGTCGGCCCGTTTTACCTCAGTCGCGGGTTGGGACTGAGCAGTGCCGTGGTTGGCTTGGCGTTGTCGGTCGGGCCTTTGTTGTCTGCGTTTGGCGGGGTGCCGGCCGGACGTCTGGTGGATCGCTTCGGTGCGCGACGGATCGTGCCGGGCGCGTTGCTTGCGATGGTCTGTGGTTGCGGTTTGTTGGCGCTCCTGCCGATGAGTCTGGGGCTGTCGGGGTATTTGTTGTCGATCGCGTTGGTCGCCGTCAGTTATGCGTTGTTTCAGGCGGCCAACAACACCGGGTTGATGGCTTGCGTCGGTCAGGATCAGCGTGGCGTGGTGTCGGCGATGCTCGGGCTGGCGCGCAACCTCGGCTTGATCACCGGCGCGGCGGTGATGGGCGCGGTGTTTGCGCTGGCAGCGGGGGATCCGACGCAGGCGCCTGCAAGCGCCATCGCCAGTGGTTTGCACATTACCTTTGGCGTCGCGGTGGCGTTGATGCTCATGGCGTTGATCATCAGCCGAGCGCCGTTCAACAGTAGGAGCAAGCCTGCTCGCGAAGAGGCCGGCAAAGCCAGCATCGCTGGTGACTGACACTGCGCTTTCGCGAGCAAGCCCGCTCCCACAGGGGATCGAGTTGTTCAGCGAATTTTCAGCCGAGCACGGTTCAACTGTAGGAGCGAGCCTGCTCGCGAAGAGGCCGGCAAAGCCAGCATCGCTGGTGACTGAAACTGCGCTTTCGCTAGCAGGCTAGCTCCCACAGGGGATCGAGTTGTTCAGCGAATTTTCAGCCGAGCACGGTTCAACAGTAGGAGCGAGCCTGCTCGCGAAGAGGCCGGCAAAGCCAGCATCGCTGGTGACTGACACTGCGTTTTCGCTAGCAGGCTAGCTCCTACAGGGGACCGAGTTGATCAGTAACTCTTCAGCCGAGCACGGTTCAACAGTAGGAGCGAGCCTGCTCGCGAAGAGGCCGGCAAAGCCAGCATCGCTGGTGACTGACACTGCGCTTTCGCAAGCAGGCTAGCTCCCACAGGGGATCGAGTTGTTCAGCGAGTTTTCAGCCGAGCACGGTTCAACTGTAGGAGCGAGCCTGCTCGCGAAGAGGCCGGCAAAGCCAGCATCGCTGGTGACTGACACTGCGCTTTCGCGAGCAAGCCCGTTCCCACAAGGGACCGAGTTGATCAGTAACTCTTCAGCCGAACCGAGACAGGACTGTGGGAGAGTTCTTTCAGTCAGCATTAATGTCGATCAGGCTGGCCTCATCGCTGGCAAGCCAGCTCCCACAGGGTTTTGAGTTGGCCGGAGGATTGGATTCAACGCAAATCATTGTGGGAGCTGGCTTGCCAGCGATGGCGGTTTCACAGTCAATGACGATGCTTGGCGGGCGGGGAAGTAGAGTTCGAAGCAGGTCTCGCCATCCTCACTGCTTGCGCTATAACGGCCCTGATGCAGTTGCATGATGGTCGCGACGATCGACAGGCCCAGACCATTGGATTGCGCCGAGCGTTCGCGGGACTGGTCGACGCGGTAGAAGCGCTCGAACAGTCGCGCCAGATGCTCAGGTGCAATCGTCGCACCCTGATTGCGCACCCGCAGATAACTGCCATCCACTTCGGCAATCGCTTCCACCTGCACCGTCGAATCCGCTGCGCCGTACTTGATCGCATTCGCGCACAGATTGGCCAGCGCCCGCCGCAACAGCATCGGTTCGGCCCAAATCACGCCGCTGCCACGCGCCTCGATGCACACGCCGACATCCGCCGCCAGGCCTTCAAAGTAATCGGCGATGCGCTGCATCTCATCCGCCGCGTCCAGCTCCTGACGCTGGCTCAGGGCACTGGCCGGATCGGTGCGCGCCAGAAACAGCATGTTGTCGAGCATCCGCGTCAGCCGTTCCAATTCTTCGACGTTGGAGGCGAGCAACTGCTGGTAGGCCTCGATGCTGCGGTTCTGATGCAGCGCGACCTGGGTTTCGCCGAGCAGATTATTGATTGGCGTACGCAGCTCATGGGCCATGTCGGTCGAGACCTGGCTCAATTGCGCAAAGCCTTTGGCGAGGCGATCGAGCATGGCGTTGAACGCCTCGATCATCGGCAGTAATTCGCGCGGTGCGCCGTGGCTGTCGAGGCGCTCGCCGAGGTTGCCGACACCGATGCCATGCGCATGTCTGGCCAGGCGCCGCAACGGCAGCAAACCCCGATACACCAACAGGCAACCGATCAGCGCCAACACCAGCGCCGCCAATGACGCGAGGCCATAAACACTCAAGCGGTAATTGGCGAGCATCGCCGTGCGCTCGCTCATCAGGCGCCCGGTGGTGACTTGCAGATTGCCCAGATCGCCGGAATCAATCCGCGCCGCCACCGCCGAAAACGGCACGCCGGCGACGCTCGGCAGATGCTGCACGTCCTTCAACGTCATCGCCTGATCGATGGGCACCGCCGGCAACGTCGGCGTGGCCAGATTGCCCGGGTTGACCACCAGCAGCGGCGGTTGCCCCGGTGCGCCGATGGTCAGCAGCGCTTCGCGGTTGCCGAGCATGTTCTGGAACAGCGCCGGTTTGTTCTTGATCAGCTCAAGGGTGTTGCTGTCGTTGAGGAACGTGCGCAATTGATCGACGCGGCTGACCAGCGAAATGTCATCGCGCCGAATCAGTTGCTCTTCCAGCTCGCTGTACAGTGCCGCGCCGAGGCCGGCCAGCGACCCGAAGGCGAGCAGAGCGAACACCAGCGCCAGGCGTAAGGTCAGCGAATATGGGCGATTGGTGCTCATGCTTGCGTGTCGAAGCGGTAGCCGATACCGCGCACGCTGTGGATCAGCTTAAGCTGGAACGGGTCGTCGATTTTCGCCCGCAAGCGGCGCACGGCGACATCGACCACGTTGGTGTCGCTGTCGAAATTCATGTCCCATACCCGTGAGGCAATCAACGAGCGCGCCAGCACTTGCCCGGTGTGCGTGGCGAACAATTGCAACAGCGCAAACTCCTTGTTGGTCAGGGCGATGCGCACCCCAGCGCGCGTGACGCGGCGTTTCAGTACGTCGATCTGCAGGTCGGCGACTTGCAATTGTTCGTCTTCATGAATCGGCCCGCGCCGGGTCAGGGTGCGCAGGCGCGCCACCAGTTCGGCAAACGAAAACGGTTTGATCAGGTAGTCGTCGGCGCCCAGCTCCAGGCCTTTGACGCGGTCGGCGATGTCATCGCGAGCCGTGAGGAACAGCACCGGCGTGTCGGCTTCCTTGCGCAGCCGGCGCAGCACTTCCCAGCCATCCATTTTCGGCATCATCACATCCAGCACGATCACGTCGAAGCTGTGCTCCAGCGCCAGGTGCAGGCCGTCGGCGCCATTGCGCGCGAGGCTGACGCTGTAGCCCAGTTCCTGCAAACCGTTGAGCAGGTAATTGCCCGCCTTGGGTTCGTCTTCGACAACCAGAATATTCATCGATCAGCCTCAATGGTCATTGATGCAGCCGCTGCCTTGTACTTCATAGTTCAGCACATGCTCGCGACCCTGATGGTCGAGGTAATTCAATTGCGCCGGCACCACGCCGCACGCCTGTGAAATATCGGTGCTTGCGAGGACTTTGTCGACATCCAGATTGACGTAGAAGCCACTCTTGTCATGAATCACGGCGGTGTCGGGCATGTTCGCAGCGAAAGCAGAACCGGTGGCGAGGAGGGCGGTGATGGCGAGCAGAAGGGTTTTCATGATCAGTCACTCAGTGGTCGGAGTTGATCGGCATTGGCGCCGGGACAACATCAGGCTACCGAGCGATCCGCACGGCAAACCGACAGCTGAATGACAAAACTGTAATCAAAACCACCCCCTGTAGGAGCTGCCGAAGGCTGCGATCTGTTGATCTTGTTTTTTACAGGCAAGATCAAGAGATCGCAGCCTTCGGCAGCTCCTACAGGTTGGGTTTCAGTCCCGACATTTACGGGGGGCAGGTAATGCGGGTCAGCTGGCGTGGGTATTGAGGATGCTCGCCACCTGTTGCGGCTGGCAATTGAGGTACGGCGAGGACTTCAGCCAGCGTTGATCGGGGTACCACGAGAACATGAACTGGCCATTCTTCAGGCGGTCGATCACTTGCCTGGCAATCTGCGGTCGTACCGCCGGGCAGCCCTGGCTGCGACCGATGCGGCCCTGACGCTTGCTCCACAACGGGTTCACGTAACTGGCGGCGTGGATGACGATGGCGCGGTCGCGGGCCATGTCGTTGAAGCCCGGCTCAAGACCGTCCATGCGCAACGAATAACCGTGGGTGCCTTCGTAGCTTTCCTGGGTGCGGAACAAGCCAAGGCTGGACTGGTAACTGCCTTCACGGTTGGAGAACTGCGTGGCGAAGTTTTCCCCGGAGTTGGAACCGTGGGCGACCAGATCGCGTAGAACCAACTTCTGTTTGCTCAGGTCGAAAATCCACAAGCGGCGCTCGGTCGACGGTTGCGAGTAATCGATGATTGCCAGGTGGCGCGACGGTTTTGCACCGTTGTTGACCGCACATTGCATGGCGTTCAGCGCACCTTTCAGCGCCTGGGGATTGAGTTCTGGCGCGGCGTGCGCGAGGCTGTTGAAGAGAACCGGCGATGGCTTGCCGGCGGCAAATGCTGGACTGGTCACGGCGACGAGGGTCGCGGTGGTCAGCAGAAGTCGGCGCAAAAACGTCAACATTTATAAAGTGTCCTCACTTGCTACTTGTTTGGCACTTGGCTCCTGACTCCCAGTCGTTACCGGCAAGCCCGTTGATCGAGCCTGACTGTTCAGCGCACCTGATGTAAGGTTGACCGTCATCGAGACGGCCATGGATTGGAGTAAAGCAGTTGTTCAAAAAGTACGCATGCTACTTGAGCATTTGCCTGATCGCTGCGCCGTTTGTCGCTTGTGCCGATGAGCCGCTGCCGCCCTTGCAAACGCTGCCAACGCCGCCGGCGGAAATGCCCGTCGAGCCGCAAAGTCCGTTGCAGGCGGTGCTGATCAGCCTGCCGCAGTCATGCCCGGCGATTGCTGCGCACCTGAACGGCCCGGCGCTGTCGCAGTTGCAGGGTTTCTATGAGCAGCAGGACTGGATGCCGGTGTGGGCCAGCGACTCCGGACGATTGCAGACGTTGCAGGCGCAATTGCAGTTGTTGGCTGACGATGGTCTGAATCCGAAACGCTATCCGGTTGCGCCAAGCGCACCGCAGGACGGTGAGTTGTGCGCTGATATCGACATCAGTCGCTACTACCTGCAAGCCCTGCAGGACCTGCATTACGGGCGCCTGCTGCAATCGCATTTCGAACCGCTGTGGCATGCCGACGACACCCCGCGTGACCGTCAGGCGGAATTGTTGGCGATTGCCGTGCCGGGCATGCACGACATCCCGGCGGCGTTTGACCTCGCCCGGCCACGTCTGGCGCAGTACCAGAGCCTTCGCCACCTGTATGCCGCGCAACGCCTGAAAGCCTTGCCGCAATGGCAGTCAGTCGGTAACGGGCCGTTGCTGCGCCCGGCGATGGAAGACAAACGCGTGCCGGAACTGGCCCAGCGCTTGTTCAACGAAGGCTACCTGACGCATGCCGTCGGCACACCCGGCAACGCCTACGAAGGCGTACTGGTGGAGGCGGTGAAGAGTTTTCAGGCCAACCATTCGTTGCAGGCTGACGGCGTGGTCGGGCCGGGGACAATTGCCGAACTCAACATCAGCCCGTTGACGCGCCGCGAACAACTGCGGGTCAACCTCGAGCGTTTTCGCTGGATGGCCCAGGACATGGAACCCGATGGTTTGCTGGTCAACGTCGCCGCCGCCGAACTGACCCTGTATCAGGGCGGCCAGGCGGTGTGGCAGACCCGCACCCAGGTCGGTCGTGCCGAACGCCAGACGCCACTGCTGAAATCCCGCGTCACCCGGCTGACCTTGAATCCGACCTGGACCGTGCCGCCGACCATCTGGAAAGAAGACAAGCTGCCGGCGATCCGCAAGGACCAGACCTTCCTCAGTCGCCAGAACCTGCAGGTGCTCGACGCCAACGGCCAGCCATTGGCGGCTGCGGACATCGACTGGGACAACCCCGGCAACATCCTCCTGCGCCAGGACGCCGGGCCGCGCAATCCGCTGGGGCAAATGGTCATTCGCTTCCCCAACCCGTTTTCGGTGTACCTGCATGACACGCCGAGCAAGGCGTTGTTCGACAAAGGCCCACGGGCGTTCAGCTCCGGTTGCGTGCGGGTCGAGCATCCGATGCAACTGCGTGACCTGCTGCTCAGCCCGGCAGAAAAGGCCCGCACTGAAACACTCTTGGCGACGGGCACCACGCATGAATTCCGCTTGTCTGCGCCGGTGCCGATCCTGATGACCTACTGGACTGCGCAAGTCGGCAGCGATGGCCACGTGCGCTATGCACCCGATATCTACAGTCGCGACAGCGCGTTGCTGGCGGGACTCGACGGCGCGCACTGAGCCTCAACGATCGCGGCGCTGCCAGAAGCGACTGGCCAGCGCCGCATCGACACTCAAACGACCGGCTCCGGCAAACACCAGTGGCAGCAGCGCGGCCAGATAGATCGCCGGCAGCTTGAAGTTGCCGAAGCCTTTGTTGGTGATGGCGTAACCCTGCGCCAGCTCGCTGAGGCTCGACCAGTCGGCCGGCCAGTGCACGGCGGCGGTGGCAACGACGGTCACCACGATCAGCGCCAGCGCGGAAATACGCGTACCGAAGCCGAGCAGAATCGCCAGTGCGCCGATCAGCTCTACCCACATCGACAGCTCCCAGTTCAGCGTCGCCGGCAGGTGATCGAAGGGGAACGGGAACTTGTCCTGAATATCTTCGAACCAGTTCTGGCCGTTGAATTTCTCCAGGCCTGACTCGAAAAACTCCCAGGCGATGAATAGCCGCAAGGTCAATGGCGCGAGCCAGAGTCCGGCGCGGTCGAGGTGCAGGTGCAGGGTTTTGAGGGTGAGCATGGGAGTTCTCCGGTGCGAGGGGGGGAAGTGATTTCGACCGGGGTATTTCAGCGTCGCGGTGTATCGGCGATGTGTCGCCGGCGGTCGGCTTTCCACGCCTGGTGTGTCTGCGCGGTCGCCATATACATTGCAATACACACGCTTCCTACAGGGGAGCAATGTGTCAGCCTGTGTGATGCGATTCTGTTGCGCAGCGTCTAGCCCCAGTGTCCCCGCGATCCCATGGGGCGAGACTTCGGAACCCGGCATGCAAGCGCTGTTGAACGAGATCCTTGACGCTGTCCGGCCCCTGATCGGGCAGGGCAAAGTGGCTGACTACATTCCCGCCCTCGGCACCGTGCCGGCCAATCAACTGGGCATCGCCGTGTACGGCAACGACGGCGAGATGTACTGCGCCGGTGACGCCGAAACGCCGTTCTCGGTGCAGAGTATTTCCAAGGTGTTCAGCCTGGTGCAGGCCATCGATCATTCCGGCGAGGCGATCTGGGAGCGCCTCGGTCACGAGCCTTCCGGCCAGCCGTTCAACTCGCTGGTGCAGCTGGAGTTCGAGCGCGGTCGGCCGCGTAATCCATTCATCAACGCCGGCGCGCTGGTGATCTGCGACATCAATCAATCACGCTTCGCCGCACCGACTCTGTCGATGCGCGACTTTGTCCGACGCCTGTCCGGCAACCCGCAGATCATGATCGACGGCAAAGTCGCCGACTCCGAATACCAGCACCGCGCGCGCAACGCGGCGATGGCGTATCTGATGCAGTCGTTCGGCAATTTCCACAATGACGTCGAGGCGGTGTTGCGCAGTTACTTCAGCCACTGCGCCTTACGGATGAACTGCATTGACCTGGCGCGGGCCTTCTGCTTTTTGGCCAACGACGGTTATTGCAAGCACAGCGGCGAGCAGGTTCTGACGCGGCGCCAGACCCAGCAGGTCAATTCGATCATGGCCACCAGCGGCCTGTATGACGAGGCGGGCAACTTTGCCTACCGCGTCGGGCTGCCGGGCAAGAGTGGCGTCGGTGGCGGGATTGTTGCAGTGGTGCCGGGGCAGTTCACCGTGTGCGTGTGGTCGCCGGAACTGAATGCCGCCGGTAACTCGCTGGCAGGGATGGCGGCGCTGGAGATGCTCAGCGCGCGGATCGGCTGGTCGGTCTTCTGACCCGATCCGCCAAACACCCCAAACCCTGTGGGAGCTGGCTTGCCAGCGATGAGGTCCTGTCAGTCACAATAAATTTGACTGAACCACCGCTATCGCTGGCAAGCCAGCTCCCACAGGTTTCTTTAGTGTTTGAAGAGGTGTATTTCATCGAGTAATCCGCTACATTTTCCGGCCGCCCTTTGCATGGTGAATCCGCTTAATGTCTCTTGCACTCGAACGTCTCGTCGCTGGCACGCCGATCCCTTTCGCCGGTAACCGCGTCACCGTGGTCAGCCCCGAACTGGCCGCGCGTTTTCAGCCCGGTGACCACCTGCTGGTGGAGCAGGTGAGCGGCGAGTTGTTGCTGATTCCGGTGGCTGATCAGCAAGCAGCGGCGGTGGCAATCGAGCGTGCGGCAGCGGCGTTTACCGCGTTGTCGACGGTCTCGGATGAAGCGATCAGCCAATTTTTCGACCTGTTCGCACAACGCCTTGAGACCCCGCAGTGCTGGGCGAACATTGCCTCGGCCAACCTTGCCGATATCGAACGGGCCAAGGCGCGTGGTCGCTCGACCACCCGCTTGCTCGCCGATGAGCGCATGCGCAACGACATGATCGCCGGCCTGCGCGCCTGGCGTGATGCCGCGCCGACCCGGGGCAAAGTCATCAGCAGCGTCGAACACGATGGCTGGAAGATCGAGCAAGTCGTCTCGCCGTTGGGCATCGTCGCTTTTGTCTTCGAAGGGCGGCCGAACGTGTTCGCCGATGCCGCCGGTGTCCTGCGCACCGGCAACACCGCGGTGTTACGCATTGGCAGCGATGCTTTGGGCACCGCGCAAGCCATCGTTACTCATGCCTTGAACCCGGCGCTGGCCGCTGCCGGTTTGCCGGCCGGTGCGGTGTCGTTGGTGGAAAGCGTCAATCATGCGGCCGGCTGGGCGATGTTCGCCGACCGACGTCTGTCGCTGGCGGTGGCGCGCGGTTCGGGGCGTGCGGTCAGTCAACTCGGCAGCATCGCCCAGCAGGCCGGCACCGCCGTCAGCCTGCACGGTACGGGTGGAGCGTGGCTGATTGCCGATCGTGCTGCCGATGCCACACGCTTTGCGGCGGTGGTGCGTAACTCGCTGGACCGCAAAGTCTGCAACACGCTGAACGTTTGCCTGATTCAGCGCGAGCGTGCGGTTGAATTGCTGCCGTTGTTTCTCGGTGCATTGCAGCAGGCCGGCATCGCGCGTGGGCAAGGCTGCAAATTGCACATCGTCGAGGGCAGTGAAGGTTATCTGCCGGCTGAGTGGCAGAACGCGACGGTCGAGGTGTATCGCGCCGAGGGTTATCAGACTGAGGCGTTGGCCGAGGCATTGGCGGAAGCCGATCTAGGTCGCGAGTGGGAATGGGAGGAAACCCCCGAAGTCAGCCTGATGATCGTCGATGACCTGGACCAGGCGATTGCGCTGTTCAACCGCCATAGCCCGCAGTTCACCGTGTCGTTGATCAGTGAAGATGCGCAGGTGCAGGAGCGCTTTTACAACGCGGTGAATGCGCCGTTCGTGGGCAACGGCATCACCCGTTGGGTCGACGGCCAGTACGCGCTGAACAAGCCGGAACTGGGCCTTTCGAACTGGGAGAGTGGGCGCTTGTTTGCGCGCAGTGCGATCTTGTCGGGTGATGGCGTGTTCACTGTTCGTAGCCGCATGACTCAAGTAGACCTCACGGTAAAACGCTGATGCCGCATTTGGTGATCGTTCCCACGCTCCAGCGTGGGAACGCAGCCCGTGACGCTCCGCGTCACTGGACGCAGAGCGTCCCCTGAGGCATTCCCACGCAGAGCGTGGGAACGCTCAATTGCTCAGGCAGCGTGGGTGGTTTGGGCATGAATCGCGCAAGTCGCCGGTTGTTCGGCCAGCGGCACAAACGTTCGGCGGTCCGAGGACAGCGCATCGATCGAGCCGGTCTCGATGTCATACACCCAGCCATGCAGGTTCAGCAGGCCTTTTTCCTGCGCCAGACGCACACTCGGATGAGTCTGGATATTCGCCAGTTGCGCGATCACGTTCTCGCGCACCATCGAGCTCAATTTCGCCGCGTCACTGGCATGCGTTCGCGCTTCATTCACCACTTTTGCCGACTCGGCATGCTGCAGCCAACCGCTGACGGCGGGCAGGTGATCCATGCATTTGCACTTGGCAATCGCGGTCATTGCGCCGCAGTCCGAATGCCCGCAGATCACGATGTCAGTCACCCCGAGCACCGCCACTGCATATTCTACTGTCGCCGAAACCCCGCCTGGATGCGGGCTGTACGACGGCACGATATTACCGGCGTTACGAATCACGAACAGCTCGCCGGGCTCTTGTTGAGTCAGCAATTCCGGCACCACACGGCTGTCGGAACAGGTGATGAACAAGGTGCCGGGCTGTTGCGTCGTCGCCAGGTGTTTGAACAGTTCGGTGCGTTGCGGGAACGCTTCGTTCTGGAATTTCAGGAAGCCATCAATCAGGTTTTTCATGGTGTTGTCCTCTTAGTTTGAGCAACCGCTGCCGAATTCGCTGTATTGAAGAATGTGTTTGCCGCCGTTGCTGTCCAGATACGTCATCTCGACCGGCACCACGCCACACACCTCGGCAACCGGGGTAATGCTCAGCACTTGGGCGATATCCAGTTGCATGCCGTAGCGGTAGGCGACGGCCTCGTCGGCGGCAAATGCCTGGGCGCAAAAACCGCCGAGCAGGGCCAGGGTCAACAGGATTTTTTGCATGGGGCAGCCTCCAGATGTATTGGGTGACGGGTAGCCATTCGAGGTGGGTTGGCCCGCACGCACGGTGCGGGCCGGTGCGGATCAGAACGGACGCAGCGGCAGGAATTTGCCGTCGAGGGTGACCACGGCGCGGGAACCACCTTCCGGGTCTTCGACTTTCTTGATGTCGAGTTTGAAGTTGATCGCGCTGATGATGCCATCGCCGAACTGCTCGTGAACCAATGCTTTGAGCGTGGTGCCGTAGATCTGGATCATCTCGTGGAAGCGGTAGATGGTCGGGTCGGTCGGTACGCCGCTGAGGCTGCCACGCAGGGGGATGATCTGCATCGCCGCGACGTCTTCAACGCTCAGTTCCAGCTTGTCGCCGACCACTTGGGCGGCATTTTCCGGCAGCGGATGCTGGCCGAGCAGAGCGGCGGTGACGTACGCCAGGCTGAGGCCGGTGCCGTCGGCAAGATCCTGCCACGACAGATCTTTGCGTGCCTTGGCGTCGAGAACGCGGGTGGTCAGGGCCAGGCTGGTGTCGTTGTAGGCGTGGGACTGTTGCATGGTGTCACTCCTTTCAGGGTTGGCTTGCTGTGTGGGAGCAATCTTCTGCCGATTGATCCATAGCGTCCAAGACCGATATACAATGCTTCACATAAGTTCTGCCTATAGATGGTGTGCCCCATGCTGCTGCGACATTTGCGTTATCTGCTGGCCGTTGCCGATCACGGCGGCTTCACCCGTGCTGCCGAGGCGCTGCATGTGTCGCAGCCGACCTTGTCGCAACAGATCCGCCAACTGGAAGAGTCCCTCGGTGTGAATCTGTTTGATCGCACCTCGCGCACGGTCAAACCCACCGATGCCGGCGAGGCTTACATCGAATGCGCGCGCCGGGTGCTGGTGGAACTGGAGGCGGGTAAACGCGCGCTGCATGACGTCAAGGATCTGTCTCGCGGGACGTTGCGGCTGGCGATGACGCCGACGTTCATGGCGTATCTGGTCGGGCCGTTGGTGCGCGACTTTGCGGCGCGGTATCCGGGGATTCATCTGCAGATTTTCGAGTTGTCGATGGACGACATCGAGGCGGGGCTGGCGGATGACTCGCTGGATGTTGCGATTGCCTTTACACCGGTGCGTAACCCGGAGATCGAGTGTATTCCGGCGTTTACCGAAACCTTGGGGATCATGGTCGGGCGCGAGCATCCGCTGTATGACAGTCGCTCAGTGCTGACGCCGGAAGATATCGCTGCACTGGACTTTGCTCTGTTGGCGCCGGACTTCATTACGCGGTTATCGGTGGATGAGTATTTTCGGCAGCACGGGATTACGCCGCAGGTGCGGATAGAGGTGAACTCGGTGAGTACCTTGCTGGAGGTGGTGCGTTGTTCGCCTCTGGCGACGATGTTGCCGCAGGCGATTGCGACTGAGGATCGGGCGTTGCGCCGGTTGCAGCTGGAGAGTGATGCACCGCAGCGTGGGGCGGCGTTGTTGCGGCGGCGCAATAATTATCACAGTTCGGCGGCGGTCGCGTTTGCTGAAATGGTGTTGGGCTGGGGGATGCCCTCACCCTAACCCTCTCCCAGAGTGAGAGGGGACTGACCGAGGGATGCTGGAGTAATACGCCGACCTGAAAGAGTTTTGCTGAATCCATAATCAACTCGGTGTTCCGGGTTGACGGATGACTTGAGATCACTCGATCGGCTCCCTCTCCCTCGGGAGAGGGCTGGGGTGAGGGGCTGCAATTCCAGTCACGCCAAATCAATGCATGCGAACAAAAAAAGGCCTGCTTCCTTTAAGGAAGCAGGCCTTTCAATTATTTGATGACTAACTCAGCAGAACCGATCAATCACCCGAACTTCATTGTTGTTCTGCATCGAATCCCACGCCTGTTTCAGCGTTTGCAGAACATTACCGATGAAGTCCCTGTCGGCTGCCGCTTTCTTGCCAACATAACCGTGGCCGCGACGGTACATCTTCAGGCGGGCCAGCAGGTTCTGGGTGTTCTGCTCGAATTCTTCTTCGCCAGCATGGGGCGCCAGGCAGTCGATATGCACCTGACCCGATTTGCTGATCCACAGAATATGGCTGTCGTGGCTGTCTTTCTGCGCAGCGAACATACGAGCCAGTTCTTCGATAGTGGGTTGATTGTTCAGATTCATGATTTTGCCCCTTGACCAGTCTGGTGATCTTTCAAAGTTGATTCGCTAATACAGGTAGCCCATCGGTTAGTTGATCCCTGGCACCGAAACCAGGACGTCAGCGCTCGCCCGTGTGAAGTACGGGGTCATGCATCTGTTGCATGTAGTCGTGTTGAATAACTGCTACGCAATAGCGTCACAACGAGGAGAAGCAGCGAAAACCGGGAGGCTCCTTGACGACATATTCAGTGTCGACCACAAGCGTCTTGAGAATTTTCGCCAGCGCTTCTCGTCCTTGTACTGGACGTTCAGGCCAGGTCAGCTTCTTCAATCTGCCTTGTGGGCAGCGTGTATCCGGAAAAAACAACTCGGCGGTCAGACGAGTTTGCTCAAGCATGTTGCCAGTGTTCCCGATCGGGGAACGTCTTCATCATGCAAAAGCAAAACGACGCCGTCAACGGTTTTGTAGTGATTATTTTTGATCACTACATATTGTCGGACAAAGCTGTTTTGGAATGAGAAAGGATCCGTTCAGGCAACGGAAAAGGGTGCGCGCAGGGTGTAGAAGGTGCACGGATAACCGTCTACCTCGCGCTGCTGCCGGGTGAATTCACCGCCGCTCAATTGCGGGATCAGCCCGGCCCAGAAGCGTTGTGCCGGCAGGTTGGCGTCGATGTGGAAAATCTGCCATTGACCGGGGATGCGGCTCAAGAGGGCAGAGACGACAAACTGCGCGACGCCTTGGCCACGAAAGCGTCGCGCGATGAAGAAGTAGCCGATGTTGTGGTCGGCGCCGTCGATGTGGGTCTCGTTGTCGACGGTCACGAACCCGGCAAGTTCGTTGTCGACGCGGATCAGAAAAGGTTGGGTCTTCGGGTGGCGCCAGTAGTCGAGTTTAGGCTGGATGGCAAAGAAGCCGTGCTCGGCGAGTTTCAGCGGTAGCCATTGGCTGAAGTCGTGCATGTAGAACTGCATGAGGTTCTCGAGGGTGTCGAGGTCGTCGCGTTGCGCGGGGTGCAGTTCGATGGTGGGCATGGGACTTAACTCACTAACCTGACGAAGCCGTTATTGTGCACTCAACCTATTGTGGCGAGGGGGCTTGCCCCCTCGCCACAGGTTTGGTCGTACTCGTGGTTTTGCTGCGGGTCGATTTGCGTTTCTTCTTCCACGGTGTGGCGGCTTTGCCGGCGGGTGGCGGGCCGCTGATGGTCAGGCTGAGTGCGGAACAGCGTGTCACCTGCTTGCTCATCCACGCCGCCTGTTTGGTGACAAATTCTTCCAGGCTCATCTCGCCGCTCTGCACCATGTCCAGCGCCTGTTCCCAGATCGCCGTGGTGCCGGGGTCGGCAATCGCCCGGGGTACGGCGTCGATCAGGCTGAACGCCGCCGGCGTCGCGGCCAGCGCCTTGCCGTTTTTCACCAGATAACCACGATCCAGCAGACCCTGAATGATCGATGCACGAGTCGCTTCGGTGCCAATCCCGGTAGTGTCCTTGAGCTTCTGTTTGAGCAACGGATCTTCGACCAGTTTGGCCACGTTCTTCATCGCCTTGATCAGATCGCCTTCGGTGTAGGGTTTCGGTGGTTGTGTCCACAGATCCTTGAGCCGCACCTCGGCCACCGCGCATTCGACGCCCTGGTTCAGCGTCGGCAAGGTCTGCGGTGCGGGCGCCTCGCGACCTTTGGCGGTTGCGAGTGCCTCGGGCAGGGCGCGCTTCCAGCCCGGCTCGATGATCTGCTTGCCGACCGCGCGCAACGCTTCACCGGCGCTGTCGAAATCCGCTTGGGTGCGATCGTATTCATGATTGGGCAGAAACTGCGCCAGGTAGCGCGCACGGATCAGCGTATACACCGCACGGTGCTTGCCGCTGAGGCGCTCAAGGTTTTTCGCCGCTGCGGTGGGGATGATGCCGTGGTGGGCGCTGACCTTGGCGTCGTTCCATGCGCGCGACTTGCGCTGAGGTTCGAGAAAGCCCTGCAATGCTTCAAGGCCCGGATCTGCCTGCCGCAGCGCCGCGAGAATCGCCGGCGCTTCGCTGTGCTGGCTCACCGGCAGAAAGCCGCAATCACTGCGCGGGTAAGTGATGACTTTGTAGGTTTCGTAGAGCGCCTGTGCGATGTCGAGGGTTTCCTGCGCGCCGAGGCCGAGCTTTTTCGAGCAGACTTCCTGCAAGGTGCCGAGGTCGAAGGGCAGGGGCGCGACTTCACGCATGCGTTCGGTTTTCAACTTGACCACCCGCGCGGTCTCGCTGCTACCGAGTGCAGCGGCCGCTTGCTGCGCCAGTGCCTGATTCAGGCAGCGATCCTGATCGTCACAGGCATCTGATGGCGCGCGCCATTGCGCGGTGAATGGTGTGCCGTTGTGCAGCAGTTGCACATCGATCGCCCAATAGGCGACCGGTACGAAGTCGGCGATGCTGCGATCACGATCCACCACCAGGCGCAGGGTTGGCGTTTGCACTCGGCCCACCGGCAATACGCCTTGATAGCCCGACTGACGACCGAGCAAGGTGAACAGCCGACTCATGTTCATGCCGATCAGCCAGTCTGCCCGCGAGCGGCCCAGCGCCGAGTGGTACAGGCTGAAGGTCTCGGCCCCCGGCTTCAGCGCGGCCAACGCCTTGCGGATCGATGCTTCGTCGAGCGCCGACAGCCACAAACGACGGATCGGCCCGCGATAACGACAGTGCTCGACCAGTTCCCGGGCGATCATTTCGCCCTCACGGTCGGCGTCAGTGGCGATGATCAGCTCGCTGGCCTCGCCGAGCAGGCGCTTGACCGCTTTGTACTGGCTGGCGGTGCGTGGCTTGACGGTCATTTTCCATTTGTCCGGAATGATCGGCAGATCGGCCAGCACCCAGCGCTTGTAACGGGCGTCGTAGGCATCCGGCGGGGCGGTTTCGAGCAAGTGGCCGATGCACCAGGTGACTGTGACGTCCGTTCCCAGCCAGCAGCCGTCGCCCCGGCGCTTGGCACCGAGTACGGCCGCAATGTCTTTGGCCTGGGAAGGTTTTTCACAGAGGTACAGCCGCATATCCACCATCGCCGATCAAGGTCTGAACAGGTGCACAGAATGGCCGGACGTGGCGCCCGGGGCAACTTTTATCTGTATGGATATACAGATAAAAGGATTGCCGCAAGTGACGGTCAAAACCGGGACGCCGCGCCGCACTATCGAGAAATTGATTAGCGCCAAGGGTCTGCGCCGTGTCAGCGTCGGCGCGTTTGCAAACGCGAGTGACAGGACGATCTCGCCAGTAGATCGCTGTGGCCTGTCGGACACTGACTACCCAGAAACAAGGACGTAAACCATGCTTCAAGCCTCTTCCAACACCAGCACTGCCTTCAGCCAAGTCGACACGTTCAGCCATCTTTACGACCGGGGAGGCAGCGCGCTGGTCAACGGTAAACCGTCGTTCACCGCCGATCAGGCCGCCGATGAAATCCTGCGCAAGGGCCTGTCGTGGGGCGACAAGAACGCTGATGGCAAGATCGACCTCAGCTACAACTTCCTCACTGAAAAACCGGCGAACTACAACGCGAAACTGGGCAACTTCAGCGAATTCAGCGCGCAGCAGAAGGCGCAAGCCGTGCTGGCGATGCAATCCTGGGCCGATGTCGCCAACGTCACGTTCAGCGAAGGCAAGGGCGGCGATGGCCACATGACCTTCGGTAACTACGATGTCAGCACCGGTGGCGCTGCGTTCGCTTACCTGCCGAGCGGCAGCAGCTATGACGGTCAGTCGTGGTACCTGATCAACGATCAATATCAGGTCAACAAGACGCCGGACACCAACAACTACGGGCGTCAGACCCTGACCCACGAGATCGGCCATACCCTCGGCCTGTCGCACCCGGGCGCCTACAACGCCGGTAATGGCAACCCGACCTATAACGACGCCAAGTACGCCGAAGACACTCGCGGCTACAGCCTGATGAGCTACTGGAGCGAAGCCAACACCGACCAGAATTTCAGCAAGGACGGCAGTGGTGCGTACGCTTCGGCGCCATTGTTGGACGATATCGTCGCGGTGCAGAAACTCTATGGTGCCAACTACGCGACCCGCGCCGATGACACCACCTATGGTTTCAACTCCAACGCCGAACGCGATTTCTACAGCGCCTCTTCGGCGTCCTCCAAAGTGGTGTTCTCGGTGTGGGATGGCGGTGGTAATGACACGCTGGACTTCTCCGGCTTCAGCCAGAATCAGAAGATCAACCTCAATGAAGGTTCGTTCTCCGATGTTGGCGGTCTGGTGGGCAATGTGTCCATTGCTTACGGTGTGACTGTGGAGAATGCGCTGGGCGGTTCGGGCAATGACCTGCTGATTGGTAACGCCGCTGTCAACGATCTGTTCGGCGGTGCCGGTAATGACATCATTTACGGTGGTGGCGGTGGCGATACATTGTGGGGCGGTGCAGGGGCAGACACTTTCGTGTTTGGTGCAGCCAGCGACTCGACCATGACTGCGCCGGACTGGATCATGGATTTCACCAGCGGCCTAGACAAGATCGACCTGTCGGGCATCGCCGGTTTCGCCACGGGTGCGGCGTCGCTGAACTTCGTCAGCGGCTTCACCGGGCATGCGGGCGACGCGATCCTGACCTACTTTGCGCAGACCAATCAGACCAGCCTGATGGTTGACCTTACGGGGCAGGGGGCGGTGGATTTTGCTGTGGGCGTGGTGGGGCAGGCGCTGGCGACTGATATCGTTGCGTGATGCCTGAAGAGCGGCCCTCACCCTAACCCTCTCCCAGTGGGAGAGGGGACCGAATGGGGGATATTGGCGAAATTCACCGACTTGAACGATTGGCTTTGAATCCATAATCGACTCGATTTTTCAGGTCGATGGATTTCGCCAGACAACTCGGTCAGTCCCCTCTCCCTCAGGGAGAGGGTTAGGGTGAGGTGCTTTTGAAGTGGATGGGCCGTTCGGCTGTAAACCCAACCCAATCCGAACCGATGGGCTATACCTGAACCGGTCTCTTCGCCGTATTCAGGAGAACCCTTATGAAAAGCTCCGGCCCCAGCCCCGTCATCGCCCTCGAACAACTCTCCGGCTGCCTCTTGGTGAAATTCCACGGCATCCAGGTCGCCGCGTCCTCCCACGTGCTCATCCTCAACGAAGCCAACTACCCGCCGGTCTATTACGTGCCCCGCGAAGACATCGACGAAAAGTATTTCGCCCGCACCGACCACACCAGTTATTGCCCATACAAGGGCGACGCCAATTACTTCAGCCTGCAAGTGCCCGGACATGAGGGCGCCAACGCCGTGTGGACTTACGAAAACCCGAAAGTCTCGGTAGCGCCGATTCGCGATTACGTGGCGTTCTATCCTGACCAAGTGAAATTCGAAGTGATCAAGGCCGAACCTCAGTAATTCAGATCGACAAACGGCTGGAGCAACTTCGCATCAGGGCCGAAGCGCAGCGTGGTGGTCTCGCGCAGACGGACCACCCTCGCCACAGGTTCTCTTTCTTTCAGGTGTTTTTTTAGTGATTTCAGTTCTTGTCGAGGTCGATGTTCTTGGTCTCACGCAAGAAGATCATCCCCACCACCAGACTCACCCCGGTAATCAGCACCGGGTACCACAGCCCGTAGAAGATATCGCCGGTGTACACCACCAGCGCAAACGACACCGTCGGCAGGAACCCGCCAAACCAGCCGTTGCCGATGTGATACGGCAGCGACATCGAGGTGTAGCGAATCCGCGTCGGGAACAGCTCCACCATCAGCGCCGCGAGCGGGCCGTAGCACATGGCCGAGATGATGATCAGTGCGACGATCAGCGCAACGATCATCGGCTTGTTGATCTGCTGCGCATCCGCCTGTTGCGGGTAGCCGGCGAGGGTGATCGCGCCGCGTAATGCCGCCTCATCGTAGCCGTCGAGTTTCACGTCGCCGACGCTGATTTGCACGGCGCTGCCAGCAGGCGCCGCGACGCTGGAGTAGGGCAGGCCTTGCTTGACCAGAAAGGTTTTGGCCTTGTCGCACGGGCTGTCGAATTTTGCCTTGCCGACCGGATCGAACTGGAAGGTGCAGGTCGCCGGATCCGCCAGCACCGTGATCGGCGCCTGACGGCTGGCCTGATCGATCGCCGGGTTGGCGTAATGGGCGAGGGATTTGAAGATCGGGAAGTACAGCGCGGTCGCCAACAGCAAGCCGAGCATCAGCACCGGTTTGCGCCCGACCTTGTCCGAGAGCCAGCCGAAAATGATGAAGAACGGCGCGCCGATCACCACGCTGATGATCAGCAAGGTGTTGGCCACCGCCGGGTCCATTTTCAGGAACTGGGTGAGGAAGAACAGCACGTAGAACTGCGCGGCGTAGAACGTCACCGCTTGCCCGGCGTTGATGCTGAACAGCGCGATCAGCACGACTTTGAGGTTTTCCCATTTGCCGAAGGATTCGCGGATCGGCGCCTTGCAGGTCTTGCCTTCCTCTTTCATTTTCAGATACGCCGGCGACTCGTGCAGGCTCAGGCGGATCCAGGTGGAAATGCCCAGCAGCACAATCGACAGCAGGAACGGAATCCGCCAGCCCCACACTTCAAACTGATCGCCAGTGAAGTAGCGGCAACCGAGCACCACCAGCAGCGACAGCAGCAGGCCGAGGGTCGCCGTGGATTGAATCCAGCTGGTGTGGAAGCCGCGTTTGCCGATCGGCGCGTGCTCCGCCACGTAGGTGGCAGCGCCGCCATATTCACCGCCGAGCGCCAGGCCCTGGAGCATGCGCAGCACCACGAGGATGATCGGCGCGGCAATGCCGATGCTGGCGTACGTCGGCAAGAGACCGACGCAGAAGGTCGCGATGCCCATCAGGATAATCGTCGCGAGAAAGGTGTATTTGCGCCCGATCATGTCTCCCAGACGACCGAACACCAGCGCGCCGAACGGCCGCACGATAAAGCCTGCGGCGAAGGCCATCAGCGCAAAGATGAACGCCGTGGTGTCGTTGACCCCGGCGAAAAACTGCTTGCTGATCACCGCCGCAAGGGCGCCGTAGAGGAAGAAGTCATACCACTCGAACACTGTTCCCAGTGAGGACGCGAAGATGACTTTCTGCGTGGCATTGCTGGTGCTGGCGCCGCTCGCGGCGTCCAGCGGCTGAGCGTGTTCTGACATAGCGGTATCCCTCACAGTGATTGTTTTTGTTGTTCCACTGGTGCTCGATGTCCATGAATCAAACGCATGTCCCTGTAGGAGCTGCCGCAGGCTTCGATCTTTTGACTTCGGGACGCGGAGCGTCCCCGGCTACGTTCCCACGCGGAGTGTGGGAACGCTCAGTCAACCAAGATCAAAAAATCGCAGCCTGCGGCAGCTCCTACAGGGTTTGGGCCAGCTCCAATTTCAGGGGGCTGCTCCTTGTGGTGGGGTTTAGGATCAATTGCGCGGCTTTCTCGGCAATCATCAGCGTAGGCGAACAGGTGTTGCCCGAGGTGATGCGCGGCATGATCGAGGCATCGGCGATGCGCAAACCGGGCACGCCGTGAACGCGCAACTGCGCGTCGACCACTGCATCACCGTCATTGCCCATGCGACAGGTACCGACCGGGTGGAAAATCGTCGTGCCGATAGTCGCTGCCGCGTGCTGCAACTCTTCTTCACTTTGCAGGCTGGCGCCGGGCAAATACTCGACCGGTTTGAACGCTTGCAAAGCAGGGGCGCTGACGATGCGCCGGGTCAGGCGGATTGCGTCCGCTGCCACGCGCAAATCTTCCGGATGGCTCAGGTAATTCGGCTGAATCAGCGGCGCCTCTTGTGGATCCGCCGAGCGAATGTCGATGCGCCCCCGACTCTGCGGACGCAAATCGCAGACAGATGCAGTGAAGGCGGGAAAAC
Source organism: Pseudomonas helmanticensis (assembly GCF_900182985.1). Classification (NCBI taxonomy): domain Bacteria; kingdom Pseudomonadati; phylum Pseudomonadota; class Gammaproteobacteria; order Pseudomonadales; family Pseudomonadaceae; genus Pseudomonas; species Pseudomonas helmanticensis. The sequence continues at coordinate 1,848,047 of NZ_FXUY01000001.1, read as the reverse complement.
TGTGCAACGGCTCGCCAAAACGCTCCAGCGACAGCGGCTGCACGTGATATTCCAGATTCGCCGAGGTCTGTTCCGGCCCCGAACGCGCAAACGCGCCCAACTGACTCGGCGCCATCGACAGCGGCCCGCTGCGGTCATACAGATAACGCAGGCCCATGCCCATCTTGCCCCACACGCTGCCAGCGATCTGGTTCAGCGTTCGCGCATTTTCCAGTTTGTAGATCAGCCGCAGTTGCAGGTGATCCTGCAGATTGCCGCCGACGCCCGGCAACTCATGAATCACGCCGATACCGAGACGCTCCAGCAGTGGCCGTGGGCCAATCCCGGAGCGTTGCAAAATGCTCGGCGAACCGACCGAACCGGCGCACAAGACGATTTCCTTGCGTGCCTTGAACTGTTTGCTCTGACCTTCATGCCGCGCACTGACTTTGGACGCGCGACCGTTCTCCAGCAGAACCCGATCGACTTCAACCCCGGTCAGCACCGTCAGATTTGTCCGGTTGCGCAGCGGTTTCAAAAACGCCTTCGCCGCATTCCAGCGCACGCCGGCCTTCTGATTGACCTGAAAGTAGCCGCAACCCTCGTTATCGCCCTGATTGAAATCGTCGATGCTGGCAATCCCGCTTTGTTCGGCAGCGCTGCGAAACGCGTCCAGAATCGGCCACGACAGGCGCTGTTGTTCGACCCGCCATTCACCCTTGGCACCGTGAAATTCAGCACTCCCGGCAAAATGGTTTTCGCTTTGCTTGAACAGGGGCAGCACATCGTTCCAGGCCCAGCCCGGATTGCCCTCGGCCGCCCAGCCGTCATAGTCGTTGGCCTGGCCGCGCATGTAGATCATGCCGTTGATGGACGAACAGCCGCCGAGCACTTTGCCGCGCGGATAACTCAGCGCGCGACCGTTGAGGCCCGGTTGTTGTTCGGTCTTGAAGCACCAGTCGGTGCGCGGGTTACCGATGCAGAACAGGTAACCGACAGGGATGTGAATCCACGCATAGTTGTCACGCCCGCCGGCTTCGAGCAACAGCACGCGCTGCTGCGGATCAGCCGACAGCCGATTGGCCAGCAAGCACCCGGCAGGGCCGGCGCCAACCACGATGTAGTCGTATTCATCGAGGGAAGTCTGCATTCCCTGACCTCGCTTTTTGTTTTTATTGTCGGACACTCTAGTTGTTAGCTTTCGTTAAAAGAATGTTAGTTTTTGCGCAGCCGCTGTGCGTTTTCAAACAGCCTGCATAGACCATAGCCGACAAGGACACGCCATGTTCGACTGGAACGACCTGCGGTTTTTTCTCGAACTGCAACGCAGCGGCCGGCTGCTCACCGCCGCTCGCCGTCTCAACACCACCCACGCCACCGTCGCCCGCCATATCGAAGCCATCGAAAAAAGCCTCGGCACTGCGCTGTTTGTCCAGCACGCCCAAGGCTACGAAATGACCCCGGCGGGGGAGGCGCTGCTTAAACATGCCGAGGCGATGGAAAACGTTGCGTTGTTGGCGCAAGAAGAAATCACTCAATCCACCGCGCCACTGGGCAAAATTCGTGTCGGCGTCACCGAAGGGCTGGGTATCAAGTTTCTCGCCAGCCGCATGATCGGACTGTTCGAACGGTATCCGGGATTGGAAGTGGAACTGGTCGCCGTGCCGCGCTTCGTCAGCATCCTCAACCGTGAAGCGGAAATCAGCATCCATCTGGAGCGCCCGGCGGCGGACATGCTCGTCACGCGCAAACTCACGGACTATCGACTCGCGTTGTACGCCAGCCAACGCTATCTCGATAAGGCGCCGCCACTGCAAAGCCGCGAAGACCTCGGGCGGCATGCGTGGATCGGTTATGTCGATGATTTGCTGTTCAGCCAGGAACTGATGTTTCTCAACAGCTTCTGCCGCAGCCCTCGGGTTGTGTTCCATAGCACCAGCGTTATTGCCCAGCAGGAGGCTGCGCGATCGGGATTGGGGATTGCGGTGTTGCCGTGCTACATGGCGTCAACTGACCCTGACCTTGTCCCATTGCTGCCGGATGAAAGCATCGAGCGCAGTTACTGGATCAGCACGCGGCGCGAGCTGCACAAGTCGGTGCGGCTGCGGGTGGTTTGGGATTATGTGGTGGGGTTGTGTGAGGCGGAGCAGGGGTTATTACGCGGGCAGTCCTGCAGAACATAGATCCCCTGTAGGAGTGAGCCTGCTCGCGATAGCGGTGTACCAGACAACGCAAATGTTGAATGTTATTGGGCCATCGCGAGCAGGCTCACTCCTACAGGGGAAAGGCAAATACGGGATTGATTTATATATATGGATATCCGTATATTCGATTTTCCGTATGTATTGAGCCTGTTCCATGATCACCCCCACCGAAGTCTTCAAGAGTCTCGCCGACGAAACCCGCGTGCGCGCCATCCTGCTGATTGCTGGTCAAGGCGAACTGTGTGTCTGCGAGCTGATGTGTGCGCTCGACGACAGCCAGCCGAAAATCAGCCGCCACCTTGCGCAACTGCGCAGCAATGGTTTGCTGCTCGATCGCCGCCAGGGTCAATGGGTCTACTACCGCCTCAATCCGGATCTGCCTGAGTGGATTGGTGAAATCCTGCACGTGACCTCCAAGGCCAATGCCGATTGGCTCAAGGACAATGCGGCCCGTCTGCAACACATGGACGGTCGGCCGGTTCGCGAAGCTGCCTGCTGCTGAATCTGATATCGGAGCGACTCATGCGAATCCTGTTTATGTGCACGGCCAACAGCTGCCGTAGCATCCTTTCAGAAGCCCTGTTCAATCACTTGGCCCCCGCCGGTTTCGAAGCCGTCAGCGCCGGCAGTTTTCCCAAAGGGCAGGTGTTGCCGCGCAGTCTGCTCACGCTGCAACAGGCCGGCATCGCCATCGACGGCCTGCACAGCAAAGGCAACGATGCCTTTGTAAACAATCCGCCTGACATCGTTATCACCGTTTGCGACAAGGCCGCTGGCGAGACGTGCCCGGTGTACTTCGGCCCGGCGTTGAAGGCCCATTGGGGATTGGCAGATCCGTCGGAAGTGAGCGGCGACGAAGCCGCCATTGCCGCTGCCTTCCACGGCACATTGACGCGCATCGGCCAGCGCTGCCAAGCCTTTCTCGATCTGCCTTTTCAAGCACTCAGCCGCGATGAACTCAAAGCCGCACTCGAGCGCATCGGCGCGCTGTAAGGAGAATTTATGTCGGAACATCTGCCCAACCTCGACGCCAGTTTGTTCGAGGCGGCCAAACCCTCCAGTCAAGAACCGCACAAACCGCGCATCCTGCTGCTCTACGGTTCAACCCGCGAGCGCTCTTTCAGCCGTTTGTTGGTAGAGGAGGCCGCGCGCCTGCTCGAACACTTCGGCGCTGAAACACGCATATTCAACCCGTCTGGCATGCCGTTGCCCGACGACGTCCCTGTCGATCATCCGAAAGTGCAGGAACTGCGCGATCTGGTGTTGTGGTCGGAAGGGCAGGTCTGGTGTTCGCCGGAACGTCACGGTGCCATGTCTGCGGTGTTCAAGGCGCAGATCGACTGGATCCCGCTGGAACTCGGCGCTGTGCGCCCGACCCAAGGCAAAACCCTCGCGGTGATGCAAGTCTGCGGCGGCTCGCAGTCGTTCAACGTGGTCAACCAATTGCGCGTGTTGGGCCGCTGGATGCGCATGTTCACCATCCCTAATCAGTCCTCGGTGCCGAAGGCCTATATGGAATTCGACGAAGCCGGGCGGATGAAACCTTCACCGTTCTATGATCGAGTGGTCGATGTCATGGAAGAACTGGTGAAATTCACCGTGCTGCTGCGTGGCCAACAGACTCATCTGGTTGATCGCTATTCGGAGCGCAAAGAAACCGCCGAGCAGCTCATGAGCCGGGTCAATCAGCGTTCGATCTGAGCGCGCCCGGCCGGCTGATTGCATCTGGCCCATGCAACTAACGCCCAGCGCTACAGGTCACTCCATCAGCGGAGGTTGATTCAATTCGCCCAACCTCGAACATCGAAGACGCTGCCTGTGGCCACTCACCTCGATCGTCGCAACAACCTGTCACTCGACAGCCTGAATTTCTTCCTTGCGGATGTGCGCGACGGGCTCGGTCCCTATCTGGCGATCTACCTGTTGGCGGTGCATCACTGGGATCCGGCGAGCATCGGTGTGGTCATGACCCTTGCCGGGATCGCCGCGCTCATCACGCAAACGCCTGCGGGGGCGCTGGTCGATAACACGCGTTACAAACGCGCGATGATCGCCATTGCCGCGCTGTTGGTGACCGGCAGTTGCCTGCTGCTGCCCTTCGTCAGCTCATTCAGTCTGGTCGCGTTGACGCAAGCGCTCAGCGCCGTCGCCGCGTCGGTTTTCGCCCCGGCGATTTCGGCGATCACCCTAGGGATTACCGGACCACGCGCCTTCACCCGTCGCACCGGGCGTAACGAAACATTCAACCACGCCGGCAATGCCTGCGCGGCGCTGCTGGCAGGGTTGTTCGCCTACCTGTTCGGCCCGGTGGCGGTGTTTTATCTGATGGCGGTGATGGCGCTGGCCAGCGTGATTGCGATCGCCTTTGTGTCGCCAAAAGCCATCGACCACGATGTGGCACGGGGCCTGGATCCCGGCGGTGCAGGACATGGCACGCAACCGTCGGGGCTGGCGGTGCTGCTGACGAACCAACCGCTGCTGTTGTTCGCGGTTTGCTGCGCGCTGTTTCACCTGGCGAACGCCGCGATGTTGCCGCTGGTGAGCCAGAAACTCGCGCAGGCCAATTTGCACATGGCCACGCCACTGACCTCGGCCTGCATCGTCGCGGCGCAATTGGTCATGGTGCCCGTCGCGTTGCTGGTCGGGGCCAAGGCCGATGTTTGGGGGCGCAAACCGCTACTGCTCGTAGGCTTCCTGATTTTGCCGTTGCGTGGCGTGCTCTACACCTTCTCCGATGATCCTTATTGGCTGGTTGCGGTGCAACTGCTGGATGGTGTTGGCGCGGGGATTTTCGGCGCGCTGTTTCCGGTGGTGGTCAAGGATCTGACGTTAGGGACCGGGCATTTCAATGTCAGTCTGGGTGCGCTTTCGACCGCGTTCGGGTTGGGGGCGGCGTTGAGTAATGGCCTTGCCGGGCTGGTGGTTGAGGCGGCGGGTTATAGTGCGGCGTTTCTGACGTTGGCGGCGGTGGCTGCGGTGGCACTGGTTTTGTTGTGGATTGCGTTTCCCGAGACGTTGCAGCGTTCTGCTGAATCAGGTACTCATCGGAGTGAATTGCCTTCTGCGACTGTGCCTTGAAGAAGATCAACAGATCGCAGCCTTCGGCAGCTCCTACAGGGATGAGGGTAGGAGCTGCCGAAGGCTGCGATCTGTTGATCTGGCTTTATTTTTTCGAACGTGCCGCAAATCGCATTGCCCGCAGGCCAGAAATCCTGGTCGTCCGAGCGTTCGGTCAAAGTCGCTTCGCACTGATCTACTTGAGCCACTTGCCGGGACAACAACGCGCGTCCACTCTATGGCAGTCGACAAGGAGCGTCAGCCGATCCTCCGTCGCGATCACAGGGAGCTTGCAGCATGAGCGAAGACAGCAAAGTCAAAGGCCCGGCGTCCTATTTCCCCTCCATCGAAAAGAAGTACGGCCAACCGATTGATCACTGGTTGAACCTCCTTGCCGGCCTCGGCGACAAAAAGCACATGGAACGGGTCGCCTGGCTCAAGACCGAACACGGCATGGGCCACGGCCACGCCAACGCACTGGTTGCGCATCATCTGGCGAACAGTAAACAGTGAGGGCAGGGCGGCCATTGGCTGCGGCGCTCAAGCCTTTATCACAAGACCCGCAGCCAAGGCGCCACCGATGTCGCTGAGCTTTCACAAGATGCACGCCAACGGCGACGACTTCGTCCTGGTCGACACCCGCAACAGCGCCAACCCGATCACCAGCGAACTGGCCCGGCGACTGGGCGACCGTCATCTAGGCATTGGCTTCAACCAGCTCGCCGTGGTGCTCAACTGCGATGATGCCGATGCGCGCCTGCAATTCTGGAACGCCGACGGCTCCGTGCTGGATGTCTGCGGCAGCGCAACCCGTGGCGCCGCCGACCGACTGATGCGCGAGGCCAGTCGCAAATCAATCACGCTGCGCACCCAGCGTGGGCTGCTCACCTGCGAACGCACGCCATGCGGATTGATCGCCGTCGACATGGGCCAGCCGCTGTTCGACTGGACAGCGATTCCCCTGGCCCAGGCATACGACACGCTCGTACTGCCATTGCCTGGCGACCCAAGCGCCTGCAGCATGGGCAATCCCCACTGCACGTATTTCGTCGACGACCTCGGCACCGTCGACATCGCCAGCCTCGGCCCATCCCTCGAAAACCACCCCTTGTTCCCGCGCAAGACCAACGTCCATTTCGTGCAGATCATCGACCGCCAGCACATTCGCCTGCGCATCTGGGAACGCAACGGCGGCATCCCGCTCGGCTCCGGCTCATGCGCCTGCGGCGCCGCCGTCAACGGCATTCGCCGGGGCCTGCTCGACCACACCGTCGAAGTCGAATGCGACGGCGGCCCCGTCAGCGTGCACTGGAACGGCAGCGGCAACGTCACCCTCAGCGGCCCGGTCGAACACGTCTACTCCGGCACAATCCCCGACACCCCCCTGTAGGAGCTGCCGAAGGCTGCGATCTTTTGATCCTTGCATCAACTCAATCGAAGAAAGGCTGCGATTACGCGGCATCCAACCGCTGGCAAACGTCGACTTATAGCGCACCTGATCCAGAACGGTTTACCCGGCAGAGGTAACCCGCGCAGCCTGCGCAGGGTGGCGCGACGTCACCAGGCCGATAAAGGAAATCGCCAGCGCCAGGCCAAGAGTGGTGGTGACCTCAGTGCGGTGCTGCGGGGTGATCATCATCACCGCCAGTGCGGCGCAGATGAACACGATCACCGCCCAGGTCAGCCAGGGAAACAGCCACATGCGAAAGGTCAGCTCGACGTTGCGCTGCCGCAACACCCGGCGCATGCGCAACTGCGATACCGCAATTGCCAGATACACCAACAAGGCAATCGCGCCAGAGCTGGCCAGCAGGAACTCGAACAGCCCGGCGGGCATGACGTAGCTCCACACAGTAATCGCCGCGCCGAGCACGGTGCTGGCGATGACGGCTGCGCGTGGCACGCCTTCCGAGGACGTCACCTTCAACACTTTCGGCGCATCGCCTCGACGGCCCAGCGAGTAGAGCATGCGCGAGGCAATGTAGATCGAGGAGTTCATGCAACTGGCCACGGCAATCAGCACGACCACGTCGACCATGAATTTGGCATGCGGGATGTTCATGATTTCCAGGGCGCGCTGATAAGAACCGACCGACGCGAGCAACGGGTCATTCCACGGCACCACCGAAATGACCACGAAAATCGACAGCAGGTAAAACACGCCGATGCGCCAGATCACCGAGCGCGTTGCCTTGGCGATGTTGCGCGCCGGGTCATTCGATTCGGCGGCGGCGATGGTCACCGCTTCAGTACCGATAAAACTGAACATGATGGTGATGAATGCGCCGACCACTGCCGACAATCCATTCGGTGCAAATCCGCCGTGCTCCGCCATCAAACCGCTCAACCCGCTGACTTCGCGGTCGGGCAGCCATCCCATCAACACGGCAAAACCCACGCCGATAAAACCGATGATCGCCACGACCTTGGCCATCGCGAACCAGAATTCGAACTCGCCATATTTCGACACGCTGAACAGGTTGGTCACCACCAGCGCAATGATCGACAGCAAGGCGAACAGCCACGCATCGACCTGTGGAAACCATTGGTGCAGCACATGGCCGGCGGCGAGTGCTTCGATAGGAATCACCAGCACCCAGAACCACCAGTACAGCCAGCCGATGGTAAATCCGGCCCAGCGCCCGATCGCCTGATCGGCATAGGTGGAAAACGAACCGGTGTCGGGATTGGCCACCGCCATCTCGCCGAGCATGCGCATGACCAGCACGACGAGCAAACCGGAGAAAAGATAAGCCAGAAGAACCGCTGGACCGGCCGCCGCAATGGCATGCCCCGAGCCTACGAACAAACCGGCGCCGATGATCCCTGCGATTGACAGCATTGTTACGTGACGAGGCTTGAAGCCCTGCGCCAATTGGCCACTCGAATCCTTGGAGTTCGGGCTAATCATTGGTTTTATTATTCTCTGCTGATCGACATTCAAGCGGGTTGAAAGGGGCCGCCGAGCATCGTTGATGCTTGCTCAACTTCCGCGAGGAAGCCCCTTTCAACCGCCGCAGTTCTTATCAAACCCATCATCGCGATGTGATTATTTTGCTGAAAAGACGCTTCACCTTACCCGGCCTGTCCGCTGATTCAGTAGCCTGATCGCGCCATCTCCGTGTCTGATATCGACACGTAACAAGCGTGTGTTTTCGCTGAAAACCACCCGGTCACTGCGGGGCAAGGGCAATGCCCAAGTTCGTCAAACGCCAACCCCGACCTCCCTGAAACAAACACATCCCCCTGTAGGCGTGAGCCTGCTCGCGAAAACGCCAGCCCAATCACCACAAAATCCAACCCCATCACAACCTCGCGCACCGCCCACAACGGCGCCGCCACCAACGCTCCAGGCACTGCTGCGAAACACCCCCGACCTCGTTATCGAATGAACGCTCGCAAATCACTGGTCAGCTTATCGATCGCCGCCTTGAAGTCATTCGCCGTGATGGTCTGGTTGGCATTTTTCAACTGGGTGCCGAACACTTTGCGCACGACTTTAGCCACCGTCTGTTGGTTGCTGGCGTCGATGAATTCGGCCTCGATGAACAACTCCGTGTCCTGATCGCGATGCCCCGATATGGCTTGAACACCGCCCACCACTGCGGCGACCGGAATCACCTCATACCACTTCATGCCCTCGTTCTCGGCGTTCACTCCGGTAATCGCTGCCCACAGGATCAACGTCTTCGAGCCGGCGGCTGATGCAGGGTTGGTCACCACCCGATACTTCTGCCCGAGTACGCCTTTAGCCTGATTGGTCATGTAGTTCTGCAACTCCTCCAGCGTCTTGCGGTTTACCCGCTCGTTCGGCTGCGGTGCCGGGTACAGTTCCAGTTTGTTGAAGACCACTGTGGTGTAGGCATTCGGGTTCCACGACGGAATCACCCAGCGCATGGCTTTCTCGCCGCTGGTGGTGGTCACTTCCTGCAGATTGTTGTAGTTGGGCAGAAAGCCTGAATACTGCTGGCGCTCAGTGACTTTCGAAGTGCAACCGCCGAGCAAGAGGCTGGTCAGTGCTACGCCGATGAACAGTTTTCGTGACGGGGTCATGGTGTTTGCTCCGAAGGGTGATGGGTCATGTTTTTAAGGGCGGGGCGTCAGAAACGCCAAGTCATGTTGCCGGTCACGGCTTGAATCCAGGCGTTGTCGAACTGACCGGAAGTTCGCGTGCCCGAAGTGGTTTTGGTCTGATCCACCGGCATATCGCCAAGCCAGACAAGTGCCCAGCTGACGTTGATATCAGTGTCCTTGTTGAGCGCATAAGTGGCACCGGTAGCAATGCGCCAGGATTCGCCCATGGGCACGCTGAACGTGCGGTTACCGTCCGAGACAGCACTGCTGTCGTAGGCTACGCCGACATTCCACAGCAGTTGTCGCGTGGCTTGGTACTGAGCGCCGAGCGCCAGTTGCCAAGTGTCTTTGTAATGGCCGTCGATGGTGGTCGATTGCGCGCCGACGGCGCTGGTGTCGACCTGCACCGCGACGTCACCGAACTCGGACCAGTCCTGCCAATTGACCGAAGCGAGGAGCGCCCACTGCGGATCGAGTTGCTGGAAAAGGCTGAGCGTCACGGTTTGCGGCACAGTCATGTCGAGGCGTGTGTCGGTGCCATCCAGTCTCGTCAGCAGTGGTCCGTTGCCCTTGACGTCCAGTCCGTCCTCGAATTCCAGATCGACCTTGCTGGTGTAGGCCAGACCGATGCGCGTACCGGATTGCGGGGCATAGATCACGCCCACATTTGCACCGAAGCCCCAGTCGTTATCCTTGTATTTGAACTGCCCGTCGGCACGGTCGGTCAGGCCGAAAGGCGAGCGGTCGATGGCGGTTTGCGCCTGAAGCATGCCGTACATGGCCTTCACGCCGACGCCTAGCGACCATTGTTCGTTGAAGCGATAAGCCACGCTGGGCACGAACGACAATCCGGCGAGGCTGGCGTTCTGCGCGAAGTAGCGCCCGGACCAATCGTTGTCGTAATTGGCTGCCAGCCCGAAGTCCGCGTAGTTGCCGAAACCTACACCCCAATGTTCATCCAGTTCATGGCTTATAAAAAAGCTGCCACCCGGAATCGGGTCCAGAGCATTGCCACTGTTGCTGCCTGTGCCGTTGGTGTTGCCGTCGCGATTGAACGACAGGTTGCCGTAGAGCACCTGTAAACCGCCGGTTATTTGCGTGCCGGGCAGGTAACTCATGCCCGCCGGATTGCTGGCAATGGTCGACGGGCCTTGAGCCCGGGCGGCAGCGCCGGCGTTTGCCAGACCGGTGTTATCGGTACCGATTTCGTAGAGCATGATGCCGCCGGCGCAAGCCTGCTGACAGCACAGTGCGAGCAGGGTCAGAGTGGGCAGGGTGGTGGTTTTTATCTGCATGGAAGACCTCGGCAAATGTCCGCTGGGAGCGTGGGCGACCGGCCTCGGTCACCCATGTTTCGCCTGAAGTGCTACTTGCCCATGGCCGCCCGGGCAGCCTCGATCTTGGCTTTGACCGCTTCGAGGTTGAAGCTCGCGCCTTTTTGCATCGGCGGATATTCAACAGCGGTCATTGCCAGTTTGCTGACCTGATCCTGCACGAATACGAAGCGCCAGAACTGATATTTGAACCACTCGAAATAGGACAGCGAGCCATTGGCTGTGAGGTTTTCGGACCAGCCCATCCGTTCAAAGGGATCGAGCCGCAAATTGGTCAGCACCGGCATGTCTGGTTGTTCCTTGGCGCCGAGCCAGCCACCTGGCTGATTGATAAAACGGTATTTGAAGTCATCGATGCGGATCGCGCCGAGAGTACTTTCACCGAAGTAGAAGATTTCGTGGCGATTCGATGGACCATTCCCGGTGATCATCGGCGTCTGGTCATAGCCGTCCAGGTGCACCTTGTAGGTGGTGTCACCGAGCTGTTTGCCCTTGAGCAGCTCTTGCGTAATGTTCGGGTTACCGGCCGCCGCAACGAAGGTCGGGAACCAGTCCATACCGGACATGATGCCGTTGCCAACCGTATTGGCCGGCACTTTGCCGGGCCAGCGAACGATCGCCGGAACCCGGAAACCACCTTCCATGACTGTGCCTTTGCCCATGGCAAACGGAGTTGTGCCGCCATCCGGCCAAGTGAAGTTTTCCGCGCCGTTGTCGGTGGTGAACACCACGATGGTGTTGTCATCCATGCCTTCTTTTTTCAGCTTGGCGAGCACGTCACCGACGATATCGTCGAGCTGCGCCATGCCGGCTTCCTGTTCCGACCAGCCATTTTCCGAGTTGCGCAGTTTTTCATACTTGTCGGAAAGGTGAGTGACGATGTGCATCCGCGTCGGATTGAGCCAGAGAAAGAACGGTTTGTTGTCTTGTCTGGCTTTATCGACAAAGGCAAAAGCCTTGTCACGAATCTCGTCGTCAACGGTTTTCATCCGTTCGGGATAGAGCGTGCCGGCGTCTTCGATCTTCTGTTTGCCGACCTTGCCCCAGCGCGGCATTTCGGTGGTGTCATCGGTGTTGGTGGCCCAACTGTGAACCATGTTGCGCGGACCGAATTTTTCCAGTTGATCCTGCGGATAGTTGGGGTGTGCAGGGTCTTCCATTGCATCGAGGTGATAGAGGTAGCCGAAGAACTCGTCGAAGCCATGCACGGTGGGCAGGAATTGATTGAGGTCGCCGAGGTGGTTCTTGCCGAACTGTCCGGTCGCGTAGCCCATGGCTTTGAGTGTGGTGGCGATGGTCACCGCTTCGGCGGGAATACCAATCGCAGAGCCGGCCTGACCTACCGTGGTCATGCCGGTGCGAATCGGCAGTTCACCGGTAATAAAGTTCGCGCGCCCGGCGGTGCAACTCGCTTCGGCGTAATAGTCGGTAAAACGCATGCCCTCTGCGGCTAACTGATCGAGATTAGGTGTGCGCCCGGCCATCATGCCCTGGTTATAGACGCCAATATTCGACCAGCCAATGTCATCGCCCATGATGACAACAATGTTCGGCGGGGGCTTGTCGGCGGCCATTGTCAGCTCGGGTATGACCGTTGCGGTCAACAACAATGAAACAGAGAACAACCGGGAGAAATATGTCGGCTTCATGAGGCGCTCCTGTGTACTTGCGTAAGTACCGAAGACAGGCCCCCCGACCGTCTTGCAACTGGTTATCCCCCGCAGGAGCGTAGGTTCGATCCCTGAAATAGCCAGTATTCTTTTTTCGACGCCAATCAGCGTCTTATGGAAACGGTGATTTTATTTGGCGAATCAGATGAAGAATGTCATGTAAATGACCTTGGTCCCGTTTCCACCACCCACCACAACCAAACACCATACTCGGCCAACAGGTAGGAGCTGCCGAAGGCTGCGATCTTTTGATCTCCCCCCGCCAGATCCTTCTACCTCTGGAAGACAGCCAAAATGAAAACCTCGCCTAACAGCGTTCTCAACAACAAATACCAGAGCTGTTTAATAGAAGCCTCCGGTAACTACCCAAGCCCTACAACGCCTTGCGCCGTTGCCTACGACTAAGCCAGAATCCGCTGGCTTGTGCGTCTAGGGCGCGGGTTCTATCGTCTGTCGGTCACTGAAAAGCAGTGGTCGGGTTTGGTAGCCCGTCATAACTAGTCGCATCGCGCACCGTTCGCAGACCGCTTCAGGTCTCTGCTCAATGGTGGCCATGCGCAGGACACCTTCGGGTGTGCCGGGTCCTAGTTACCGGTCTACCAACCCGCGTATGGCCGCCACCTTCGTTTGGTAGCGAAAGTGAAGGCTCCTTTTTATTAACTAGGAGTTTCACCATGATCAAACCAACACCCAACCCACCAGAAACCGACCCCACATCCCCTTACGAATCCCCCGACTCCAAGCGATTCCACGAAGCCGCCGAACGCGCCCTCAACCACTATCTCGGCCCCGCGCAAATCATGGCCAGCACCCACCAGCCCGAACGCATGTACCTCGCCAACCCGAAGTACAACAGCGAATCCCTACTCGCCAACGCCAGCGAAACCCTCGGCTCCGCCAGCGAAATGCTGATCAACTTCGCCGCCATGCTCGACACCTCCCATCGCAAAACCGCGCTCGGCATCGCCCAAGTCGTGATGCTCGGCGAACTCGCGGTAAACCAAGCGCTGGATAACGTCGAAATCGCCAATTAACCGCCCCCACCGACGAGGGGAAACCCTCGTCGCAACACGCGGTCTCAACAGCGCTGGCACAGGGCCACGGCTTGTGCCTCACAGCCTCAACTGTCACCCTTCGCGCCGTTCTTCAGGGATCAGAACAAGGAATCACGGATGAGTGGCTACGTACCCAACCCGCCGAAAAATTTTCGTTACGAAGAAGCCAAACCCGTCGATATTCATGCCCAGCGTTGGGCTGAGTATGAGAAACATGGGAAAGAGCCTGCGCCTGAGCCTGAAAAAATCGGCATCGCGTTGAGGATTGGGGTGTTCTTTGATGGGACTGGGAATAATGCGAATAACACGGCGGCTGGATTGCTGTGTGGGGCGCAGCATCCGATTGCGCCGGAAGATATTCCTGCGAGTTGTCAGCCGTATATGAGCGATCCCGACAGTAGTTACGGCAACGATGTCAGCAACGTGAAAAAGCTGAGCGAACTGTATGAGGCACCGCGACTGGCTGAGGGGGCGGGGCCTCGAAAGAAAGCTTTCGGTATGGTCTACGTCGAAGGCATAGGCACCCGATCAGGTGAAGAAGACAGTAAATTTGGCGCCGGTACAGGACGTGGCGAAACCGGTGTTGCCGGGCGTGTCCAATCTTCTTTCGCGTTGATCGAACAGCGTATCACTGAGGTATTGAATAAAAATCCCGATAGTGAAATTGCGTCGTTGACCTTCGACACGTTTGGCTTCAGTCGCGGTGCGGCAGCCGCCAGACATTTCGCCAATGAGATCGTGCGTGGCAAACAAGGCCCTCTGGGCGAGATTCTTCGCAGCAAATCAGATGTCCTCAGTCCTACCTTTGTCGATCAATACAACCGCGACATCAATATGGGCTTCATTGGTTTATTCGACACTGTACCGTCGATTGCTGGATGGTCCAATTTAGGCAACATCAAAAGTGCAGTCGCAACAGGGATCAAACTCTACCTCGACCGACGTTATTTCACCGACGTTGTGCAGTTGGCTGCGCGGGATGAGTGCAGGGCTAACTTCGCTCTTAATCGAGTAGCGATGGATCATCCGGAAATTGTCTTGCCAGGTGTGCATTCCGATGTTGGGGGCGGTTATCTTGAGGACGCCGAAGAATGTGTGCTCATTAGCCCAATGCAAACTCTAGACATCGGCAAGTACGCGGATGTCACCACCACATCGGTCTACCAGGATGCGGTCAATGTCAGAAACCAGTGGTTAGCCAACGGCTGGCCTTCCGAAATGCTGGAAGTCGTTACGCCACCTCCTTTACTGATGCCGATCAGCCCTCAGGATCGACTGAGTCCTCGAGTCAAACGAGTCTATGCCGCCGTTCAACTCAAGCGTCCGGTGAGTGGATTACTGTCGAGAGTGAGCCTGCGCGTGATGCATCAACTCGCCAAAGCCAAAGGCGTGCGCTTAGAAGACATCCCCGAGACACCAGACTTCGCCGTTCCTGAAGAACTTCAGCCCATGTGTGATCGTTTTGTCTCCGGCGACTACAGCACCACGCCAGAGGAGGAGCAAATCCTCAAACTCAAGTACATTCACACGTCCGCCAATTGGAACCATCCGCTTGGCAGGAGAGATGGAAGTGGCATCAGAGCTGTTTATATCAATGCCCCCACGGAAGATGCAATCCGCGTAAAACACCCACACGTACCCGACTGGACGCTTTGGTAATGAAGTTATTTACAGCACTGCTGTGCGCGCTCTTCGTGGCTGGCTGTAATGCCGACCCGCTGTCAGCAAAAAATGACCCTAAGTCCCCATGGTGGGAACTCGGTTTTACCGAACCCAACTACATGAAAGTTTGGGTTGAAGACACTGCTGTGGAAGACATTAAGGGCAAGACGTTTCTGCGCACGGGTGGAGGTTCTGCGTCGGGCGGGTACCCAGAAGATGGTACTGAGTCGGCCCGAGGCTGGGACGGAGTGGGCGCGTCCGCAAAAGCGGTGGTTGGCGCTGATCTTCCAAAACGAATTTTCGTTCGTTGGCAGTCCATCGTAGAGCCTCAGACCTATCGCGCATGGGTGGACATACCCGAAGAAGCCAGACAATTGATGCTGACCTCGGTCAACCAGCGCTGCGCGAAAACACCAGAGCAGCGGAGCACCTATATTTCATCGGTCTATTTGGGGTTGGCGCCTGGAGGGGTTGTGCAGGTTTGGGTCAGAGACGAGTGCCACCATCCGGTCAAAGTCGCGAGAGCACAGGCGGAGATTGAGCCGCTAGGGCCTAGTCAAGGCAAGAACCAAGGGCGCTACGCGTATCCTGTCAGCGAAAAGTCCAAGCGGTATATCGAGAAATTTGGCATCCCTTACGGGAGTTGGTAACCCGTCTGCCAATGAAGCAAATCATATTAACGTTGAGTGGTTTACTGGTAGCTGCCGCCAATGGCCAATTAGCTCACCAATGCCTAATTTCAATTTGATGCAGCCTGTTGACCGCCACTTGAGCTGCGTCCAGTGCGCCTTCCATGTAGCCATTGTGCTCCAATGAGGCCTCAGTGCCTGATACCAAAAGTACATCCGACCAGACATCTTGGGTAGTAATAACGGTGCGCCCGGTGTGATGCACTTGGGTTGCCAAACGATCCCCGTCTGCGGCAGTGAAATCATCCCATGCCCAGTCTTTGATGTAGTGCGCCAGAGGAGTGGTTGCGGCGGTGCCGAACAGCCGCCCCATTTGCTGAATGCAGGCTGCAAGCAGCGCGCCTTGATCCATCGTCTTTCTGACGGATACAGGTAAGCCAATAAACCCGAACAATGCGGCGCTGCCTGCTGGGTCGCAGGCGTCATGGATTTCCACCATTGGCCCGATATGGCTTTGAGCCGATCCTGATAAACCAGCCGCCCTCCAGAACGGCGCTGAGTACAACGCGACATATTTGGCGTGCGCCGCCATCCAGGTCGGGGTCTCGGCCCACTGTGCCATCCGCGAAGCAGCAGTTGGCGGTTCGAATTCGATGCTCTGAGCCATCAGTCGCAACGGCATTGCACTGATGACATGGGTGAACTCCATGTTTTCCAAAGATGACGATCCATCGGATGCCATTAAAAAGACTCTGGAGTTGCGTAGCGTCACCTTGGTAATCCGGCAGTTCAGGAGAATGCGCTCAGCGGGCACTTTAGTGGCAAGCGCGTCTATTAATTGCTGCACGCCGCTATGGATGCGCATTGAGGTGTTTCCTGATTCCCAGCCAACCATGCGCCTCGGTGGCTGCAGGGATGAGCGCTCCATTAGCGTTGCGCCCTCTGTATGTTGCGCGAAGGTGGCAATCTCAAGCTCTTCTACCAGCGCAGCCATGCGCGGCTGGAAGTCGGGCCACATCCATGCGGGACCCAAGTCATGCCTTGGCCCCGGGCCAGGCGTCGATAAAATTCGGCCACCGAGCCGGTCACGAGCCTCAAACAGTTGGTACTCCACGTTCATTTGCGACAACAGGTACGCCGTATAAAGGCCGCTGAGACCGCCGCCTATGATTGCTACCTTGACCGTGTTCATGGTGTTCCTCGAAACGAAAACCCGCAGGCCAATTGCTTGATCCTGCGGGCAGGCTTGTCAGCAGTTGATCACTTGTCGTCGAGTGCTGCGTAGGCGTCCAGCACCCGTGCCGAATAGGTGACGGCCGCTCCAGCATTGAGGGCGATAGCAACGCCCAGCGCCTCGGCGATCTCTTCGCGCGTAGCACCGTGTTTTGCCGCCGCCTTGGTATGCACCGCGATGCAGCCATCACAGCGGGTAGTGACGGCGACCGCCAGGGCGATCAGTTCGTGAGTCTTGGCATCGAGATGACCGGTTTTTGCCCCGGCGCCGTCCAGCACTTGTAGGCCCCGAACCGTATCCGGCGAAAGTTTGGCAAGATCGCCAACGCGGCTCAGGAGTGTTTCCCGATAATCATTCCAATCCATCATCATGGCTCGCTCCTTTAGATTCGGCCGGCAGTCACACCGCCATCGACTGGCAACAAGGTGCCGGTGATCCACGAAGCCTGTTCTGAAGCGAGAAACAACATCGCCTCGGCCACATCCGCTGGCTGGCCGTTACGCCCCAAAGGGTGGAAGGCATTAAAAGTCGGTAGCACGGCTGCAACCTGATCTTTGTCCATGAAGGTGTTGTAGACCGGTGTCTCCACCACGGCGGGGGCAACGGTGTTGATGCGGATGTTGCTCGCCGCCAACTCGATGGCCAGATTACGCGTCAGCGCGTGAACGCCAGCGTTCGCCGCTGAGTAAGCAGCCGACGGCGTGGCACCGATGGCTTGAATGGCCCACAGCGAGCCAGTCTGTACGATGGCTCCGCCGCCGCGTTGTTGCATGGCCTTCGCCGCCGCCTGGGCCATGAAAAATTTGCCCTTGAGGATGATGTCGACGAAGCCGTCGTATTCCTGCTCGCCCACTTCCAGGAAGGGTTTTGGATTAAAAATGCCGGCATTGTTGATCAGGATATCGACGCCACCGAACTCGGCAGTTGCCAACGCGACGAGTGCCTGGGCAGTGGCAGGCTGGGAAATATCGGCGGCGAGTGTGCGCACATTAGTGCCGGTCGGGTCGATCTGAGCGGCGGCTTTTTCGAGTTTCGCAGCATCACGCCCGGTAATCACTACGCTGGCGCCTTCGGCAACCAACCGCGCTGCGACCTCTTTACCGATACCTGAACCGCCGCCAGTAACGATAGCTACTTTGGAAGAAAATCTTTTCATCGTTGTGTTCCTTTTGCTAAAGAGAGGGAGTCGCCGGAATGAACGGGTCGACTTGGTCACCGGGCCTTTTGGCTGTAATGCTTCGGCATGGCTGCTATTCTTCGCCCAATACGCAATGGCGACAAATCAGAAGATTTTTCCAATCATTAAAGAAATTCTTTTCCATATGACTACGCCAACCTATCTCAATGCACTGCGAGCTTTTGAAGCCGCCGCTCGTCACCAGAGTTTTTCAGCCGCGGCGACGGAGTTGCATGTCACCTCGGCAGCGGTAGGGCAGCAGGTGCGCACCCTTGAAGCCTGGCTTGGCGTGACGTTGTTCCATCGCGCATCGAGCGGCTCTACGCGTCTGGTTCCGACCGATGTGGCGAGGGAGGCGCTGCCAGATATACGCGAGGGTTTTGATCGCTTGCGCGCAGGGTTGGAGCGTTTGAAAGAGGGATCGCTTAACACTGGCCTGACCGTAACCGTCAGTCCGGCGTTTGCGGCGAAGTGGCTGCTACCCCGTATCGAGCGTTTCCAGCTGGCTCATCCGCAAACCGATGTCCTGCTGGATACCAACCTGCGCCCGGTGGACTTCGTCGTCCAGGGTGTGGATGTTGGCGTTCGCTATGGCGCCGGACAGTGGCCCGGATTGACGGCCTCCAAGTTGATGGATGAAGAAATGTACCCGGTGTGCGCGCCGGGTTATTCGTTGCTCAAGAAAGGACGGTTGCCGAAGGGGAAGCTTGCCGAAGCGACATTGATCCATGATCTGTCGATGGCGGCTGACCCTGCCTATCCCACTTGGCGTACCTGGCTCGATGCCGCAGGCTACGTGGATATCAATGCCGATCACGGCCTGCGCATCAATAATTCGGCGGCCGTCTTGCAAGCAGCGATTGACAGACAGGGATTGGCGCTGGGGCGCAGTGTGATGGTGCGCGAGGATTTGGCGGCGGGGCGGCTGATCCGCCCCTTCGGTGAAACCACTTGTCCGCTCGCATTTGCCTATTACGTGGTTCACCGTCCAGAAGTGGCGGAGTTGGCGAAGATCAAGGCGTTCCGCGACTGGTTGATCAGCGAAGCCGACGCTTGAGCAGGATCAAGGCGCAGTGCATCGCTTGATCCACAAACGTGTGCCGGCTTGCCCGGCTTGCGCTTGCAGGGGCATGCCTCTGGGCAGGCGAAGCCAGGTCATTCGCTCAAGCAGATCCTTGCCTTCAACGATGGATCCGGCCAGTACCAGAACTTCCATCCCGTAAGGGTTGGCTAAAGACAGCAATGCGCCAGCCTCCAATCGCTCAAGCTTGACTTGCTCGCTAGTGCTACAGAACAGCAACTGTGCAGATGACGTGTCATCTTCGCGCTCAGACTGCACAACGCATTCCTGGGTATCTTGCGGATCGAACTGTTGCAGCCTCACAAATATCACGCAGCCCTGGTCGGAGCGTGGGGTGTGCCGGCTACCTGGAGGGTTGCGAACGTAAGTACCGGCAGGGTAATCGCCTCTCTCGTCCTGGAACGTGCCCTCAAGAACGAAGAACTCTTCGCCACCGGGGTGGCTATGTACAGGGAACACGCTTCCAGCTGCGTACTTTACTAGCGAGGTTGCTCGGGCCTTTTCTCCTCCGACACGATAGAGCATGCGTCGCTCGACGCCGGAGGAGGGAGAGGGCACCCACGGCAGGAGTGCCCCATGCACCAGCGTGCGATGATCGAGATCAGTGTTCAATTGCATGGCTTATAGCTCCGAGCGCCCGCCGTCGACCACCATTTCAGCCCCAAGCATGTATCGAGAATGGTCGCTGGCCAGAAAACATACAGCTTCGGCTATTTCTTCAGCTTGGCCCATTCTCCCTATAGGCACCTGGCTTCCCGTTCTCGAAACGTAAGCAGCAAACTGTTCCTCGGTTTGACCTGATTGGCGATGCAGCGGTGTGATAACCGAACCTGGGCTGACAGCATTGACTCGAATCTGTTGATCCAGCAATTCTGCTGATAACGTGCGAGCGAATGACCGCACAGCGGCTTTGGACGCGGAGAGTAGCGATCTACCGGGCGCGCCAATCTGGTTTAGCCAGGAGGTGTTGAGGATGATGCTGCTGCCTTTGGGCATCACCGGCACCAGCGCCTGCACGGTGAAGTACACACCTTTGACGTTTACGCCCAGCAGATGGTCGATCATGGCGTCATCTGTTGCTGCCAAAGGCGTTCCATAAGCGACCCCTGCGTTGGCGAACAGAATATCCAGACCGCCGAACGCCTGTTCAACCTGTTGGCGAACCCGTTGCATATCGGCCTGAATGCTGACGTCGGCCTGGATAGCAATAACCCCAGAGCCAAGACCGCTGGCGGCTTCCATCAAGCGATTCATATTCTGCCCGGTGATAGCGATCTTCGCGCCGTACGCGACCATCCGCTGAGCCGTAGCCAGGCCAATTCCTGAAGAACCGCCAGTGATCAGTGCTGCTTTTCCAGTCAACATGTCGAAACCCTGTGCAGAAAACATTTCAAGACAGGGTGTCTTGTGCGGTCTCGACTGGCGAGGCAGATTTTTGTGTGGTCATCTAAAGAAAAAATTGCGGGACGGCGGGGTAGTCTCGACCCATCGCATTAGAC
This sequence comes from Pseudomonas helmanticensis, assembly GCF_900182985.1. Lineage (NCBI taxonomy): Bacteria > Pseudomonadati > Pseudomonadota > Gammaproteobacteria > Pseudomonadales > Pseudomonadaceae > Pseudomonas > Pseudomonas helmanticensis. The sequence continues at coordinate 1,827,392 of NZ_FXUY01000001.1, read as the reverse complement.
AGAAATCGACCCAATGCAGTCGTTCTCAAACTCGCGTTATTACAGAGTGTTTTCGAGTGATTAACGTGAGATAGGTTTTGCGTACCCAGTGACCTGATGCAAAATGCGGAATGGTCAATTCAACGCCGAGCCTAGCATGAACGTTATCAGTGCAGCGATGTATCAATCGAAACACACCAGAGCGCCGCATCCGGTGTTTACGATTGACTCCATTCCACTTGGAAACTGGATCAAGGGCGTCATTTACGACGCCATCGGTAACGACGACACAGATGGACTGGTTCCCGCACAAGGCTGGCTGACCGATGACGATCACTCGCGCTACGCGTGGCAAGTTCTCGAACCTAACGCAGAAGACTCCTCGACGATAGTACCGCTATTGATTTGCCCGGATGATATGGACTTGAGCTGCACTGTTGCGGTGGTTGAGCAAGTGATTCGTGGTGAGACTGTAATTTGGGAGCGTTTTGGCAGGGCCGTCGACATCGTTTCCGGCGTCATCACTGCGGTTGCCTGGAATGAAAAAAATCAGAGGGCTTTATTCCAGAAGGTTCAGTTTCAAGACGCGTTGTCAGCATTCAAAAGGCTCACTGAACATGAGTGGGTTTGATCGAACCAGAACAGTCGTTCAAAGTACGACTTGTACCGGCCTGTTCGATCAAGGCACTAGAGAAAAACTCAATATGAATCTGACAATCCGCAACGAACAATCTGAAGACATCCAGCGCATTGCCGCGCTGACCCTCACGGCGTTTGAGCACGAAGAACATTCCAGCCACACAGAACACTTGATTGTCGATGCGCTGCGTCGCGCCGGGCAATTAACTATTTCACCGGTCACTGTGTCTTCGGATGCGACAGGCTGGTACGGGCTCGGGCCAATATCCGTGTGACGAAACCGGCAAGGCCAAGGTATCGGTTCAGCCCTGATGAAAGCCTCTCTGGCGCAGTTGCAAGACCTGGGCGCAACTGGCTGCGTAGTGCTGGGTGATCGTGATTACTATAGTCGCTTTTGTTTCAAAGCCAATGCTGGATTGGAGTTGCCCGGGGTTCCTCAAGAGTATTTCCAGGCGCTTTCCTTCAGTAGTGATTTACTGGTAGGCACAGTGCTGTATCACGAATCTTTCGACGCCACGGAGTAAGCTCTGAGACCACCAGTTGTACATTTTCAATGGGCCAAAAACAGGGCGAGTTGAACGTCTGCTTCTGGCCGAAAGCTGCCCTATGCGCAACTCCCTATCACTCCGAGTATTGCCAAATCAACGAATCCACACACGGCCTCATCCAGAAACAATGTCAAACGCAGCGCTACCCAACACCACCCCATTAACCATCACCCGCACCCCATGCCACCCCACAAAATGCTTGCGCGTCGTAAAATCCTTAATCACCTGCCGCCGCCCCACAACCACCTCCCCAAACCCCACCAAATCCATCACCTTCAACTTGAAAACCTTCCGCGAAACCCCGCCATTCGCCTTCACATAGTCAATCGCATAATCAATCACCAACCGCTGCTCATGCGCCACGGTCGACTTCACCGTAAACGACAAAACAATCGCATCCCCCAGCCGCAACACCGCCGGCTCAACCCGCACATCCAACAACTCAACCTCAGCCTTCGCCCCCGCGCCAATCACCGTCAGCGCCCGCAAATCCCCCTGCTTGATCAAACTCCGCAACGCATGCTTGGCAATCCACGCCGTGTGCTTGTTCTCCAACGACCAACCTTCAATCCTGTCCAGCACCCACTCCGGATGCACCTTCGTCACATCATTCAAATGATTCGCCACCGACTTGCGCACGTACAAACTTTCGTCCGCCTTCAACCGATTCAATATCCCCGCCGTCAATCGCGGGTCCGCCTGCACGGCTTCCAGTCGAAACGACCAAGGCAGGCGAGGGCGGCTGCCTTCGCTGGCTAAGCGACGCACATGGTGATTCTCATCCAAAGCCCAGTCGTGCATCAGTTCCAGCGCGCGTTCCAGATCACTGCGCAGAAAGTGGCGGATGGCAAATTCGGATGAGCCGAACGTGGTGAAGTACTTCAGCGCATCCATCGAGGTAGCAAACGCATGCCCGCCATAGCTCGCGACGTAATGCGGCAGGCACATGCTGACGAATCCGCTGTTCAGCCTTGGCGCGAGTTCACGCAATACATCGAGGGTGTCTTCGTACCCCATCGGCAGCACGGCGTGCAGACTTTCGCTGACACGGGCCATGCGCTGCATCACCGATAGCTCGGCGAGGCCTTCATTGGCGTGCTTGAGAAATGCCTTGGCTTTGAACGCGGGATACACCGCGCTCATTTCGTCGGCGATATGCCGCAAGCGTTCGGCGTTGAAGATTTCCTTGAGGGCGGGAGCGGCAGTTTCGGTGGCGCTCATGGTCAGGTCATCGGTGTGCTGATGAAGGCTTCGAGGCTTTCCGCGTATGCAGTGTATTGGGCGATGCGCGGGTAGCGGTCGTTGTCGATCTGGTCGGGCACGACGAGGCCGGTGAAGCTCCAGGCGACAGCAAGGCTGATGCCGTCCTGGGCGAGGGTGCCGTCGGTGGGCAAGTGGTGGGTGTCGAGTTCTGTTTCCAGCGCGGTGAACGCGGCGGCGAGTTGGCTTTCGACGCGTTCGATCCACGGCTGGTATTGGATGTCGGCCGGGCGCAGGTTGCGTTCGTAGTAGAGCTGCACGGCTTTTTCGCAGGCGGCGAGGCTCAGGCCGATCAGGCGCAGGGCGCGGGCGCGTTGGCTCAAGTCGGTCGGCAGCAAGCTTTTGCCTGTAGCAGATTCGAGGTAGTCGAGGATCAGCGTGGAGTCCATCAGCACCACGCCGTCATCGAGAATCAGCGTCGGCGCTTTGACCACCGGGTTGATCTGCTGGAATTGCTCGAAGTGGCGGAACACCGAGACCGCCTCGTGTTCGAGGTCGATGCCTAAGCGTTTGGCGGAGATCGCCACGCGCCGCACGTAAGGAGAGTCGAGCATGCCGATCAGTTTCATGACGCGTTCCTTCAAGTCGAACCGGTGGGAAGGCATAACCTAGCCGAGCTTGAAGGAATTGTCAGTCGTCGAAGCCGACCTGTTCGTGAATTTCGTCGACCTTGAGTTCCAGGCGATAGGCGACGGCGATGAACAGCGCCTGGCACAGGCACAACGTCGCGCTCAGCGAGCGGAAGGCGAAGGAGCTGCCTTCGTTGACCAGCAACACGGTGTTCGCGCGTTTGGCCAGCGGCGAGAGGTTGCTGTCGGTGAGGATCAGGGTTTTCGCCTGATGGTGCTGGGCGATGCGCAGGCAGTGTTGGGTTTCCTTGGCGTACGGGGTGAAGCTGATTGCGATGACCAGATCGTTGGCGCGCACGCTGCGCATCTGTTCGCGGTAGCTGCCGCCGAGACCGGAGACCAGGTGGATGCGCTTGTTGGTGTGTTGCAGGTTGTAGACCAGGTAGTCGGCGACCGCGAAGGAGCGGCGCACGCCAACCACGTAAATGTTGTCGGCGTTGACGACGAGGTCGACGGCTTTTTCGAACGCGGCGTCGTCGAGTTCCTGGCCGAGACGTTCGATGCCGGAGAGGGTGGCGTCGATGCATTCACGGGCGAGGTCGCCGCCGCTGGCCTTCTGCGACTTGTTGGCGATCATGCTGCGGATGCGTTGCTGGTAGTTCTGCACCGGCGTGGCTTTGTGCGTGTAGGCCTCGCGGAACAAGGCCTGCATTTCGCTGAAACCGCTGAAGCCGAAGCGCTGCGAGAAACGCACGATGGCCGACGGGTGCACTTCGCACTCGCGGGCGATGTCGCTGATGCGATCGACCATGATCCGGTCGCTCTGCTGGCTCATGTAACTGGCGATGCGTTTGAGCTGGCGCGGCAGGGCTTCATATTCTTCGGTGATCAGTTGCAGCAGGCGCTCGGCATTGATCGGGGGGCTGGCGAGGTCGCGCTCGGACGTTGGCTCGTCGGTAGCCGGCTGATCGGTGCGGGACATAAAGAATCCTTCTGGCTTGTTCTTATAGGGCTGACGAATCGGTCAGCCCCTGACAATAGGTGGGCTGTGCGCAGTCTACAGGGTAGGCCGGAATAAAATCTCCGGCATGCAATCGGCGCTCACGCTGCTGAATCGATGCACTGCGGCTAGGACGGTCGTACAAAAGTTTATTGGAAAAAATATTCCACGTAAAAATTATTTGGAATATTTATTGATTGTTCGGTTCCAGTCGTTTTAGTCTGCATCCACCAAGAGTGTTCGGCACGGCCACCGTCCCGAACGCAGGCTGATAAAAATAACAGGAGCCAGCATGGGCCAGACTCGTTTTGCCAGTGGGCGTCAATTGGATCTGATTTGCCTGGGGCGCCTTGGCGTCGACCTCTATGCGCAGCAAGTCGGCGCGCGGCTGGAGGACGTGTCCAGCTTCGCCAAATACCTCGGCGGCTCCTCCGCCAATATCGCCTTCGGCACCGCGCGGCTGGGCCTCAAGTCGGCGATGTTGAGCCGGGTCGGCGACGACCACATGGGCCGTTTTCTGCTTGAATCGCTGGCCCGTGAAGGTTGCGACGTCAGCGGTATCAAGGTCGATCCGGAACGTCTGACCGCCATGGTCCTGCTCGGTCTCAAGGACCGCGAAACCTTTCCGTTGGTGTTCTACCGCGAGAACTGCGCCGACATGGCGCTGCGCGCCGAAGACATCAGCGAAGCCTTTATCGCCTCCAGCAAAGCCTTGCTGATCACCGGCACGCATTTCTCCACCGACGGTGTCTACAAGGCGAGCATCCAGGCCCTGGATTACGCCGAGAAGCACAACGTCAAACGCATCCTCGACATCGACTATCGCCCGGTGTTGTGGGGCCTGGCCGGTAAGGCGGACGGCGAAACCCGTTTTGTCGCCGATCAGAACGTCAGCCAGCATGTGCAGAAAATCCTCCCGCGTTTTGACCTGATCGTCGGTACCGAAGAGGAGTTTCTGATTGCCGGTGGCTCGGAGGATTTGCTCACCGCGTTGCGCAATGTGCGGCGGGTCAGTGCGGCGACATTGGTGGTCAAGCTCGGCCCGAAGGGCTGCACGGTGATTCACGGGGTGATTCCGGTGCGTCTTGAAGACGGCGCGATTTACCCCGGCGTGCGCGTTGAAGTGCTCAACGTGTTGGGCGCTGGCGATGCGTTCATGTCGGGCTTCCTCGCCGGTTGGCTGGAGGATGCGAGCGACGAGCGTTGCTGCCAGCTCTCCAATGCCTGCGGCGGTCTGGTGGTGTCGCGGCATGCTTGTGCACCGGCGATGCCGACCCGTGCCGAACTCGATTATCTGTTCGACAGCCCGGTTCCGATCACCCGGCCGGATCAGGACGTCACCCTGCAGCGACTGCATCAAGTCAGCGTGCCGCGCAAACAGTGGAAGCAGCTGTTCATCTTTGCCTTCGATCATCGCGGGCAACTGGTGGAACTGGCGCACAAGGGCGGACGCGATCTCGACGCGATCTGCCAACTCAAACAACTTTTCATCCAGGCCGTGGAGCGCGTCGAAGCCGATTTGCGTGAGCAGGGCATTGAGGCCGACGTCGGGCTGCTGGCCGATCAGCGTTTTGGTCAGGACTCGCTGAACGCTGCTACCGGGCGTGGCTGGTGGGTGGCGCGCCCGGTGGAGGTGCAGGGTTCGCGGCCGCTGGCGTTCGAGCACGGGCGCTCGGTGGGCAGCAATCTGATTGCCTGGCCACAGGAGCAGATCATCAAGTGTCTGGTGCAGTTTCACCCGGATGATGAACCTCTGCTGCGCCTGGAGCAGGAAGCGCAGATCAAGGGTTTGTATCAGGCGTCGCTGGTCAGTGGGCATGAACTGCTGCTGGAAATTATTCCACCAAAGGATCTGCCGGCGGCGCACCCGGACGTACTTTATCGCTCGCTGAAACGCCTCTACAACCTGGGCATTTATCCGGCGTGGTGGAAGATCGAGGCGCAAAGTGCCGAGGAATGGCAACAGCTCGATGAGTTGATTCAAGAGCGCGATCCGTACTGCCGTGGCGTGGTGCTGCTGGGGCTGAATGCGCCGGCGGCGGAATTGGCCGCAGGGTTTCAGCAGGCGAGTCAGAGCCGGACTTGCCGAGGGTTTGCCGTGGGCCGGACGATTTTCCAGGCGCCGAGCCGGGCGTGGATGGCCGGCGAGATCGACGATGAAACGCTGATCAGGCAGGTGCAGGGCACGTTTGTCGAATTGATCGAGGCGTGGCGCTCATCGCGATCCTGAAAAAATACCGCATAACCCCATGTGGGAGCGGGCTTGCTCGCGAAGAGGTCGGCACATTCAACTTTGTTGTCGCCTGACACACCGCCTTCGCGAGCAAGCCCGCTCCCACAGGGGATCTGCGTTGGTTTGAAGATTTTCAAAACAATAAAAGGTGCAGCCATGCCCGCTATCCGAATTGGCATCAACCCGATCTCCTGGAGCAACGATGACTTGCCGTCCCTCGGTGGCGAGACGCCGCTGAGCACGGCGCTGAGCGAAGGCAAGGAGATCGGCTACGAAGGTTTTGAGCTCAACGGCAAGTTTCCCAAGGATGCCAAAGGCGTCGCTGACGTGCTGCGGCCTTACGATCTGGCGCTGGTTTCCGGCTGGTATTCCAGCCGTCTGGCGCGCCGTTCGGTGGCCGAAGAAATCGACGCCATCGGCAGCCACGTCGAGCTGCTGGCGAAGAATGGCGCCAAAGTGCTGGTTTACGGTGAGGTCGCTGACTCGATTCAAGGCCAGCGTATTGCTTTGGTCGAACGCCCGCGTTTCCACACCGAACAAGCCTGGCAGGCATACGCCGACAAGCTCACCGAGCTGGCGCGTTTCACCCTGTCGCAGGGTGTGCGTCTGGCCTATCACCACCACATGGGCGCCTATGTGGAATCGCCGTCGGACATCGACAAGTTGATGGCGCTGACCGGCAGCGAAGTCGGCCTGCTGTTCGATTCGGGTCACTGCTACATGGGCGGCGGCGAGCCGTTGCAGGTGCTGCGCAAACACATCGAACGCATCTGCCACGTGCATTTCAAGGACGTGCGCAAACCGGTGGTGCAACTGGCGCGCAATAACCTCTGGAGTTTCCCCGACTGCATCATCAACGGCACGTTCACCGTGCCGGGCGATGGCGATATCGATTTCGGCGCGTTGCTCGATGTGCTGCTGACCGCCGATTACCACGGTTGGCTGGTGGTCGAGGCCGAGCAGGATCCAGCCGTGGCGCCGAGTTATGTCTACGCGAAAAAAGGCTTCGACACCTTGCGTGCGCTGCTCGACGAGAGGACCCGCTGATGAGCCTTTTGGTCAAGAGCAACGCCAGTGGCCGAAGCATGGTCGAGTTGGCCAAGGGTGAGTTGGAATACGTCGGGTTCGCCGCGTATCGCTTGAGTCTCGGCGAAACCTTGCCGGTGGCTGCCGGCGATAAGGAGTTGTGCCTGGTGCTGCTCAGCGGGCGCATCAGCCTCAAAGGCGAAGCACCGGGGCAGGGCGCGTTCGACTGGGACAACCTTGGCGATCGGCAATCGGTGTTTGAAGACAAGTCGCCGTTCGCCGCCTATTTGCCGCCGGGCAGTCAGGCCCAGGTGACCGCGCTCAGCGACGTGCAAATCGCCGTGTGTGCCGCGCCCGGCTCGCCCGACCACGCTTTCGGCCCACGGCTGATCAGGCCCGACAGCATGAAGCGCAGTGTGCGTGGTAAAGGCGCAAACACCCGTTACGTCTGCGACATCCTCCCGGACACCGAGCCTGCGCATTCGCTGTTGGTGGTGGAGGTGCGCACGCCGTCCGGGCATTCGTCGAGCTACCCGCCGCACAAGCACGACACCGATGACCTGCCACACCAGAGCTTTCTCGAAGAAACCTATTACCACCAGATCAACCCGCCACAGGGCTTTGTGTTCCAGCGCGTGTACACCGACGACCGCAGCATCGATCAGGCCATGGCCGTGGAAAACAGCGATCTGGTCGTGGTGCCTAAGGGTTATCACCCGGTCAGCGTGCCGTACGGCTACGAGTCCTATTACCTGAACGTGATGGCCGGGCCGAAGCGGGTCTGGCAGTTCCATAACGATCCTCAGCACAGTTGGCTGCTCGACCTCTGAATTCCAGCACTTGCACGGAGAACAACAACAATGAGCGACACCCAGGTTTTGGGCCATTACATCAACGGTCAGGTGCAGGACAGCGGCGGCGAACGCTTCAGCAATGTGTTCAATCCAGCCACTGGTGCAGTGCAGGCGCGCGTAACGCTGGCCAGCCAGAAAACCGTCGACGAAGCGGTAGCCTCGGCGCTGCAGGCGTTCCCGGCGTGGTCGGAGCAGTCTTCGCTGCGCCGTTCGCGGGTGATGTTCAAGTTCAAGGAACTGCTCGACCGCCACCACCACGAGCTGGCGGAAATCATCAGCCGCGAACACGGCAAAGTGCTCTCCGACGCCAAGGGTGAGGTGACCCGTGGCATCGAGATCGTCGAGTACGCCTGTGGCGCGCCGAACCTGCTGAAAACCGATTTCAGTGACAACATCGGCGGCGGCATCGACAACTGGAACCTGCGTCAGCCACTCGGTGTGTGCGCCGGGGTGACGCCGTTCAACTTCCCGGTGATGGTGCCGCTGTGGATGATCCCGCTGGCGCTGGTCACCGGTAACTGCTTCATCCTCAAGCCGTCGGAACGCGATCCGTCGGCAAGTCTACTGATGGCGCGATTGCTCACCGAAGCCGGGTTGCCCGATGGCGTGTTCAACGTCGTGCAGGGTGACAAAGTCGCGGTGGACGCCTTGCTGCAACACCCGGACATCGAGGCGATTTCCTTTGTCGGCTCGACGCCGATTGCCGAATACATCCATCAGCAAGCGACCGCGCGCGGCAAGCGTGTGCAGGCACTGGGCGGCGCGAAAAATCACATGATCATCATGCCCGATGCTGATCTCGATCAAGCCGCAGACGCTTTGATCGGCGCGGCTTATGGCTCGGCGGGCGAGCGCTGCATGGCGATTTCGATTGCCGTCGCGGTGGGTGATGTCGGCGACCAGCTGATCGCAAAACTGCTGCCACGCATCGATCAGCTGAAAGTCGGCAACGGCATGCAGGGCGACAGCGATATGGGGCCGTTGGTGACGGCTGACCACAAGGCCAAGGTTGAAGGTTTTATCGATGAAGGCGTGGCGCAAGGTGCGCAACTGATCGTCGATGGGCGCAACTTCAAGGTGCCGGGCGCGGAGAACGGTTTCTTCGTCGGGGCGACGCTGTTCGATAACGTCAGCACCGAGATGAGCATCTACCAACAAGAGATTTTCGGCCCGGTGCTGGGCATCGTTCGCGTCCCCGATTTCGCCAGCGCCGTGGCGTTGATCAATGCCCATGAGTTCGGCAACGGCGTGTCGTGCTTCACCAGTGACGGCGGCATCGCCCGGGCGTTTGCGCGCACGATCAAGGTCGGCATGGTCGGTATCAACGTGCCGATTCCAGTGCCGATGGCGTGGCACTCGTTCGGTGGCTGGAAGCGCTCGCTGTTTGGCGATCATCACGCTTATGGCGAGGAAGGCATTCGTTTCTACAGCCGCTACAAAAGCGTGATGCAGCGTTGGCCCGACAGCATCGCCAAAGGCCCTGAATTCAGCATGCCCACCGCCAAATAACGTCTTTCTGCGGAGAACCACTGTCATGAGCAAACCCCTGCGTTTCGCCCTGAACCGTATGGTCGCGCCACGCTTGTCCCTGCCGGCCTTCATTGAACTGGCGGTAACCCTGAAAGCCGACGCCATCGAGATTCGTAACGACCTCAAGGGTGTCGAGATCGAAGACGGCACCGCTCCGGAGCAAGTGCGTGAATTGTGCGCGGCGAAAGGCATCACCGTGCTGTCGATCAATGCGCTGTATCCGTTTGATGTGTGGAATGACCAGCGTCGTGCGCAGGCCTTGAAGCTCGCCGCGTATGCCCGCGATTGCGGCGCGCAGGGCCTGGTCATGTGCCCGCTGAATGATCGTGCCGACCGCCGCAGCCAGGCCGAACGCGCGGCGGGTTTGCGCACCGCGTTGTCTGAACTGGCGCCGATTCTGCGCGATCACGGCATCCTTGGTTTCGTCGAGCCGCTGGGCTTCGAAGAGTGTTCCCTGCGTCGCAAATACACGGCGGTGGAGGCGATCAAGGCGGTCGGCGGGCTGGATGTCTTCCGTCTGGTGCATGACACCTTCCACCATCATTTGGCCAGGGAGCAGGAGTTCTTTCCCGAGCTGACCGGGCTGGTGCATATCTCCGGCGTCGAAGATGCCGAGGCACCGCTGAACAGCATTCGTGATGGTCATCGCGTGCTGGTGGGCGAGGGCGACATACTCGGGAATGCCGCGCAGATCGAACAGCTGCTCGCCAGTGGCTACGACGGTTACCTGTCATTCGAGCCATTCGCCGACAGCGTGCATGGCCTGACGGATATCCGCCAAGCCATCGGCGCCAGCATGGCCCACCTGCAAAACTCCCTGACCTGACAAACCCCGTGTAGGAGCTGCCGAACGCGGCCCGAGCCTTCGGCGGCTCCTACAGGGGTTGGTGTACTTTTGAAGGATTGGTTATGACCACAACAAGACTGACCATGGCCCAGGCCCTGGTGAAATTCCTCGATAACCAGTACATCGAGGTCGATGGGGTTGAAAGCAAATTCGTCGCCGGGATCTTCACTATTTTCGGTCACGGTAACGTGCTCGGCCTCGGTCAGGCGCTGGAGCAGGACAGCGGCGACTTGATCGTCCATCAGGGCCGCAACGAGCAGGGCATGGCGCACGCTGCCATCGGTTTCGCCAAGCAACACCTGCGGCGCAAGATCTACGCCTGTTCCTCTTCGGTCGGCCCCGGCGCGGCCAACATGATCACCGCTGCCGCCACGGCCACCGCCAACCGCATTCCCTTGCTGCTGTTGCCCGGCGATGTCTACGCCTGCCGCCAACCCGACCCGGTGCTGCAACAGATCGAGCAGTTCCACGACTTGAGCATCAGCACCAACGACGCCTTCAAAGCCGTGAGCAAATACTGGGACCGTATCAACCGTCCCGAGCAGTTGATGACGGCGGCGATCCACGCCATGCGCGTGCTCACCGATCCTGCCGAAACCGGCGCCGTGACGCTGGCCTTGCCGCAAGACGTGCAAGCCGAAGCCTACGACTACCCGGATTATTTCCTGCAAAAACGCGTGCACCGCATCGAACGTCGTCCGGCCACCGAAGCGATGCTCGGCGACGCGCTGGCACTGTTCAAAGGCAAGCGCAAACCGCTGATCATCTGTGGTGGCGGTGTGCGTTACTCCGGGGCCAATGCGGCGTTGCAGGCGTTCGCCGAACGCTTCGACATTCCTTTCGCAGAAACCCAGGCCGGCAAGAGCGCGGTGGTGTCCAGCCATCCGCTGAACGTTGGCGGCATCGGTGAAACCGGTTGCCTGGCGGCGAATCTGCTGGCCAGTGAGGCCGATCTGATCATCGGTGTCGGCACCCGTTACAGCGATTTCACCACGGCGTCGAAATCGCTGTTTCAGCACCCGGACGTGCAATTTCTCAACCTCAACATCAGCCCGTGCGATGCGCTGAAACTCGACGGCGTGCAATTGCTCGCCGACGCCAAAACCGGATTGCAGGCGTTGTCGCGAGCACTGGGCGATTACCGCTCGAGCTGGGGCGAGCAACCGCGCCAAGCCAAGGCGCAACTGGATGAGGAGGTCGAGCGGATCTATCAGGTCGACTACCAGGCCAAGGATTTCGTCCCGGAAATCAACGACCACATGGACCCGGCCGTGCTGCGTGAATTCATCGAGCTCACCGGTTCGTGCCTGACCCAAAGCCGCGTGCTCGGCGTACTCAATGAAACCCTGGCCGACGACGCGGTGATCGTCGCCGCTGCCGGCAGTCTGCCCGGCGACTTGCAGCGCAGTTGGCGCAGCAAGGGCGTCAACACTTACCACGTTGAATACGGCTATTCCTGCATGGGTTACGAAGTCAACGCCGCGTTGGGCGTGAAGCTCGCCGAGCCTGACCGCGAGGTCTACGCACTGGTCGGTGACGGCTCCTACATGATGTTGCACTCGGAGCTGGCGACCTCGATTCAGGAGCGCCGCAAGATCAACGTGGTGCTGTTGGACAACATGACTTTCGGTTGCATCAACAATTTGCAGATGGAACACGGCATGGACAGCTTCGGCACCGAGTTCCGTTTTCGCAATCCCGAGACCGGTAAGCTCGACGGCGGTTTCGTGCCGGTGGATTTCGCCATGAGTGCGGCGGCTTATGGCTGCAAGACTTACAAGGTGAATAACGTCGAAGAGCTGCAAGCGGCACTGGGCGATGCGCGCTTGCAGACGGTGTCGACGCTGATCGATATCAAGGTGCTGCCGAAGACCATGATCCACAAATACCTGTCGTGGTGGCGGGTCGGTGTGGCGCAGGTGTCGACCAGCGCACGCACCGATGCGGTGGCCAAGACCCTTAATGAACGACTGGCCAAGGCCCGTCAGTACTGATTGCCCCTGAATCGAACAATAATCTCGCAGGAGAGAATCGCATGGCTTTGAAGATTGGCGTCATCGGAACCGGGGCCATCGGCCAGGATCACATCCGTCGTTGCAGCCAGACCTTGCTCAACAGTCAGGTCGTCGCGGTCACCGACATCAATTTGCAGCAAGCAGCGAAAGTCGTTGCCGATCTGAAACTGACCGCCGAGGTCTATCCTGACGGTCATGCGCTGATCAAGGCGCCAGAGGTCGAGGCGATCCTTGTCACGTCCTGGGGGCCGAGCCACGAAGAGTTCGTGCTCGCAGCGATTGCCGCCGGCAAACCGGTATTTTGCGAGAAGCCGCTGGCGGTCACTGCTGCCGGCTGCCGCAAAATCGTCGAAGCCGAAGTCGCCCACGGCAAGCGTCTGGTGCAGGTCGGTTTCATGCGGCCGTACGATGAAGGTTATCGCGCGCTCAAAGCGGTGATCGACAGCGGCCAGATCGGCGAACCGCTGATGCTGCACTGCGCCCACCGCAACCCGAGCGTGGGCGAAAACTACAAGACCGACATGGCGATCACCGACACGCTGATCCACGAACTGGATGTGCTGCGCTGGTTGCTCGACGACGATTACGTGTCGGTGCAAGTGGTGTTCCCGCGCAAATCGAGCAAAGCGCTGGCGCATTTGAAAGACCCGCAAATCGTCCTGCTGGAAACCGCCAAGGGCACGCGTATCGACGTCGAGGTCTTTGTGAATTGCCAGTACGGCTACGACATTCAGTGCGAAGTGGTGGGGGAGACCGGGATCGCCAAACTGCCCGAGCCGCAACAGGTGCAAATGCGCAGCGGCGCGAAGCTGTCGAACGCCATTCTGATGGACTGGAAGGATCGCTTCATTGGCGCCTACGACGTTGAGTTGCAGGCCTTCATCGACGGCGTGCGCGCAGGCCAGGTCGGTGGCCCTTCGGCGTGGGATGGCTTCGCCGCAGCGGTCGCAGCGGACGCCTGCATCGAAGCGCAAAACAGCGGGCAGATCGTCAAAGTCACCCTGCCAGAACGCCCACATTTCTACGGCTGATTGATCGTTCCCACGCTCCGCGTGGGCATGCATCCCGTGATGCTCTGCGTCACAACACGGACGCAGAGCGTCCATGGCGGCGTTCCCACGCAGAGCGTGGGAACGATCAACAGGAGAAAGACATGCGCATCGCACTGGATCCTTACATGTACCGCAATCTGTCCCTGGGCAAGATGGTCGACAAGGTTGCCGAGCTCGGTTACGAACACATCGAGCTGTCCCCCCGGGAAGATTTTCTGCCGTTCTACAAGGCGCCGCGCGTCGACAAGGCGCGCATCAAGGAGTTTCGCAAAGCCCTGAGCGACACCGGGGTCAAACTGTCTTCGTTATTACCGATGTACCACTGGGCTGCCGCCGACGAAGGCTTGCGCGTGGCCGCCGTGCGTAACTGGAAACGCGCGATTCAGATTGCCGTGGCGATGGATTGCGAGCTGGTCAACACGGAATTCACCGGTCAATCGGATAACCCGCTGGTGTGCGAAAACCAGTTCATGCGCTCCATGGATGAATTGATCCCCGAGTTCGAACGCGAAGGCATCAAACTGGATATTCAGGCGCATCCGTATGACTTCTGTGAGCGCAACAACGAGTCGGTGGACATCATTCGCGGGCTGGACCGCGACTGGGTCAACTACCTCTATGCCGCGCCACACACGTTTTTCTACGACGACGGCGTCGGTGACATTGCCTCGATGCTCAAGTACGCCGGTTCGAAACTCAGCCACCTGATCATCGCCGACACCTACAACCACAAGGCCTCGTCCGGGTTGCGCTATATCGTCAATCCGCCGGGCGTCACCGCCACCGTGCATCAGCATCTGGACATCGGTCAGGGCGAAGTCGACTGGGCAGCGTTTTTCGGCACGTTGCGCGAGATCAAGTTCGACGGCATCGCCACGGTCTCGGTGTTCGCCTGGGAAGACCGGCCGGACGAGTCCAACCGGATGATGCTGGAGCGGGTCAAAAGCGAACTTTGCCGCTGAGGCCGCACCTATCCCTTGACTGATCGTCCCTACGCTCCGCGTGGGAATGCAGCCCGGGACGCTCCGCGTCCCACCAGCGGACGCAGAGCGTCCATTGATGCGTTCCCACGCAGAGCGTGGGAACGATCAAGAAGGAGTCGAATCATGCGTATCGGACTTGTCGGTTACGGCCATGGCGGCCGGTTTTTTCATGCCCCGCTGATTAGCAGTTTGCCCGGGGCGACCTTCGCCGGTGTGGTCACGCGTTCCGCCGAGCGCCGACAGTTGCTCGCTGCCGAGTACCCCGGCGTGCCGGCCTTCGACAGCATTGGCCAACTGGTCGAGGCGGGTGTCGATGTATTGGTTATTTCCACGCCGCTGAAGGGGCGGCCGGCGCTGGTGCTCGATGGCCTCGAGCACGGGGTGATGGTGGTCAGTGACAAACCCTTCGCCGCCGATGCGCAACAGGCGCAGACCTTGATCACCATGGCCGAGCGCCAGGGCGTGCGGCTCAGCGTTTATCAGAACCGCCGCTGGGATTCCGATTTCCTCACGGTGCGCAAACTCATCGAATCCGGTGCGTTGGGGCAGGTCACCCGCTTCGAATCGCGGGTCGAACGCTACTCGCCGCAATCGGTGAACAACGGCAGTGGCGGCGGGTTCCTGCGCGATCTCGGCAGCCATCTGGTCGATCAGGCGCTGCTGCTGTTCGGCCCGGTCAGCCGCGTGTACGGCGAACTGGATTACCTGGAAAAAGGGCAGACCTACGACAACGGTTTTTTCGTCTCGCTGACCCATGCCAGCGGAGTGATCTCGCACCTGGGCGGCAGTTGCCTGCAAAACACCCCTGGCCCGCGCTTTCGCGTCACCGGCACACAGGGTTGCTACAGCGTCGATGGCCTCGACGGTCAGGAAGCTCAGGCGTTGGCCGGGCTTTCGCCGAAATCGGCGGGCGAGCGCTGGGGCGTCGAAGAGCATCGCCGTTGGGGCTGGTTCGAACAGGGCGAGATTCGAGAGCGGGTGCCGTCGGAACGGGGCTGCTGGAATCAGTTCTATCTGCAGCTACAAACCGCGTTACACAACGGCGGCCCATTGCCCGTGGAGGCCCGTGATGCACTGGCTGCCACCCGCGTTCTGGACGCCGCACGGCTGAGTGCCGAGCGTGGCCAAGTGATCGATTTGCCGGCGTTCGAAGCGGTTGGAACAAATTTAGAATAAAATTCTAAAATGAGTTGAATTAGAATTAAATTTCCAATAATGTCGTTTGCAGGTTACCGACATCCACGTCCGATCTCAGTTTTGAATGAGAGCAGGGCGAACCAAAAACAAGAAACAGAAACCAGGTACCGTCGATGAAAACCTTCAACGCTGCACTGTCTGTTTTACGCCTCGCGCAACGCTTCTTTCGCGACCTGCCTCGCGCCTCGTTACATTTCTTCGTTCGCCTGCTCTGCGTCGAGCGCAACGGTGCCCTGGTCTGCTGCATCCCCGGCGCCCCGATCGTCCGTTTGCCCGTTCACTGAAATCGTCACGCCTCATCCATAAAACCAACAAGAATGTGGAGAAAGACCTTTCATGAAGACCCCGATCCGTTTCACCGCACTTGCCCTGTCCCTGCTGTTCGCCAGCGGCGCAGCATTGGCCGACATGCGCATCGGCGTGAGCATGTCGCAGTTCGATGACACCTGGCTGACGTACCTGCGCGAATCCATGGACAGCAAGGCCAAGTCCTATCCCGATGGCGTCAAGTTGCAATTCGAAGACGCGCGCAGCGATGTGGTCAAGCAGTTGAGCCAGGTCGAAAGTTTCATCAGTCAGAAAGTCGATGCGATTGTCGTCAACCCGGTGGATACCGCCGCGACCCGCAAAATCACCGAAGCCGCAGTGAAGGCGGGCATCCCGCTGGTTTACGTCAACCGCCGTCCCGATGATCTGAAGCTGCCCAAAGGCGTGGTCACGGTCGCTTCCAACGACCTTGAAGCTGGCGAAATGCAGATGCAGTACCTCGCCGACAAAATGGGTGGCAAGGGCGAAATCGTCATCCTGCTCGGCGACCTCGCCAACAACTCCACGACCAACCGCACCAAGGGCGTGAAAGAGGTGCTGGCGAAATACCCGAACATCAAGGTCGAGCAGGAACAGACCGGTATCTGGCTGCGCGATAAAGGCATGACGCTGGTCAATGACTGGCTGACCCAGGGCCGCAAGTTCGATGCGGTGGTCTCCAACAACGATGAAATGGCCATTGGCGCCGCCATGGCCCTGCAGCAGGCCGGTGTAGACAAAGGCAGCGTGCTGATCGCCGGTGTCGACGGTACGCCCGACGGGTTGAACGCGATCAAGAAAGGCAGCATGGCCGTCTCGGTGTTCCAGGACGCCAAAGGCCAGGCTGACGGTTCCATCGACACCGCCGTGAAGATGGCGAAAAACGAGGCGGTCGAGCAGAACGTCTGGGTACCGTATCGCCTGATCACTCCGGAAAACGTCGACACCTTCAAATAGTCCGTCGGTTCAATAACAACAATAAACACGCAAGGTGGCTGCGGCGACCTTGCTGATGGAGTACCTGATCATGTTCGCTTCAGCGACTGCTTCGAGCACCCTCCCGTTGGCGGGCATCCAGCCAGCAACGACCTTTGTCGATGAACCGTACCTGCTGGAAATCACCAACATCAGCAAGGGTTTTCCGGGTGTGGTGGCCTTGTCCAATGTGCAATTGCGTGTGCGCCCGGGCTCGGTGCTGGCGCTGATGGGCGAGAACGGCGCGGGTAAATCGACGCTGATGAAAATCATCGCCGGTATCTACCAGCCCGACGCCGGCGAACTGCGTCTGCGCGGCAAACCGGTGGTATTTGAAACACCGTTGGCGGCGTTGCAGGCGGGGATCGCGATGATCCACCAGGAGCTCAACCTGATGCCGCACATGAGCATCGCCGAAAACATCTGGATCGGTCGCGAACAGCTCAATGGCCTGCACATGATCGATCACCGCGAGATGCATCGCTGCACCGCGCAATTGCTCGAGCGCCTGCGCATCAACCTCGATCCCGAGGAGCAGGTCGGCAACCTGAGCATCGCCGAACGGCAGATGGTCGAGATCGCCAAAGCGGTGTCCTACGACTCCGACATCCTGATCATGGATGAGCCGACCTCGGCCATCACCGACAAGGAAGTGGCGCACCTGTTCTCGATCATTGCCGACCTCAAGGCACAGGGCAAAGGCATCATCTATATCACCCACAAAATGAACGAAGTGT